>NZ_CP133838.1:4911838-5218828 GCF_031432975.1 Buttiauxella selenatireducens | reverse complement strand
GGCGGACTCCACTCGAACAAAGTCGATAAAATGACGAAGACTGAAAGTTTATATTCATGATTGTTGACGCACGCCGACTCTTCCTCAACGGAACCCCGGTACGGGAAGCGTGCGAACCGCTATCTGCGGTTTACCCCAGGGTGAACGCTAAAGGATCACGATCGGGACCGCGGATCATAGCCTAAAGTGCGCCAGAGATCTTCTGTTTCTCACAGTTTCTTCCCGATTTATCCACAGGGCTATTTTGTGGAGTCTAAGTGTAAACGATCCTGCCAGACGCGCAGTGCTTTACATTCCTATATTGGAAAATTTAATGACTAGCGCACAAAATCGTCTTAACTGATCTAAGGAAGATCCCCGTCGATCCTTGCGCTTTAATGGGGAGGCCGTATAATTCCACACCCGTCGCGTGTCACCACGGCTTTATTTTGGACAGATCCTGGTCGTTTTTAGGGTCAAAAAGCGAATTAAGGCACGGGAAATAAGGAAAGAGAATTGACTCCGGAGTGTACAATTATTACAATCCGGCCTCTTTAATCAGCCACACTGAGGCGTAAGTCGTTTGCAGTTTATGCAAGGCTCTGCGCTAACCCAGTGAAATTTATCCAAGTTTAGGTAGAAATCGCCATGAAACGCACTTTTCAACCGTCCGTACTGAAGCGTAACCGTTCACACGGTTTCCGTGCTCGTATGGCAACTAAAAATGGTCGTCAGGTTTTGGCACGTCGTCGTGCTAAAGGCCGTTCTCGTCTGACCGTTTCTAAGTAATAAAAGCTAACCCCTGAGTGGTTAAGCTCGCATTTCCCAGGGAGTTACGCTTGTTAACTCCCACTCATTTCACTTTCGTCTTCCAGCAACCTCAACGGGCTGGCACGCCGCAAATCACCATCCTCGGCCGCCTTAATTCGCTGGGGCATCCCCGCATCGGTCTTACAGTCGCTAAGAAAAATGTTAAACGTGCACACGAACGCAATCGGATTAAACGTCTGACGCGTGAGAGTTTCCGTTTGCGTCAACACGAACTTCCTCCAATGGATTTCGTGGTAGTGGCTAAGAAAGGGGTTGCAGACCTGGATAACCGGGCTTTATCGGAAGCATTGGAAAAGTTATGGCGCCGTCACTGTCGCCTGTCTCCCGGCTCCTGATAGGCCTGATTAGGGTCTATCAGCGCCTGATAAGTCCGCTTCTCGGGCCGCATTGTCGTTTCACTCCTACCTGTTCTCACTACGGAATTGAGGCATTGCGCAGGTTTGGGGTGTTAAAAGGCAGTTGGTTGACAGTGAAACGCGTATTAAAATGCCACCCTTTGAACCCCGGTGGAGACGATCCCGTCCCACCTGGACCTTTTGATACCAGAGAACACTAACGATGGATTCGCAACGCAATCTCTTTCTCATCGCTTTGTTGTTCGTGTCTTTCATGATCTGGCAAGCCTGGGAGCAGGACCACGCTCCTAAACCTCAGGTACAACAGACCACGCAGACTACGACCACCGCAGCAGGTAATGCCGCAAGCCAGGGTGTGCCGACCAGTGGCCAGGGAAAAATCATCACGGTTAAAACTGACGTCCTTGAGCTTTCCATCAACACCCGTGGTGGTGATGTTGAGCAGGCACAGTTGCTGACCTACCCGAAAGAGCTCAAATCTAATGAGCCGTTCCAGTTACTGGAAACAACGCCAGAGTTTATCTACCAGGCACAAAGTGGCCTGACCGGTCGTGATGGCCCAGATAACCCGGCTAATGGTGATCGCCCACTGTATAACGTTGAAAGCGACAGCTTCGTACTGCCAGAAGGCCAGAACGAACTTGTTATTCCAATGACTTATACTGATGCAGCGGGCAACGTCTTCACTAAATCCTTCACCCTGAAACGCGGCGAGTTCGCGGTAAGCGTGGATTACAACGTGAAGAATGCCGGTGAGAAACCGCTGGAGCTGGCTACCTTTGGTCAGTTGAAGCAGTCCATCAATCTGCCTTCGCACCGCGATACTGGAAGCAACAACTTTGCGTTGCATACCTTCCGTGGCGCTGCGTACTCAACGCCTGATGCGAAATACGAAAAATATAAATTCGATACCATCGCTGACGGTGAAAACCTGAACGTTAACGCCAGCAATGGCTGGGTTGCGATGTTGCAGCAGTATTTCGCAACAGCGTGGGTTCCGCGTAATCAGGGTACTAACAACTTCTATACCACCAAACTGAGCAATGATGTGGCGGCGATTGGTTATAAATCCGCACCACAACTGGTTCAGCCAGGCCAAACAGCTCAACTGGGTAGCACCCTGTGGGTTGGCCCGGAAATTCAGGACAAAATGGCAGCCGTTGCGCCGCACCTTGACCTGACTGTGGATTATGGTTGGTTGTGGTTTATTTCTCAGCCGCTGTTCAAGCTGTTGAAATTCATTCACGGTTTCATCGGTAACTGGGGCTTCTCCATTATCGTTATCACCTTTATCGTTCGTGGCATCATGTACCCGCTGACTAAAGCGCAGTACACCTCCATGGCGAAAATGCGTATGTTGCAGCCGAAACTGGCCGCTATGCGTGAACGTATTGGTGACGACAAACAACGCCAGAGTCAGGAAATGATGGCGTTGTATAAAGCTGAGAAGGTTAACCCGCTGGGTGGTTGTCTCCCGCTGGTTATCCAGATGCCAATCTTCCTGGCGTTGTACTACATGCTGATGGGTTCTGTGGAATTGCGCCATGCGCCGTTCGCACTGTGGATCCATGACTTGTCTGCACAAGACCCGTACTACATCCTGCCGATCCTGATGGGCTTGACGATGTTCTTCATTCAGAAGATGTCGCCTACCACTGTGACCGACCCGATGCAGCAGAAGATCATGACCTTTATGCCGGTCATCTTCACGGTGTTCTTCCTGTGGTTCCCGTCAGGCCTGGTGCTGTACTATATCGTCAGTAACACAGTGACCATCATCCAGCAGCAGCTGATTTATCGCGGTCTTGAGAAACGTGGCTTACACAGCCGCGATAAGAAAAAGACCTGATAGCAATTAGCCAGATGCTTACGAAAGGCGGTCAATAGACCGCCTTTTTTATTTGCTAAAAAGTCTGAGAGAAATTATGAGCCATAACGAGACAATCGTTGCCCAGGCGACACCGCCGGGACGTGGTGGGGTCGGTATCCTGCGCGTCTCAGGCCTTCAAGCACGTGAAGTGGCACAAGCCATTCTGGGTAAATTACCCAAACCACGTTATGCCGATTACCTGCCATTCCGTGACGCGGACGGCAGCGTGCTGGATCAAGGCATCGCGCTGTGGTTCCCGGGCCCCAATTCCTTCACGGGTGAGGATGTGCTGGAACTACAAGGTCACGGTGGCCCGGTTATCCTGGATTTACTGTTAAAACGCATCCTGGCGCTCTCAGGCTTGCGTATCGCAAGACCTGGCGAGTTCTCCGAACGTGCATTTCTGAATGACAAGCTGGACCTGGCACAGGCTGAAGCCATCGCCGACCTGATCGACGCAAGTTCCGAGCAAGCCGCACGTTCAGCATTAAATTCTTTGCAGGGGGCCTTCTCTGCACGAGTCAACCATTTGGTTGATGCACTGACCCACCTGCGAATTTACGTGGAAGCCGCGATTGATTTCCCGGACGAAGAAATTGATTTTCTGTCAGACGGAAAAATTGAAGCCCAACTGAACCAGGTGATAGACGACCTGGACGCCGTGCGTGCTGAGGCGCGTCAGGGAAGCCTGCTGCGCGAAGGGATGAAAGTCGTCATTGCCGGGCGTCCAAATGCCGGTAAATCGAGCCTACTTAATGCGCTGGCAGGCCGCGAAGCCGCGATTGTCACGGACATTGCCGGAACCACCCGTGACGTACTGCGTGAACATATTCACATCGACGGCATGCCGCTGCATATCATTGATACTGCAGGTTTACGCGAATCAAGCGACGAAGTTGAGCGCATCGGTATCGAACGTGCATGGAATGAGATCGAACAGGCTGACCGTGTGCTGTTCATGGTTGACGGTACAACAACCGACGCCACAGACCCCGCTGAAATTTGGCCTGATTTTATTGCACGCTTACCGGCACGTTTACCGATTACTGTGGTGCGTAACAAAGCTGATGTCACAGGCGAAACGCTGGGTCTGAGCGATGTGAATGGTCACTCACTTGTGCGCCTCTCTGCGCGTACCGGTGAAGGCGTAGATGTGCTGCGCGCCCATCTAAAACAGAGCATGGGCTTTGAAACCAACATGGAAGGCGGTTTCATGGCGCGTCGTCGCCATCTGCAAGCGCTGGAGCAGGCAGCTACCCATCTTCAGCAAGGTAAAGCACAACTGCTGGGCGCATGGGCTGGGGAATTACTGGCTGAGGAACTGCGTCTTTCTCAACAAAGCTTGAGTGAAATCACCGGAGAATTTACCTCTGATGATTTGCTTGGACGCATTTTCTCGAGTTTCTGTATCGGTAAGTAAGCCAAAAAAGTTAGCGTGTGCTCACTTTTTACTCATCCCGCAACGCATCTGCTGTTGCGGGATTTTTTTTTATCGCATCTGCGGCACTAAAGAGTGCTCACGATAAAGTCAAAGTATTCATGGAGTTGATCATTTGATCAATATTTGACGTTTTTTTACACGTTCTCGCCGTGCGTTTCGCTACTAAAAAACCTACAATCGAGATTGCCCATTTTACCCTATGTATTTCGAGTTTCAGAAAGGCGGCAAGAGAACGAATCACGATGAGCTTAGTAAACTAAGTGATTCGTGTGAGTGAAAGCAGCCAACGCACCTGAAACTTGAAAGGCGACGGGTATATCAAGGAGAGACAAATGGCAACGCACTTCGCAAGATGGACTATCAATCCTAAATTCCCCTTTTCGAGCCGGCTGAGTGAAGAATGCCTCGCCCGCGCTCAACAAATGCCAGAACATCGCCGTGCACGATTTTTAGCTTCACGCAGCTTACTCGCGGAATTGCTACATATGCTTTACGGCATTCAACAACTGCCGGAAATCGTGACGACCACAGCCGGACGGCCACACTTTGCCGACCCTTCACTGATGGATTTCAGCATTGCCTATGCCGGGAATAAAGTCGGTGTATTGGTGACGACCGAAGGTCGCTGCGGGCTGGATATTGAAATTAACCAGTCTTTCGGTCACCTCCCGTCCGTCGCTTCGGATCCCACCTTTCGCAGCAATGAGTCCATCTGGATAAACAATCAAAAAAACCCAGGTGAGGCACGGGCCCAACTGCGTACGCTGCACCAAAGCGCATTTAAATTAACCGGCCGCGAAGATAGTTTGCAGCTTCTGCCTGGCGCCGGGCGTATTCGTGTTAACTGTCAGTCGGAAATTGAAGCGATCAGTGATGTGGAAGGCCTGTTAATCTGGGGATGTGTGGTGTCTCCAGCAATTGAAAAACTCAATTTGTGGGAGTTTGAAAGCCCGCAAAACTGGCACCGCCTGTGGGATGTAAAATCTCGCTATCGTGATCACAATGGCAGCATCATTCGCTTAACCAGTATGCCGTCAGAAAAAGTGTTACATCAAAACTGATCATTTATGAACGTCCTGACAAAAAGAGGTATCCATGTCCGACACGTTAAAGATAGTCACGTTATTAGGTAGCCTTCGCCATGGCTCATTCAACGCTATGGTCGCCCGTACTCTGCCAGGAATCGCTCCTGCAGGGATGAGCATTCATGCGTTGCCCTCCATTAAAGACATTCCGCTGTATGACGCCGATATGCAGCAAGAAGAAGGTTTCCCCTCGAGCGTTGAGACGATTGCAGAACAAATTCGTGCCGCAGATGGTGTGGTGATTGTCACGCCAGAATATAACTATTCGGTGCCAGGCGGCCTGAAGAACGCCATCGACTGGCTTTCGCGTTTGCCAGAACAGCCTCTGGCAGGGAAACCGGTGCTGATTCAGACCAGTTCAATGGGCGCGATTGGTGGCGCACGTTGTCAGTACCATCTGCGTCAGATTCTGGTGTTCCTGGATGCAATGGTGATGAACAAGCCTGAGTTTATGGGTGGCGTGATTCAGAACAAAGTGGATGCGCAGACAGGCGAAGTCGTCGATCAAAGCACGCTTGATCATCTGGCGGGGCAACTCACCGCTTTTGGTGAGTACATTCAGCGCGTTAAATCCTAGTTTGCTAAAGCGCGCCACATAGTTTCGAAGCCTAAAGCTTTATAATCGCCAGCTCGCTCCGGTTCGCGGCTGGCGAATTCCATTGTGGTTTCTGCCAGTGAAGAAAAAATCGCGTCACTGAATGCACGGTATGGGCCGCTCTGAAAAGCCTTCAATATTGATTGCGAGCAGATCTCGTGTAACTCAGGAAATAACTCCGCTACTTTCTGCTTGGTTTCTTCGCCTATCTTGTCGCTCACAGACAACTGACGAATTGCCCGATGGGCCTCAGGATTGCAAATAGCCCAGTCGATATAACTGTTCCAGACATAACGGGTATATTCTTTCGGGTCTTTTAAAGTTCTGTCGATATTGGCCAGCATCGTCTGGCACAAGTCTTGTTTTACATGAAGATAGAGCTCGTTAAGTAAATCGTCCTTAGTGGCAAAATAGCGAAACAGCGTACCCTCTGCCACACCAGCTGCACGGGCAATCTGCGCAGTTGATGCTGCGATCCCCGACAGGCCAATGGCGGTTGTCGCGGCTTCCAGTAACGCTAATTTTTTATCTTCACTCTTCGGACGAGCCACAACGTTTACCCTCTGAATTCTAAAAACCGAATTGAATCATGCGAACTACGCCACTGCAACGCTCAATGTCAGCGTTTGAAAAGCATCTTGACGCAAATCACTTCCCATCTATAATGAGTGCTTACTCACTCATTATCAAGTTTGTTAGATTCGACCCAATGGATGGGACGAGGAACCAGGCATGGATTTGAAACGTCTCTCCTTATGCGCGGTACTCATTATGTTGATTGCTACAGCAGCCAGTTTGCCTTTTGTCCTGAATGCCGGGTTTGGTCAGGCTCCGCAGGGAGAAGGTTTAAGTTTAGTCGAACGTTCTGCCAACTACGTTGACGGGCAATTTCGCAACCAGATTCCAACCCAGGGTTATACCGGGCAGAAAAGTATGATCGCGGCGTGGTGGGAGTTTTTAACCGCAAAGCGTGAGAACTCGCGCCCGCAGCAGCCGTTGCCGTTAGTGAAAACCGATCTCGCAAGCATACCGCTGGAGCAGGACACAATGGTCTGGCTCGGTCACTCCTCGTGGTATATCCAGCTCGCCGGAAAGCGCATTTTGATCGATCCGGTATTCAGCAATTACGCCGCGCCCTTTTCATTTCTGAATAAAGCTTTTCCAGGGAATTACCCGTGGACGGCGGAGTCGATGCCCGAAATCGATCTGCTGATTATTTCCCATGACCATTACGATCATCTGGATTTCGCCACCATCAAAGCGCTGAAACCCAAAATCCGCCAGGTGATTACGCCGCTCGGTGTCGGATCTCATCTGCGTTACTGGGGGATAAACAGTGACATTATTCATGAAAAAGACTGGAACCAGGCGGTAAAAATCTCGAATGAGCTGACTGTTCATGTTTTACCCGCGCGTCATTTTTCCGGCCGCAGCCTGAAGAGTAACCAGACGCTGTGGGCCAGTTTTATGTTCGTGACGGATAACCACAAAATCTATTACAGCGGCGATACCGGTTACGGGCCGCACTTCAAAGCGATTGGCGAACAGTTTGGTTCGGTAGACATCGCCATTATGGAAAACGGCCAGTACGACGAGGACTGGAACAACATCCATATGATGCCAAATGAAACAGCACAAGCCGCGCAGGAGCTTAATGCACGCGCCGTGCTGCCAGGCCATGCGGGCCGCTTTGTTCTGGCAAAACATACCTGGGATGCACCGTACAAAAGCCTGTCAGAAGCCAGCTCAGATAAAAGCTTCCGCTTGTTAACACCAAAACAGGGTGAACCGGTTTGGGTTAACGATAACGCACAACAATTTAGCGCCTGGTGGGAAGATGCCAGTGTCTTGTAAGCGAGCCACACAGGGGGATGAATGACAATTTCCGCTCAAGTTATCGACACCATTGTTCAATGGATTGATGACAATTTGCATCAACCATTACGTATTGATGTTATTGCCGATCATGCGGGTTATTCGAAGTGGCACCTGCAACGATTGTTTATGCAGTACAAAGGCGAGAGTCTTGGGAAGTACATTCGCGAGCGTAAACTGTTGCTGGCGGCGCGTGATTTACGCGATACCGATAACAAGGTTTACGATATTAGTCTGAGGTACGGTTTTGATTCGCAGCAGACGTTTACGCGCATTTTTACGCGTACGTTCAACCAGCCGCCGGGTCGATATCGCCGGGAAAATCATAGCCAGTCACAATGACTGGCTATTTTCAGATTGAAATATGACGGGTATTAGTGTGCGTCGATAAACACAATCTTCAGGATAAACAACAGCGCTACGACAATCACGCATGGGCTGATTTCACGCCAGCGACCAGTGCCGAGTTTCATCACACAGTAAGAGATGAAGCCCAGTGCGATACCTTCGGTGATTGAGAAGCTAAATGGCATCATTACGGCAGTAATGAACGCTGGAACCGCTTCCGTCAGGTCATCCCACTTCACACGAGACAGGCTGGATGTCATCAACACGCCAACGTAAATCAGAGCGCCTGCTGCGGCATATGCCGGAACCATGCCTGCCAGTGGCGACAGGAAGATAACCAGCAAGAACAGCAAGCCCACGATCACCGCCGTCAGGCCAGTACGCCCACCGACAGACACGCCAGAAGAACTTTCGATATACGCGGTAACAGACGATGTCCCGATAAACGCGCCCGCAACAGAAGATACGCTATCAACATACAGCGCCTGTTTCATGCGCGGGAATTTACCTTTTTCGTCGGCAAGCCCGGCTTTGTCTGTTACGCCAATCAACGTACCGGAGGAGTCAAACAGGTTAACCAACATAAAGGAGAAGATGACGCCTGCCAGACCAATGTTCAGCGAACCGGCTAAATCAACCTGGCCTACCACTGAAAGTACGCTTGGTGGTGCAGAAACAATACCGTGGTATTGCACATCGCCCATCATCCAACCCAACAGCGTAGTGACCACAATGGAAACCAGCACAGCGGCGTGAATGTTACGCGAGGCCAGAATTGCGATGATAAAGAAGCCCAATGCACCCAGCAGCACGCTGTGGGAAGTCAGGTTGCCGATGCTCACCAGAGTGTCTTTGTTCGCAACGATAATCCCGGCGTTTTTCAGGCCCATCATCCCGATGAACAGACCAATACCGCTGGTAATGCCTACGCGCAGGCTCACCGGGATATTGGCAATCATCCAGTAACGCACGCGGAAAATGGTCAGCAGCAGCAGACCTGTGGCACCCCAGAAAATGGCGCCCATACCCACTTGCCAGGAAATCCCCATTGCGCCAACAACCACAAAGGCGAAGAACGCATTCAGGCCCATCGCTGGTGCCAGTGCGACTGGCAGGTTGGCGAAAATACCCATCAGGATGCTACCTAATGCGGCAATCAAACAGGTGGTGACAAAAACGGCCTGGGTATCCATACCAGCGGCGCCAAGGATCTGCGGGTTGACGAAAACGATATACACCATCGTCAGGAAGGTCGTAAGACCGGCGATCACTTCTGTGCGTGCCGTGGTGCCGTGTTCGCGCAGTTTAAACACGCGCTCGAGCAGCCCCGGATTTGCAGCCGGAGTAGATTGTGGTTGGCTCATTAGTCTTAATTCCGAACATTGAGAGGAAAAATCCGTCGCTATCCTATACCAAAAAATACAAAACATAATGACCAACATTGTATTTTTTTCATTGAAAACTCTTATACGGCAACGATTGCGTGCCGCAAAAATTGCGCAAATTGGGTAAGATGATCCTTCACTTTAATAAAAGGAAGCGGTATGTCCCGGATAGATGCGGTGTTCTTCGACTGCGATGGTACGCTGGTTGATAGTGAGGTTATTTGCTCCAAAGCCTACGTGCATATGTTTGCGCAAAACGGCATTGAACTTGCGCTTGAGGAAGTTCATAAAACCTTCAAGGGGATCAAGCTCTACGAGATCATCGACACTATCAATGCCCAACATGGCGTGAACTTCGCAAAAGAAGAGCTGGAGAAAATTTTTCGCGCAGAAGTTTCGCGACTTTTCGACAGCGAACTCGTGGAGATTGAAGGTGCTGCAGCGCTCATTGCGCAAATCAAGGTGCCGATGTGTATCGTTTCTAATGGCCCGGTCAGCAAAATGCAGCATTCGCTGGGCAAAACAGGCATGCTCGGTCATTTCCCGGACAAACTGTTTAGCGGTTATGACATCAAGGCATGGAAACCCGATCCGGCGATCATGTTCCATGCCGCCGATGCGATGCGCGTGGATGTGAAAAACTGTGTGCTGGTGGATGATTCGATGGCTGGAGCGCAATCCGGTATTGCCGCAGGAATGGACGTTTTCTACTTCTGCGCCGATCCGCATAACAAGCCAATTGACCATCCGAAAGTAACGACCTTTACCGATTTGGCGCAGTTGCCGGAATTATGGCGCGCGCGTGGTTGGGATATTACGGAATAAAGAAATCTGGCGGATAGCGCTTGCGCTTATCCGCCCTGCAACGGATGTGTTCAAGTACTCTGGCGCAATTCAATCTGGTAGCTGAATTGCTCAACTCGCGATTCGTCTAATTCGTCGTCCCGCTCATCATTCAACAGCTCAATCAGTAGCTTACCCGCATCTTTACCCATTTTTTTATAATCAATACGGATTGAGGTCAGCGTCGGATGCGTTTGATCGCAACTGTCCGAGCCGTCGAGACAAGCCACCGCGATATTTCCGGGGATTTTCAGCAAGCGCCGTTGGCACTCAAACATGATGCCTAGCGCAATCTCCTCATGGCTGCAAATCACAGCATCCAGTTCTGGCTGGCGTTGTAATATTTCGGTCAATGCATAACGGCCAAACTGCAAGCTAGCGGCATCCGGCGTGGTGATCACCTGGTCGGAATTCTGGTAACGACTCAGCATCGCTTTATGCCAGCCGTTCAGTTGCTGGCGCTGTAAGCGGTTGTCCATGTGCGCACCGATAAAACCGATATTCTTATACCCCTGATCCAACAGATGTTCGGTCAGTTTATGTGACGCCTCAAAAAATGCCGTTTCAAGCGTAATTCGCGCCTGGCTGAAAGGGGAACCGACGACGTTAATGGTGGGAATATTGGTTTTTTCGAGAATCTGGTAGGTTTTTTCTGCCAACTGAGAACCAAAAATCACCAGTGCAGCCGGATTGCTTTGCAGTAACGTCATTAAAATTTCAGCTTCTTTATGCTGATTATGTTCATGGCAACCAAGCAGTAGCTGGAACTCATTTTTATTCAGTACTTGCTGTAATGACTGCATAAAGCGCGAACTGGCTTTATCGGTCAGAGAAGGTATCAGCACGGCGACCGTATCGCTGTGACCAGAAGCCAGCGCGCCCGCAGCCCGATTGGGGATATAACCCAATTCTTCCACTGCTTGTTCTATCTTCTCGCGCAATTTGTCGGAAACCTGCTCCGGCGTTCTCAACGCCCGGGAAACCGTCATGGTTCCAACACCCGCATAATTGGCGACTTCTTGCAGCGTGACTCGTCCGGTACCACGACGCTTACGCATTTTTTCCATTCTGGCTCCCGGGACAATTACAACTTACTGTTTTCATTATTTTTATTTCACCATCAATCTGTCAACTCATTGCCCACGGCAGCAAATGCTCTATCGCATTGTATATGCGGGAACCCGATATAGCCAAAGTCAGACGGAGGAGAAATGATAGCGCTATCACAAAGCTTGATAGCGCTATCAGGTAGCGCTATCAAATGAGACAACCATCACATTAATTACTGTCTGAAAAATCTACCCTCCTGTTAATTATCATCGGGAGTTATCAGTCGCATGTTAAAAACACTATTAACCACAGAGGTTGTACAGGTCGTAGAAAAGGCTAAAGACTGGCGCGATGCCGTGGCTATTTCATGCCGTCCGCTGATTGAGAACGGTTCGATCGAACCGCGCTATGTCGAGGCTATCTACCGCTCACATGAAGCCATCGGCCCGTACTATGTGGTTGGCCCAGGTATTGCGATGCCCCATGCACGTCCGGAAGAAGGTGCAAACAAACTCTCTCTGGCACTGACGCTTATCACTTCAGGCGTGAATTTCGATGCCGATGAAAACGATCCGGTGAAGTTGTTGATTGTGTTAGCGGCAACCGACAGCACCAGCCACATTGAAGCGATTTCTCAACTCGCCCAATTATTCGATAACGAACAAGACATTCAGGCCATTTTGCAGGCCAAAACAACGCAAGACATTTTGTCCGTCATTGCGCGCTATTAATCCAGGGGAACAATTATGAAAATTACAGTGGTTTGCGGTAACGGTTTAGGCACCAGTCTGATGATGGAAATGAGCATTAAAAGCATTCTGAAAGATCTGGCAGTCAGCGCTGATGTTGATCATGTTGACCTCGGCTCAGCTAAAGGCACACCGAGCGATATTTATGTCGGCACCAAGGACATTGCCGAGCAACTCGTCGCACAGTCCGTCGCAGGGAAAATCGTTGCTCTGGACAACATGATCGACAAGAAAGCCATGAAAGAACGTTTGTCCGTGGCATTAACCGAGTTAGGCGCACTGTAAGTCGAGGTCGTAATGGATTTCTTTCGTTTTTTGATGAGCGATGTGCTTTCCGAACCAGCAGTGCTGGTCGGTTTAATCGCCTTGATTGGCCTGATTGCACAGAAAAAACCGGTCACCGAATGTATTAAAGGCACCGTTAAAACCATTATGGGTTTTGTGATTTTAGGTGCGGGCGCCGGTTTAGTGGTGTCATCACTGGGTGACTTCGCAAACATTTTCCAACACGCTTTTGGTATTCAGGGCGTGGTGCCGAACAATGAAGCCATTGTTTCCGTAGCGCAGAAAAGCTTCGGGAAAGAGATGGCGATGATCATGTTCTTCGCCATGGTTATCAATATCTTGATTGCCCGTTTCACGCCGTGGAAATTTATCTTCCTTACCGGCCATCACACATTATTTATGTCGATGATGGTAGCTGTGATCCTGGCAACGGCAGGTATGACCGGTGTTACGCTGATTGCCGTTGGCTCTTTGGTTGTTGGCGTGGCGATGGTCTTTTTCCCAGCCATTGCACACCCTTACATGAAGAAGGTCACCGGTTCTGATGACGTCGCCATCGGCCACTTCTCGACATTATCTTATGTTCTGGCAGGGTTCATCGGCAGCAAGTTTGGTAATAAAGAACACTCGACTGAAGACATGAACGTGCCGAAAAGTCTGCTGTTCTTGCGTGATACGCCAGTCGCTATCTCCTTTACCATGAGCATTATCTTCCTGGTCACCTGTTTGTTCGCGGGTGCTGATGTCGTGAAAGAGCTGAGCGGTGGCAAAAACTGGTTCATGTTCTCCATCATGCAATCCATCACCTTTGCCGCAGGCGTGTACATCATTCTGCAAGGTGTGCGCATGGTGATCGCGGAAATCGTTCCCGCGTTCAAAGGTATTTCCGACAAACTGGTTCCGAACGCAAAACCGGCTCTCGATTGCCCGGTCGTGTTCCCTTATGCACCGAATGCGGTATTGGTTGGCTTCCTGAGCAGCTTTGCTGCGGGTTTAATCGGCATGTTTGCGCTGTATCTGCTGAACATGACGGTGATTATCCCAGGCGTGGTGCCACACTTCTTCGTCGGCGCGGCGGCAGGGGTATTTGGTAACGCAACAGGTGGACGTCGTGGGGCTATTCTGGGAGCGTTCGCTCAAGGTTTGCTGATTACCTTCCTGCCTGTGTTCTTGCTGCCAGTGCTGGGTGATATTGGCTTTGCCAACACCACTTTCAGCGATGCAGACTTTGGCGCGCTGGGTATTCTGTTAGGGATTATTGTTCGCTAGACACTAATAAAAACGCCAGCGATTCGCTGGCGTTTTTATTAACTCTTTTTTTAATCACTCTTTCGGGTCTTTACCCGCCAGCAATTTATCCAGCTCATCGCCACCGACATGACGGAAGTCCTGTCCTTTGACGAAGTAGAAAATAAACTCACAGATATTCTGGCAACGGTCACCGATACGCTCGATAGAACGCGCACAGAACAGCGCGGTCAGCACGCTTGGAATGGTGCGTGAGTCTTCCATCATATACGTCATCAACTGACGTACGATGCCTTCATATTCCTGGTCAACTTTCTTATCTTCACGATAGATACGCACCGCTTCGTTAAGATCCATGCGCGCAAATGCGTCCAGAACATCATGCAGCATTTGCACGGTGTGGCGGCCTAAAGACTCAAGGCTTACCAACAGCGGTTGGTGCTGTTGAGAGAATTTCTCCAGCGCCGTACGGCAGATTTTATCTGCCACATCACCGATACGTTCCAGCTCAGAAATCGTTTTGATGATAGCCATCACCAGGCGCAAGTCGCTGGCGGTTGGCTGGCGTTTAGCAATGATGCGCACACAGGCTTCATCAATAGCGACTTCCATCATATTAACTTTGTGGTCGCCTTCAATGACGCGTTTTGCCAGCTCACCATCTTGATTGTGCATGGCGGTGATCGCATCAGAAAGCTGTTGCTCCACCAGCCCACCCATGGTCATCACCTGGGTGCGGATATATTCCAGCTCGGCGTTAAACTGGCCGGAAATGTGTTTGTTAAGGTTGAGGCTGTCCATTTTTTCTCCCGATCAACCGTAGCGGCCAGTAATGTAATCTTCAGTCTGCTTCTTAGCAGGCGTCGTAAACAGCGTGTCGGTTTCGCTAAACTCGATAAGCTCGCCCAGGTACATAAATGCGGTGTGGTCTGAACAACGCGCCGCTTGCTGCATGTTGTGGGTAACGATAACGACGGTGTAATCCTGTTTCAGCTCAGTGATCAGCTCTTCGATACGACCGGTAGAAATCGGGTCCAGCGCTGAACACGGCTCATCAAGCAACAACACTTCCGGACGAATCGCAATACCACGCGCAATGCACAGACGCTGTTGCTGGCCACCGGAGAGACTGTATCCGCTCTGGTGTAATTTATCTTTGGTTTCGTTCCACAATGCGGCCTTGGTCAAAGCCCATTGCACGCGCTCATCCATGTCGCTGCGAGACAACTTTTCAAATAGACGCACACCGAAAGCGATGTTGTCATAAATCGACATTGGGAACGGCGTTGGCTTCTGGAACACCATGCCTACTTTGGCACGCAGCAGGGCGATATCCTGGCTTTGAGTGAGGATGTTTTCCCCATCCAGCAAGATTTCACCTTCAGCACGCTGCTCCGGGTAGAGCGAGTACATTTTGTTGAATGTACGCAGCAAGGTGGATTTACCACAACCTGACGGGCCAATGAATGCGGTAACCTGGTTTTTAGCGATATCCAGATTGATGTCTTTCAGGGCATGGAATTTGCCGTAAAAGAAGTTCAAATCGCGAACCTGAATTTTGCCAGAGGCTGTATCGACCATACTCATCTGTTTCTTAATCTCCATCCGACGCCGCCGTTGCCGCGCCGCAAAATTTAACCGTGTTTACTCTTTGCAAAAATCACGCGCGCCATAATGTTCAGCAGCAACACACACAGAGTAATAATCAGAACGCCAGCCCAGGCTAATTGTTGCCATTCGGCAAACGGGCTCATCGCAAATTTGAAAATGGTCACCGGCAAGTTAGCCAGTGGCTGCATCATGTCGGTGCTCCAGAACTGGTTGGAGAGCGACGTGAACAGCAGTGGGGCCGTTTCACCCGCGATACGTGCAATCGCCAGTAATACCCCGGTAATAATCCCGGAAACAGAGGCTTTCAGCGTAATTGCAGAAATCATTTTCCACTTTGGCGTGCCCAATGCGTAAGCCGCTTCGCGCAAGCTGTCTGGTACCAGTTTCAGCATGTTTTCAGTGGTACGAATGACGATTGGCACCTGCAACAACGCCAGCGCAATGACCCCGGCCCAGCCAGAGAAGTGCTGCATCTTTGCGACCACGATGGTGTAGACGAATAAACCCACCACGATTGACGGTGCGGAAAGCAGAATGTCGTTAATAAAACGAATGACTTCTGCCAGCCACGATTTGCGACCGTACTCCGCCAGATAAATCCCCGCCATGATACCCAGCGGCGTACCGAAAACGGTCGCCCACAAGATTAACAGACCGCTACCTGCAAGGGCGTTCGCGAGCCCGCCACCAGCAGTATTGGGTGGAGGCGTCATTTCTGTGAACAGCGCAATCGACATTCCGTCGATCCCACGTGTCACGGTTGAGAACAGAATCCATACCAGCCAGAACAGGCCGAACGCCATGGTTCCCATTGAAAGAGTCAGTGCGACACGGTTTTTAAACCGGCGGCGAGCTTGCATTTTACGGCGAGATTCAGCCAATGCTGCGCGGCTTTGCATTTCCATGGTTGTCATGAGCGCGCTCCTTCATTCTTCGCAAGACGCATAATCATGAACTTAGAGACAGCCAGTACGATAAAGGTGATCACAAACAGAATCAGCCCCAGTTCCATCAGTGCTGCGGTGTGCAGGCCTGATTCGGCTTCAGCGAATTCATTCGCCAGAGCGGAAGTAATACTGTTGCCCGGCATATACAACGAAGCATTGTCGAGTTGGTAGGTGTTACCAATGATAAAGGTCACCGCCATGGTTTCACCCAAAGCACGGCCCAGACCCAGCATCACACCACCAATCACGCCATTTTTGGTGAACGGTAAAACAATGCGCCAGATAACTTCCCAGGTGGTGCAGCCAATACCGTAGGCCGACTCTTTCATCATCACTGGGGTTTGTTCAAATACATCGCGCATAACCGCAGCAATGTAAGGAATGATCATGATGGCCAGTATCACGCCTGCGGCGAGAATACCGATACCGAACGCAGGGCCTGAGAACAGCTCGCCAACAATCGGTACAGAAGAAAGCACGTTGCCAACCGGTTCCTGGAAGTAGGTCGCAAACAGCGGAGCAAAGATAAACAGACCCCACATGCCGTATACGATACTTGGGATAGCGGCCAGCAGCTCGATGGCGATACCCAGCGGGCGGCGCAACCAGTTCGGAGCCAGTTCCGTCAGGAACAGCGCGATACCAAAACTAACGGGAACTGCAATCAACAGAGCAATAAACGAAGTCACCAGCGTGCCGTAAATCGGAACCAGTGCGCCGTAAATATCGTTAGGAGCATCCCACTCTTTAGTCCACAAGAACGAAAAACCAAACTTCTGGATACTTGGCCAGGAGGAGATGATCAGGGAAATGATGATGCCGCCCAGCAGGAATAGCACAATCAGCGCAGCCAGTTTAACTAGCGCGCTGAAAATGACATCACCTTGCTTACCAGGGGACTTGAACGTCGGCTTACTTACCGCCATAGCTTACTCTTAGTTGTTTTGGGTTTTCCCCGGGGTTTCACTCCGGAGTTTACTCTAAATAATTCGAGTTACAGGCAGGCGACAAACTCATGAATCCCCAGGAACATAGATTAACGATGTGACTGGGGTGAGAAAGTGCAGTCAACGCACCTGTAGCTCGAAGTATGACGAGTTAATTAGTACAGCGCCTTACCGGAGCTGTCTTTTACGTTGGTTTTCCATGCAGCACGAACCTGCTCAACCACGGAATCTGGTAAAGAAGCATAGTCCAGGTCATTTGCCTGTTTTGCCCCTTCTTTATAAGCCCAATCGAAGAACTTCAGCACTTCAGCACCTTGCTCTGGGTTCTTCTGCTCTTTGTGAACCAGAATGAAGGTCGTTGACGTGATTGGCCACGCAGCATCACCTTTCTGGTTAGTCAGATCCTGAGCGAACGATTTGCTCCAGTCTGCGCCTTTCGCCGCATTGGCAAAGTTTTCTTCAGAAGGCGATACCGGTTTGCCATCTGCAGAAATCAGTTTGGTATAAGCCAGGTTGTTCTGCTTAGCGTAAGCATATTCAACATAACCAATCGAACCCGGCAGACGCTGTACGAAGGCTGCAATACCATCGTTACCTTTGCCGCCCAGACCCGTTGGCCAGTTTACCGTTGAACCGGCACCAACTTTAGATTTCCACTCTTCGTTCACTTTCGCCAGGTAGCTGGTGAAAACGAAAGAAGTACCAGAACCGTCAGCGCGACGTACAACAGCGATGTTTTGCGATGGCAGTTTTATGCCTGGGTTGAGCTTAGCAATGGCTTCGTCATCCCATTTTTTGATTTTGCCCAGGTAGATGTCACCCAGCGTTTTACCGTCGAGCACCAGCTCACCGGATTTCACACCTGGCAAGTTAACGGCCAGAACAACACCGCCGATAACCGTTGGGAACTGGAAGAGTCCTTCTTGTTGCAGTTTGTCGTCAGCCAGTGGGGCATCAGACGCACCGAAATCCACGGTGTGAGCAATGATTTGTTTAACGCCACCGGAAGAGCCGATACCCTGGTAATTCACTTTGTTACCAGTTGATTTGTTGTAAGTATCAGCCCATTTGGCATACACCGGCGCAGGGAAGGTTGCACCAGCACCAGTCAGGCTTGCAGCAGCATATGCGCCGAAAGCACTCAGGGATAAGGTCGCGGCGACAACAGTTGCGACAGTGGTACGCATAACTTTCATAATGTCTCCTGCAGAGGTGAACGTAAATCGTTGTTTAGTGGATGCAGGATAGAAAATAGGACAGTTTGGTGACAATTAAATGTACGAATTATGACAGTTTTATGACAGGCCACTTTGAGCCATATTTCCAACTGTCATATTCAGGATTCTGAGTGCTCAATCCGCTTTAATAGCTCGTCCTGTTCGTCGCGGCTCAAGCAGCGCGATTCCCCCAGCGGCAGCCCTTCCAGATGGATATTCATGATGCGGATGCGTTCAAGTCGGGTAACTTCATAGCCGAAATATTTACACATCCGGCGGATCTGGCGATTCAACCCCTGAACCAAAGTAATACGAAATACCCGATCCGATTCTTTCGTCACTTTGCATTGTTTTGTCACCGTACCCAGAATAGGCACACCCGCGCATAAACCTGTAATAAACTCGTCAGTTACCGGCTTATTGACGCTAACCACATATTCTTTTTCATGATTATTGCCCGCGCGCAGAATTTTATTAACCACATCACCGTGGTTGGTCAGCAAAATTAGCCCCTGCGAATCTTTATCCAGACGCCCTATCGGGGATATACGTTGGTCGCCGGTAATGAGAGTGCTGATATTATTTCGCACGCTCTTTTTCATCGTTGTGATGATGCCAACAGGCTTATTCAGCGCGATTAGCACCAGGCCGTTGTCATCTCGCGGCTCAATAAGCTGATCGTTCACTTTTACCACGTCGCCAGTAAAGACCTGAGCGCCAAAACTGACCTGCCTGCCGTTAATAAAAACACAGCCCTGTTCGACGTAGCGATCGGCTTCACGGCGAGAGCAGATACCGCTATCGCTAATGTATTTATTAATTCGAATGGAAGATTCAGTCAGCATCGCGCTGTGTACCTCTGTAAAAAAGCGAACTATACACACATAAATAAAAAAGCGCCCTCGAGAGGCGCTTTAGACTTTAAGCGATAACGCAGAAAGTTATTCTACAGTGACCGATTTCGCCAGGTTACGCGGCTGGTCAACGTCAGTGCCTTTAATCAGCGCGACGTGGTAAGACAGCAACTGCAACGGCACGGTATAGAAGATAGGCGCGATGACTTCTTCTACATGCGGCATTTCAATGATGTGCATGTTATCGCTGCTGGTAAACCCGGCATCCTGATCGGCAAAGACATACAACACGCCGCCACGAGCACGAACTTCTTCGATATTCGATTTCAGTTTTTCCAGCAATTCGTTATTCGGTGCGACCACAATAACCGGCATGTCCGCATCAATCAGCGCAAGTGGGCCATGTTTCAGTTCGCCCGCAGCATACGCTTCAGCGTGGATGTAGGAGATCTCTTTAAGCTTCAGTGCACCTTCCATAGCGATTGGATACTGATCGCCACGACCTAAGAACAGTGCGTGATGCTTATCGGAGAAATCTTCAGCCAGCGCTTCAATGCGTTTGTCCTGAGACAGCATTTGCTCGATACGACTTGGCAGCGCCTGCAAACCATGAACAATATCGTGCTCAATCTGCGCATCGGCACCCTTCAGACGGCTCAGTTTCGCCACCAGCATCAGCAGAACGGTAAGCTGAGTGGTAAATGCCTTGGTCGACGCCACGCCGATTTCAGTACCCGCGTTGGTCATCAGCGCCAAATCGGATTCACGCACCAGAGAAGAACCCGGAACGTTACAGATAGCCAGTGAGCCCAGGTAGCCCAACTCTTTGGACAAACGCAGTGCTGCGAGGGTATCTGCCGTTTCGCCAGACTGAGAAAGGGTAATCATCAGGCTGTTGCGGCGAACCGCGGATTTACGGTAGCGGAATTCAGAAGCGATTTCGACGTCGCAAGGTACACCCGCCAGAGATTCAAACCAGTAGCGTGAAACCATTCCTGAATTGTAGGAAGTCCCACATGCCACAATTTGAATGTGCTCAACCTGAGACAGCATTTCGTTAGCTTTCGGGCCGAGCTCAGAGAGATCAACAGCACCGTGGCTGATACGGCCAGTCAGCGTATTTTTAATCGCATTCGGCTGTTCGTAGATTTCTTTCTGCATATAGTGGCGATAAATACCTTTGTCGCCAGCGTCATATTGCAGGTTAGATTCGATGTCCGGGCGTTTAACCTGCTCACCTTTAGTATCAAATACCGTAACGGAACGACGAGTCACTTCAGCAATGTCGCCTTCCTCAAGGAAGATGAAGCGACGTGTCACTGGCAGTAATGCCAGTTGGTCGGATGCGATAAAGTTTTCACCCATACCCAGACCGATAACCATCGGGCTACCTGAACGCGCCGCTAACAGTACGTCTGGATTACGGGTATCCATGATAACCGTGCCGTAAGCACCACGCAGTTGAGGAATAGTACGCAGCACCGCTTCACGCAGAGTACCGCCTTGCTCCAGTTCCCAGTGAACTAAGTGCGCGATAACTTCGGTATCGGTCTGTGAAACGAAGGTGTAACCGCGACCCTGCAGAGTTTCACGCAGGGGTTCATAGTTTTCGATAATACCGTTGTGAACCACAACAATATGCTCGGAAACATGCGGGTGCGCGTTGGTTTCTGATGGTTCGCCGTGAGTCGCCCAACGAGTATGAGCAATACCCGTTCCGCCATGCAGCGCTGTTTCAGCAGCCGCTTCTGCCAGTTTATTGACCTTGCCCAGGCGACGCAGACGAGTCATATGACCCTTTTCATCAACCACAGCCAGGCCCGCAGAGTCATAACCACGGTATTCCAGACGACGTAATCCTTCGAGAAGGATTTCAGCGATATCACGTTGCGCGACCGCGCCAACAATTCCACACATAAGATTAGATTCCTGATAATGGCGTTCTACGCCATGTGTTGTCGCTGACCTGTATTACCCTGCATAATTCAAACCGCATCTTTGTTGGCTACGTTCTCTTACCCGAATCACTTACTTAAGTAAGCTCATCGGGATGCGTTCACTTGCCGCCTCGATGTGGCTCGAATTATTTTGGGTAGAATCCCGGTTATCCGGGGCCCCGAGCCTTGTAGAGAGTGGGGTTATAGTTTTTTGGTACTGCTATGGGCGGGGGAATATATTTTCCCCTCGCCAAAATTTTGTTGGGTTTTCTCCTTCTCCTGGGGGAGAAGGCCGGGATGAGGGCACAACCCAACGAACAACAACCCTCACCCTAACCCTCTCCCTGAGGGAGAGGGGACCAGATCGAGTGGCTCTCTCCCAAAGGGAGGATCTGGCGATTACTTTTTCTTCACCGGGCGTTTCCAGTCCTGGATATGAGTCTGCTTCACACGACTAATAACCAGTTCATTTTCGCCAACGTTACGGGTGACAGTCGTGCCCGCGCCAATCGTTGCACCACGAGCCACGGTCACTGGAGCAACCAGTTGACTGTCGGAACCAACAAAAACGTCATCGCCGATGATAGTTTTAAATTTGTTTGCACCGTCGTAGTTGCAGGTAATGGTCCCGGCACCGATATTCACGTTATCGCCAATTTCAGCATCGCCTAAATAGCTTAAGTGACCGGCTTTAGAACCTTTACCCAGACGGGCTTTTTTCATTTCCACGAAGTTGCCAACGTGTGCACCTTCAGCCAGTTCTGCGCCTGGGCGCAAACGGGCGAATGGACCGATGGTGCACGCAGCGGCCAGATTTGCATCTTCCACCACGGTGTACGGGCTGATTTCGCAGTCATCGCCAATCACGCTGTTTTTAATCACGCAACCGGTGCCAATTTTGACGCGATTGCCTAACGTCACTTTTCCTTCAACAATGACATTAGTATCAATTTCAACATCACGCCCGTGTGTCAGTTCACCGCGTAGATCAAAACGAGAGGGATCGCGCAACATCACGCCTGCCAGAAGCAGTTTATCCGCCTGCTCACTTTGGTATACACGCTCCAGACGGGACAGTTGCAGACGGTTGTTCACGCCTTCAACTTCGCTTAAACGGTCTGGGTGAACAGCAGTGATTTCACGACCTTCCTGATGCGCCAGCGCGATAATGTCAGTGATGTAGTACTCACCCTGAGAATTGTTGTTATCGAGCTTCGCCAACCAACGTTTCAGGTCTGCGCCATTCGCCACCAGAATACCGGTATTAATTTCGTCGATTTTGCGTTGTTCTTCGGTGGCATCTTTATGCTCGACGATGCCGACCACTTTGCCATTTTCGCGAGCAATGCGACCGTAACCGGTTGGATCGTCAAGTTTTACCGTTAGCAGACCAATGCCACCCTGCGGTTTGGCGTCACGCAGACGCTGCAAGGATTCAACAGAAATGAGCGGCACGTCGCCGTAGAGCATCAGGATGTCTTCGTCATCAGCAAAGAAAGGTGCTGCTTGCTGCATCGCGTGGCCAGTACCTAATTGCTCGGCCTGTAATACCCAGTTAAGCGAGCCATCGCTGAGCGTGTTTTTCAGCAAATCACCCCCGTGGCCGTAAACCAGATGCACTCGCTGCGCGCCTAAATTATTCGCCGCATCAATAACATGCTGAACCATCGGTTTCCCGGCAAGGGTATGTAATACCTTCGGGAGGTCTGAATACATGCGGGTCCCTTTGCCTGCGGCTAGGATAACCACGCTCATCGCATTGTTTGACATACGCGTCCTGACTTTAATTTGAGAGTGAAGTAAAACGATTTCTCGTTGAAATTTCTACATATTTTGCAACACAAAATGGGATGCCTAAAAAACGGACATCGACTGCACTTTTGGGCTACTCATAGGCTCAATTGTAGGTGTATAAGGGCTGAAAAAGTACATATGAAATAATAAAAGCCATATATCTCTAGGGATTAACACTTCTTTTCATCAGGAAACAAAGCGTTCCTGCCCATGAAGATACTACCTACGGGGATAAAACAAAGAAGTAAAAACATTGAGACAAAAAAAATGCCAGTCAGGGGATCCTGGCTGGCATTTGTCTTTTCAAGCAGGTAGTTACATCGCTTTTCTGGTCAACTCGATAACGCGAAGTTTCGCGATCGCTTTAGCCAGTTCAGCAGAAGCCTGAGCGTAGTCCACATCACCGTGGGAACTGTGCATACGCTCTTCCGCTTTACGTTTCGCTTCCAGAGCTCGAGCTTCGTCGAGGTCCTGGCCACGAATCGCGGTATCGGCCAGCACAGTTACTGTGCCAGGCTGCACTTCCAACACACCACCGGACAAGTAGATGTACTCTTCATGTCCATGCTGCTTCACGATGCGGATCATACCAGGCTTAATGGCGGTGAGCAGTGGGGCGTGACCAGGATAAATACCCAGTTCACCTTCACTACCCGTTACCTGGATCTTTTCGACCAGACCGGAAAACATTTGTTGTTCCGCGCTGACGACGTCCAGGTGGTAAGTCATTGCCATATCACCCTCCGATTAAGGCGTTAAAGTTTTTTAGCTTTCTCAACAGCTTCGTCGATAGTGCCAACCATGTAGAACGCCTGCTCTGGCAGATGGTCATATTCGCCGTCCATGATGCCTTTAAAGCCACGGATAGTATCTTTCAGCGATACGAACTTGCCCGGAGAACCGGTAAAGACTTCTGCTACGAAGAATGGCTGAGACAGGAAGCGCTGGATCTTACGCGCACGTGCTACAACCAATTTATCTTCTTCAGAAAGTTCATCCATACCAAGAATGGCGATGATGTCTTTCAGTTCCTGGTAACGTTGCAGGATAGACTGCACGCCACGCGCGGTGTCGTAGTGTTCCTGACCAACAACCAGTGGATCTAACTGACGGCTGGTGGAATCCAGTGGATCTACCGCAGGGTAGATACCCAGAGATGCGATCTGACGGCTCAGTACCACGGTTGCATCCAAGTGAGCAAAGGTGGTTGCTGGTGATGGGTCAGTCAAGTCATCCGCAGGTACGTATACCGCTTGAACAGAAGTGATAGAGCCAGTTTTGGTGGAGGTAATACGCTCCTGCAAAACACCCATCTCTTCTGCCAGAGTTGGCTGGTAACCTACCGCAGATGGCATACGACCCAGCAGTGCAGATACTTCTGTACCGGCCAGGGTATAACGGTAAATGTTATCAACGAACAGCAGAACGTCACGACCTTCGTCACGGAACTTCTCAGCCATGGTCAGGCCGGTCAGTGCAACGCGCAGACGGTTGCCTGGTGGCTCGTTCATCTGGCCATAAACCAGTGATACTTTGTCCAGAACGTTGGAGTCGGTCATTTCGTGGTAGAAGTCGTTACCCTCACGAGTACGCTCACCCACGCCTGCAAACACAGAGTAACCGGAGTGCTCGATCGCAATGTTACGAATCAGCTCCATCATGTTTACAGTTTTACCCACACCCGCACCGCCGAACAGACCTACTTTACCGCCCTTAGCAAACGGACAAATCAGGTCCATTACTTTGATGCCGGTTTCCAGCAAGTCTTGAGAGCTTGACAGCTCTTCGTAGCTTGGCGCTGGACGGTGAATAGCCCAACGTTCTTCTTCGCCGATGTCGCCTTTCATGTCGATAGGCTCGCCCAGGACGTTCATGATACGGCCCAGGGTAGCTTTACCTACCGGCACTTCAATTGGGTGATCGAGGTTAGCAACTTCCAGACCGCGACGCAGGCCGTCAGAAGTACCCATGGCGATAGTACGAACTACGCCACCACCCAGCTGTTGCTGAACTTCCAGCACCAGACGGTCTTTACCATTTGTAACCTCGAGGGCGTCGTACACTTTTGGTACGGCATCCTGAGGGAATTCGACGTCCACTACGGCGCCGATTACCTGGATAATCTTTCCAGTAGCCATCTTGAATCCTCTACGTAATTCGTAAACCTGGTTATACCGCGGACGCGCCACCGACGATTTCGGTGAGTTCCTGAGTAATGCTGGCCTGACGAGCTTTGTTGTATACCAACTGCAGCTCTTTAATCAGGTCGCCGCCGTTGTCGGTAGCGGCTTTCATCGCAACCATTCGCGCGGCCTGTTCGCTGGCCAGGTTTTCTACGACGCCCTGATAAACCTGAGATTCCACATAACGGCGCAACAAGGTATCCAGCAGCGCTTTAGGATCAGGTTCATACAGATAATCCCAGGATTTCTTTTTCAATTCGCCGTCTTCTGCTGGCGGTAACGGCAGCAGTTGGGTGATAGTAGGAACCTGAGACATTGTGTTAATAAATTTGTTGCTGACAACATACAGCTTGTCCAGACGGCCTTCATCGTAGGCCTGCAACATCACTTTCACCGGGCCAATCAACTCGGACAGGGAAGGGTTATCACCCATACCCGTCACCTGAGCAACAATATTGCCGCCTACAGAGTTGAAGAAAGAGACGCCTTTGGAGCCGATCATTGCGATTTCGCTTTGAACGCCTTTATCAGACCATCCTTTCATGTCAGCCAGCAGCTTTTTGAACATGTTAGTGTTCAAGCCACCACACAGACCACGGTCAGTGGACACCACCAGGTAGCCCACGCGTTTAACTTCGCGTTCATCCAGGTAAGGGTGTTTGTATTCAAGATTTCCCAGAGCAAGGTGACCAATCACTTTACGCATAGTTGTTGCGTAAGGACGGCTGGCTGCCATGCGTTCCTGCGATTTACGCATTTTGGACGCGGCGACCATTTCCATTGCTTTGGTGATCTTCTGCGTGTTCTGGACGCTTGCGATCTTACTACGTATCTCTTTTGCGCCGGCCATGAGCTTCTCCTCAATGCCTTGCGGCTTGCCCTAAGACAAGCCGCCAGACTTTACCAGGACTGAGTTGCTTTGAAGGAATCGAGGATGCCTTTCAGCTTGCCTTCGATTTCGTCGTTATAGCCACCAGATTGGTTGATTTCTTGCATCAGTGGAGCATGGTCACGGTCAACGTAAGCCAGCAGAGCGGCTTCGAAACTACCGATTTTAGCCAGTTCCACATCTTCGAGGTAACCACGTTCAGCAGCGAACAGAACCAGAGACTGCTGCGCAACAGACATCGGCGCATATTGTTTCTGTTTCAGAAGCTCGGTCACTTTTTGACCGTGGCTCAACTGCTTACGGGTCGCGTCGTCAAGGTCAGATGCAAACTGAGAGAACGCAGCCAGTTCACGATACTGTGCCAGAGCGGTACGAATACCACCGGACAGTTTTTTCATGATCTTGGTCTGAGCAGCACCACCAACACGAGATACGGAGATACCCGGGTTTACCGCAGGACGAATACCGGAGTTAAACAGGTTAGATTCCAGGAAGATCTGACCATCTGTAATAGAAATTACGTTGGTCGGAACGAACGCAGAAACGTCACCCGCTTGAGTTTCGATAATCGGCAGAGCAGTCAGGGAACCGGTTTTACCTTTCACTTCACCTTTGGTGAATGCTTCAACGTAGTCGGCGTTTACACGCGCAGCACGTTCCAGCAGACGGGAGTGGAGGTAAAATACGTCGCCTGGGAATGCTTCACGACCTGGTGGACGACGAAGCAGCAGGGAGATCTGGCGGTATGCAACAGCCTGTTTAGACAGGTCATCGTATACGATCAGCGCATCTTCACCGCGGTCACGGAAGTATTCACCCATTGCGCAACCAGCATACGGAGCCAGATATTGCAGTGCAGCGGATTCAGAAGCAGTAGCAACAACCACGATGGTGTTAGCCAATGCGCCGTGTTCTTCCAGTTTACGAACCACGTTAGAAATAGTGGATGCTTTCTGGCCGATTGCAACGTAGATACATTTGATGCCGGAATCACGTTGGTTGATGATGGCATCGATCGCCAGCGCGGTTTTACCGGTCTGACGGTCACCGATGACCAGCTCACGCTGACCACGGCCGATTGGAATCATGGCATCAACCGACTTATAACCGGTCTGAACCGGCTGGTCTACGGATTGACGTTCGATTACGCCCGGAGCAATCGCTTCAACAGCAGCAAAGCCGTCGTGGTCCAAAGGACCTTTACCGTCGATTGGTGCACCCAGGGTGTTCACCACGCGGCCCAGCAGGCCACGGCCAACTGGTACTTCAAGAATACGGCCAGTACACTTAACTTTCATGCCTTCGGCAAGGTCAGCGTACGGACCCATTACTACTGCACCAACAGAGTCGCGCTCCAGGTTCAGTGCAATGGCGTAACGGTTTCCCGGCAGGGAAATCATCTCACCCTGCATGACATCGGCCAGGCCGTGTACGCGGATGATACCGTCACTTACAGAAACAATTGTACCTTCGTTGTGAGCTTCGCTCACAACACTGAACTGAGCAATGCGCTGCTTGATCAGTTCGCTGATTTCGGTGGAATTCAGTTGCATGCTCCAGTCCCCTTAAGACTGCAAGACGTCTGTCAGGCGATCAAGACGGCCGCGTACGCTACCATCAATGACCATATCACCCGCACGGATGATGACACCTGCCATTACAGACTTATCAATTTTGCAATTCAGCTTAACTTTGCGTGACAGACGTTTTTCCATCGCGGCGCTGATTTTCGAAAGCTGGGCTTCGTTTAACGCGCTAGCAGAAGTCACTTCGACTTCAACTGTAGCCTCTTGGGCTGCACGCAGTTGAACGAATTGCTCAAGAACATCAGGGAGAACCTTCAAACGACCGTTTTCAGCCATTACCTTAATCAGGTTCTGGCCATTGGCGTCTAACTGGTCACCACAAATAGAGATAAACGACTGAGAGAGCGTTTCCGGAGCAAAAGCGCCGGAGAGTAGCTCTGCCATTTGTTCGTTTTTAGACACCTCGGCGGCGAAACTTAGCATAGACTGCCAGTTATCAACGCTCTGGTGTTCGACGGCAAAGTCAAAAGCTGCTTTGGCGTAGGGGCGAGCTACAGTTACAAATTCAGACATCAGCCCCTCCCTCCTTACAGTTCAGCGACCAGTTTATCAACGATGTCGCTGTTAGCAGCTTCATCCACGGAACGTTCGATTATCTTCTCGGCACCGGCAATCGCCAGCAGAGCCACTTGCTTACGCAGTTCTTCACGAGCGCGTTTACGCTCTGCGTCGATTTCTGCCTGAGCCTGTGCAACGATTTTGTCACGTTCCTGCTCTGCCTCGGTTTTAGCTTCTTCAAGGATCTGTGAGCGGCGTTTGTTCGCTTGCTCGATAATCACCTGAGCTTCCGCTTTGGCTTTTTTCAGCTGGTCGGTCGCGTTGGCCTGTGCAAGGTCAAGGTCCTTTTTGGCACGTTCTGCAGAAGAGAGACCGTCAGCAATTTCTTGTTGACGCTTCTCGATGGCTGCCATTAATGGCGGCCATACATACTTCATGCAGAACAGAACAAACAGGACAAACGCGATGGCCTGGCCGAGGATTGTTGCGTTAAGATTCACAGCACAATGCCTCTTTGTTAGTTAACGTTCTGATATTGCTTGGTATATTAAGCAATGCTTACTACGCGACGGCGAACATCACGTACAGACCCAGACCAACAGCGATCATCGGGATAGCATCCACCAGACCCATAACGATAAAGAACTGAGTACGCAGCAAAGGAATCAGATCAGGTTGACGCGCTGCGCCTTCCAGGAATTTTCCCCCGAGGATGCCGATACCGATCGCAGCACCGATTGCCGCCAGACCCATCATCACAGCGGCAGCCATGTACAGCAGATCCATATTCAGGTTTTCCATGACAGTCTCCAGTTTGTTTCAGTTAAAACGCAGTAGTGGTAAGTAAAATCAATGCTCTTCAGATGCCATCGACAGATAGACAATCGTCAGAACCATGAAAATGAAGGCTTGCAGCGTAATGATCAGGATGTGGAAAATGGCCCAAGGCACACTCAGAATCCACTGTGACCACCACGGCAACAGACCAGCAATCAGAATGAAAATCAATTCACCGGCATACATGTTGCCGAACAGTCGCAGACCAAGTGAGATCGGCTTGGACAGCAGGCTTACACCTTCAAGGATTAAGTTGAACGGTATAAATGCCCAGTGATTGAACGGCTGCAGCGTCAGCTCTTTCGTGAAGCCGCCAATGCCTTTCATTTTGATGCTGTAGAAAAGAATCAGGATAAACACGCCAAGCGCCATGGACAGGGTGATGTTCACGTCCGCAGACGGCACCACACGAAGGGCTGGCAGGCCAAAGATGTGCTCGCCAATATATGGCAAGAAGTCAATTGGCAGCAGGTCCATCAGGTTCATCAGGAATACCCAGATAAACACGGTCAGGGCAAGTGGTGCAATAACCTTGCTTTTGCCATGGTACATGTCTTTGACACTGCCATTGACAAAGCCGATGACCAACTCAACTGCTGTCTGAAGTTTCCCTGGTACGCCACTGGTCGCATGTTTTGCAACCTTGCGGAAGATAACCAGGAACAAGAGACCCAGGGCCACTGAGAAAAACATGGAGTCAATATTGAGCGTCCAGAAGGTGGCTGGGGGGTTATGCGGATCCACCAGCGAGAAAGTACGCAGGTCCAGCTGAAGGTTATTCAGATGGTGGCCTATATACTCCTGCGGTGTAGAGATTTCTCCTGCAGACATGATGCCTCTTACCCTTTGTTGTTAATTACAGCTGGTGCGAGTATCTGCACAACCAGCACCGAAACCCACGTCACAATAAGCGGCAACAATACCGCCTTAAAACCAGCTAACGCCACCACCAGTATGGTAAAGCTCGCAATCACCTTTAACACTTCGCCGATAGCAAAGGTCCAGGCCAAACGGCCTTTAGACGGTGTATGCACCTGGTGACGCCAGGCGAAATTCATAAATACTGCATTTGGCAACCAGGCTGCCAGGCCTCCGCCGAAAGCAGAAGCACCCCACGCGGGGTCTTTGAGGCAAAACAGCAATCCAATTGCTATCACTGCTAGAAGCTGAAGGAACAGAAGCTTACGAGCAATGTTTCTACTCAATAGCGACATAGACATGGCGTATCCTAACTCCTGCTCCCTTCGGGGTATGTCGCGTGTCGTATAAAACTTCCTTTACGACTCCGAGTCAAGCCTCAAAAAGCGAGCAAATTATACGGTGCGGCCCCGTGATTTCAAACAATAAGTAGCAAAAAGGTGAACAAAAGTTTAAATATTTTCCGGTACCGTTATTTTTCAACTTTTACTGAATGCTGGTTATTTTCCTGAAAACGGCAAATAACCGAAATACCCGCCGAATAAAGCGTGCACCAGATCACAATTCAAACATCTCATAGGCGTTGTACATTTGTCTGCCTCTTAAAGTGCGAAACACAGATGTCTGATAAATAAGCTGATTACTGTCTACTCTATTTAAAACACCTTGAAACACTGCAAAAACATTTCATTGACATTTTTATTAAACTTTTAACATCGAGCCAGGTAAAAAATTCACACATTAATTAGCAAGGTTATATTTTCAATGTTGATCATTTTAAAAATCAATATTACCTGGCGAGTTAAAAACCCGGTACACACAAGTTGCAATATCGTTAAATGTAACCAGGAATGTCAGCCATTTTCCTTTGTATTTTTAACTTTCGCGAAACAATCATTTTTCGCTTTTTTTTGATAAATATTAAGTTTTGTTTGCCTTAATCATCACCAAATGTCGTTCACCATCAAGCTCCGGAACCTGCAAACGAACCACTTCTTCGACGCTAAAGTTTTCAGGCAAGGTTGCAATTTCATCATCAGGGCGTAACCCCTTGAGGGCATAGAAGCGGCCGTTCTCAGCGGGAAGATGCTTGCACCAGGTCACCATATCCGTCATAGACGCAAAAGCACGGCTGATTACGCCGTCAAATGGGGGTTCAGCAGGGAACTCTTCCACACGACTTTGCACTGGCGTGATGTTTTCAAGATGCAGCTCATGCTGAACCTGGCGCAGGAAGCGTACACGCTTACCCAGGCTATCCAGCAGTGTAAAATGCGAGTCAGGACGCACAATTGCCAGTGGTATCCCCGGCAGGCCCGGTCCCGTTCCGACATCGATAAAACGCGAACCCTGCAAATACGGTTCCACAACAATGCTATCGAGAATATGGCGTACCAGCATGTCATCTGGATGACGTACTGAGGTCAGGTTATAGGCTTTGTTCCACTTGTGGAGCAGTTCAACATAACCTATCAGTTGTTGTTTCTGGTTTTCTGGCAACGTAATGCCTGCACTATCCAGCAGGCGATTCAGTTTGTTAAGCACGGCGGTGTATACCCATCAAAAAAAGGGCCAGGATATCCCGGCCCTGAAATATGTTCATCAGGCGCTACGGCGTAGCAGACCTTGTTTCTTTAACCAGACAAGCAAGATCGAAATCGCTGCCGGAGTGACGCCTGAAATGCGTGATGCCTGTCCAATTGAGACGGGTTTATGATCGTTCAGCTTCGCGATCACTTCGTTGGAAAGACCACTCACCTGGCGATAATCAAGCGTTGCAGGCAACAACGTATTTTCGTTACGTTGTTGTTTTTCAATCTCTTCTTGTTGGCGAGCGATGTAGCCTTCGTATTTGACCTGAATTTCTACCTGCTCAGCAGATTGCGGATCTTCAAGGCCTGGAGCGAAAACAGATAATTGCATCATCTCAGCATAGGTCATTTCTGGCCTACGCAGCAGATCTTCGCCATTTGCTTCACGAGACAGTGGTGCGCTCAGTTTGGCGTTCACTTCTTCAACGCTTTCAGAATGCGGGTGCAGCCAGATGTCTTTCAGACGTTGACGCTCAAGCTCAATGCTTTCCAGTTTTTCGTTGAAGCGTGCCCAGCGTTCGTCATCCACCAGTCCCATTTCGCGGCCAACAGCGGTTAAACGCAGATCGGCATTATCTTCGCGCAGCATCAAACGATATTCGGCGCGCGAGGTAAACATGCGGTACGGTTCTTTGGTACCGAGGGTGCAAAGATCGTCGACCAATACGCCCAGATAAGCTTGAGAGCGAGCCGGTGCCCAACCCTCTTTCTCGGCTGAGAAGCGTGCCGCATTGAGGCCTGCTAACAAACCTTGCGCAGCAGCTTCTTCGTAACCGGTAGTCCCGTTAATTTGACCCGCAAAGAACAGACCCTGGATATATTTGCTTTCCAGCGTCGGCTTGAGATCACGAGGATCGAAGAAGTCGTATTCAATGGCGTAGCCTGGACGCACGATCTTCGCGTTTTCCATGCCTTCCATCGAACGGACGATCTGCATTTGTACGTCAAACGGCAGGCTGGTGGAGATGCCGTTTGGATAAATTTCGTTGCTGGTCAGCCCTTCAGGCTCAAGGAAGATCTGGTGCTGATTACGGTCAGCAAAACGCATCACTTTGTCTTCGATGGACGGGCAGTAACGCGGTCCAATCCCTTCGATAACGCCTGCATACATCGGGCTGCGATCGAGGTTATTACGAATAACGTCATGCGTTTTTTCGTTGGTGTGCGTGATGTAGCACGGTACTTGCGCAGGGTGTTGATTGACGTTCCCCATGAACGAAAATACCGGCATTGGGGTATCGCCATGCTGCTGGGCAAGCACACTAAAATCTATGGTGCGAGCGTCGATGCGCGGTGGTGTGCCTGTTTTCAGGCGGCTGACACGAAGTGGCAGTTCACGCAGACGACGTGAAAGCGAAATGGATGGTGGATCGCCTGCACGGCCACCGCTGTAGTTATCCAGTCCGATATGAATTTTGCCATCCAGGAACGTCCCGACGGTCAGAACCACGGATTTAGCGCGGAACTTAAGACCCATTTGCGTTACAGCACCCACGACGCGATCGTTCTCGACAATCAGATCTTCAACCGCCTGCTGGAAGATCATCAGGTTTGGCTGGTTTTCCAGTGCAGTACGAACTGCCTGGCGATACAGCACACGGTCAGCTTGAGCACGAGTAGCCCGTACCGCAGGCCCTTTGCTGGCGTTTAGTATCCTAAACTGGATGCCTGCATGATCGATAGCCTTTGCCATCAAACCGCCCAGTGCGTCCACTTCTTTAACCAGATGTCCCTTGCCAATACCGCCGATCGCAGGGTTACAAGACATTTGTCCCAGCGTGTCGATATTGTGTGTCAGAAGAAGGGTTTGTTGACCCATCCGTGCAGCGGCCATTGCAGCCTCGGTGCCTGCATGACCCCCGCCAATGATGATGACGTCAAAAGGATCTGGATAAAACATGGTACTGCCTCACGGTTTTGCGAATGGGGAATGACTGTTTCCCGGGGTTGGCGATTCTAACTTAACTTTAGCCTTTCGAGAAAGTCCTGGGATCTTGAGTAATTAAAAGAAGATCTTTTTTATTTAAAGATCTCTTTATTATGATCTCTTATTAGGATCGGCATGTTCTGTGGATAACCGTTTTTATGGTAAAGAGATCAATTGATTAAGAAGGATCGTTAGCTGTGAACTTCCGGTGATCCCACAACGTATAAGCTGGGATCAAAAGCGGTACTTATGCACAACTCAAAAAGTGAACAGGAGTTGTTATTGGGATAACTACTGCTTAACCCAAGGTTTTAAGCATACTTATACACAGATAAAAGTGAGATCTTTACAAATCCTGGAGTAAATTCTTCCATGATCCGACCCAAACTTCGGCTGGATCTTCAGGAATGTCGTGATCAAGGATGTTCACTTTCAATAAAGAGCCCACTCTTTTAGCGCCACATTCCGTCAGAAGGGTGTCTAATTTTTCAATCGCACCACAAAATGTGTCGTATTCACGACTACCAATCCCGACAGCACCATAATGAAGCGCACTCAGATCCGGACGTTCTTCATTTATTGCATCAAAGAGCGGCTGAAGATTATCAGGAAGATCTCCGGCACCATGAGTTGAGGAGACAATCAGCCAAATCCCGCTGACAGAAAGATCTTCAAACAGTGGCCCATGCAGCGTCTGGGTCGTAAAACCCGCTTCATCAAGCTTTTCAGCCAGATGTTCAGCCACATATTCGGCACTGCCCAGGGTACTGCCGCTAATCAGCGTAACTTCTGTCATTGCGATCCCACCTTTTCGAAACGATGGGCATTGTACGCTGTGTAACGCCTGCGATCTACCTGTGGATAATATGGGTATTAAAAATAGCTGTCAGGGCTTGATGGTACGCATGATCGGGTTCTGAAGGGAGATCAGCGTTTCGGTGGACTGAATTTCATCAATTGTTTGGATCTTGTTGATAAGTACCTGTTGAAGGGCGTCTATCGATCGACACATCACCTTAATAAAGATGCTGTAGTGGCCAGTGGTGTAATACGCCTCGGTGACTTCTTCCAGGCTTTCGAGTTTGGCCAGTGCTGAAGGGTAATCTTTTGCACTTTTTAAAATGATGCCGATAAAGCAGCAAACGTCGTAGCCCAATTGTTTAGGGCTGATGTCAATCCGCGCACCGGTAATGATCCCTGCCTGCTTCATTTTCTCTACGCGCACATGAATAGTGCCAGGGCTAACACCGAACTGTTTTGCCAGTTCGGCATATGCGGTACGGGCATTTGCCATTAATGCGTCAAGAATGCCGCGATCGAGATTGTCGATCTGATAATTATCCATCACTTTTTCCTATGATTAATAACGATAGTTCATCTTTTATAGCCTTAAATTAGTCGATTAAAAACAGGTAAGGCTTTTTTATTGTTGATTATTGAATGTTATGCCCGGTTTGTTGCTTAATCATCGTCAGTAAAACAACACAATAAAGAGAAAGCCATGAAAACTGCCTACATCGCTAAACAACGCCAGATTAGTTTTGTGAAATCCCATTTCTCCCGTCAACTTGAAGAAAAGCTGGGCCTGATGGAAGTCCAGGCTCCGATTCTTAGCCGCGTGGGTGATGGTACTCAGGACAATCTGTCTGGTTGCGAAAAAGCGGTGCAGGTTAAGGTGAAAACCTTGCCTGACGCGCAGTTTGAAGTGGTGCATTCGCTGGCCAAATGGAAAAGAAAAACACTCGGCCAGCACGACTTCAGCGCGGGCGAAGGGCTTTACACGCACATGAAAGCCCTCCGTCCCGATGAAGACCGTTTGACGCCAATTCACTCTGTGTATGTCGATCAGTGGGATTGGGAACGCGTAATGGGCGAAGGAGAACGTCATCTCGGTACGCTGAAGCAAACTGTAGAAAGCATCTGGGCTGCAATGAAAGCTACGGAAGCCGCAGTGAGCGAACAGTACGGTTTGACCGCTTTCCTGCCTGAGCAAATCCATTTTGTTCATAGTGAAGAGTTGCAGCAGCGTTTCCCGGACCTGGATGCCAAAGGCCGTGAACGTGCAATTGCTAAAGAACTGGGCGCTGTTTTCCTGATTGGAATTGGCGGTAAGCTGGCCGACGGGAAACGTCATGATGTTCGTGCGCCGGATTACGATGACTGGTCAACGGCAAGTCAGGGTGATTTCAAAGGTTTGAACGGCGACATTATGGTGTGGAACCCTATTCTGGAAGACGCATTTGAGCTTTCTTCAATGGGGATCCGTGTTGACGCGGAGACGCTAAAACGCCAGTTGGCCGTTACCGGTGATGACGATCGTCTGCAACTTGAATGGCATCAGTCACTGCTAAAAGGCGAAATGCCGCAAACCATTGGCGGCGGTATCGGTCAGTCTCGTTTGGTTATGCTGATGCTGCAACAGCCGCACATTGGTCAGGTTCAGTGCGGCGTGTGGCCTGCTGAGCTTCACGCTAAAGTTGACTCATTGCTGTAAATGATTAACGCCGCCAGCGACGCAGCAGGCGGCTTCGCATCCCGGTATCAAAGCGCCAGATATGATCGAAAATGCGCATGATGCCGGGTTTGCCATGTGTCGACATCGCCACCGCGTGGAAACGATGTTGATGAATACGTTGTAGATCCTTCACCTTCGTCACGACGTCGTCAGGCAAACGCTGGGCGATAAAGTCGGAAATGACCACTGCATCAGCGTCAAACCATTCGCTACCCTGCATTTTCTCTGCAATCGCCCTGAAACAGCTGGCGAGATCAGTGCCGCCACGAAAACGCTGGCTTAGAAAACGGATCGCTTGCTCAATACCGTCCGTACCACACACTTCGTAGCGCACCACTTCGCTGGAAAACAGCATGATGAAACAGCGGCGGTTATCTGCCAGCGCAACGCGCATCAGTGCCAGGCAAAAAGCTTTGGCGCATTGTTCATTAAAGCCGCCCATTGACCCAGACGTATCGACACAAACAATAAATGGCCCGCGTGGTTGTTCATCAAAATCCTGGTGAACCACGGGACGCTCGACGACTTTCTCGCGCCATGAATCGCCATGTAATCGGTAAGTCAGCAGTTGTTTTTCCACCAACCGACGGTAGAACTCGTATTCCAGTTCGGTGATACCCAGCGTGGCTAATTCAGGTGGCAGCAAACGCAAGATGTCATCGCTACGCTGCAACCCATCAACCTGTTCAGGTACCGTGGCGGGCTCACGTACCAGCATGCGCCAGGTTTCAGTCGGCGCATCTTTCTTCGGGACTGATTTAGCCTCTTTGGAACGACCGAGTTGTTCTGCAAGCTTCAGTAATTCCGGCTGGCTGGCAAGAAAATCACCGTACTGGACGATGAGCTGATAATCACCGCGTTTAAGCGAACCGGCGCTCATATCCCAAAGCCGTCCCGCAGCATTATCATTGTCGACCAGCACCGGCTCAAGCTGGCCGCTTAATGCCAGGCGCTGTTGCACTTCAGCAAGCAACTGATCACGTTCTTCTTCGAGCAATTGTTGGTTAAGCGAAGTGGTCTGCACCACCAGACTCAAACGCCAGCGTTGTAAAAAAAGCGTTTGTTGCGCTGGCGTCAGGCGAGGCATTTCCGCCACCAGCGTTTGTGCTTGCCCGTAAAAAGGGGAATCGACACTTTTCAGCAGAAGTAAAATTTCGGGAAGTTTTGCGGATAACTGGCTGGTTGTGAGTAACTGGCTTTCCTGAAAGCACAATACTTCGCGAGCCAATTCTTGCGGCACGTTTGTGTCATGTAAGCGCGCCTTCAGTAACTCTCTCCAGCGCGGGATGTCTTTGGCCACCGCGTTTTTCAGGCGCGGGAATTTCTCAAAAAAGACGGCAAACTGCGGCGCCGCCAGCAGCGTGATAATAATCCCTTCTATTAATTCACCCTCGCCAATCGCGAGGATGAGATCGAGCGTCTCAACGCTGAGCATTAGTGCCGAGCCTGTTTAATTTGTTCTGCAACATCTTGCAGACTGGCTTCAATCTTTCCTAGCCAATCGTTGTGTATAAAGAGACATTTTTGCTGATCGTTAAAACGTTCATGTTGCTGGTGGAGGATGGCTTCCAGGGAGTCGAATTGCTGTTTGATCTCCTCTGGTATCCCTTGTTGCTGTTTACCCGGCATCACCAATCGCGTGCCTTGCAGGCTGACATCGCGCAGAACCAGATGTTGGCTGGAGTCGACTTCCATATTCAGTACCTGTGCAAAACCGATACCGTTAAGCTTGCCGCGCAGTTCTCCTCCCTTTAAGAGCCATTGTGCGCAAGCTTCGCGGCTTATCGACACGTGGATAACTTCGATGTCGTGCAGCTTCAGCGGCTGCTGAAGCAGTAATGTCAGCGTTTCACCGACGAGCTCATCAGGCAATTTGTACTGCGGGCGACGGGTAAACATTCCACCCTGTTTGGTCACGCTGATAGCTTCGCGGTCGCTATGCTGTTGTTGCAACTGAATGCGGCGCTGCACGATGGCACCCAATTTTCCAAGCATTGCATGCTGTTGCCATGCGTGTCCGGTCATCAATATTTCAATCTGTTGTTGCATCAGATTCATCGCGGCAGTGTCATGCCACAGACAATCTTTAAGCAAGATCAAATCAATCGGAGCGACGGCGTTCCGGCCACAAAAGAAGGCACTGGCTTGCAGCAGGCGAATGGCTTTCTTCCAGCGTCGGTCCGAAACATAAGGCGCACCCGCAGCGTTTTCGAGTTGCTGACGTAAGGTGAATATCAGTTCAAAGACGTTATCAGGTAGCAAAACGGTGCCAATTTCCTGCTGCCATTTGAAATACTCGTCGTCTGTGATTTGCAGGTTTTCTGGTACAGGATTGCCATTTTCATCATGTTGACTGGTGAGCATCGAGCGGAAATTACCTTTATCCTGCACTTTGTCGAGCCACAGGCGAATCAGCATACGGTCATACAAAGCTTCCAGGCTGCTGTCTGCTTCCGGCAGTTCGTTGGAGGCGGCCACCAGCAAACGCATTGGGATTTTTTCTTCACTCGCACCATTGCGAAAACGACGTTCGTTTATGGCGGTTAGCAAAGTATTCAGAATGGCAGGGCCCGCTTTCCAGATTTCATCAAGAAAGACGATTTCAGCTTCTGGCAGATAACCCGCCGTCAGACGCTCGTAACGGCCTTCATCTTTTAAAGCCTGAATGGATAATGGCCCAAATACTTCTTCAGGCGTGGAGAAGCGTGTCATCAGATATTCGAAGGCACGCGCATGCTGGAAAGCAAACTTCAAACGGCGCGCAATCAAACTCTTGGCGATCCCTGGGGGGCCAAGTAAGAAAACACTTTCACCACTCAGTGCTGCCAACAGGCAGAGGCGCACCGCGTGGCTTCGTTCAAACAATCCTTTTTCCAGAGCCTGGCTAAGTCGTGAAATTCTTTCAGCCAATAAATGTGATTGAGCCATAATTAGCGTTGCATCCTTACGCGGTTATCACTAAGCGAAAAAGCGAGTATATCGTTCATCTGTATTATCGTTAATGGATTGGTGAGCGGCTCTTTTTTCCCTGACATAAGCTAAGCCTGTTGTATTTAGGGGTACGATTTACTTCATTATCGTGCATACTGTGCGCCTTTTTGTGGGCCAAGGGATTAAGCACACGCTTTCGGGATTCCAACAAAAGATTAGTCTATGAGCGCTGATAATAAACAATCATTGCCTGCAATAACGCTGGCTGCAATTGGGGTAGTGTACGGCGATATCGGTACTAGCCCGCTTTATACCCTTCGTGAATGTCTGTCTGGCCAATTTGGATTTGGTGTTGAACGTGACGCCGTATTTGGCTTTTTGTCTTTGATTTTCTGGCTTTTGATTTTAGTCGTTTCTGTAAAATACCTGTCTTTTGTTATGCGTGCTGATAACGCCGGTGAAGGGGGTATTTTGACGTTAATGTCATTGGCTGGGCGTAATACGTCGGCAAAAATGACATCGGTGCTGGTGATCATGGGATTGATCGGCGGCAGCTTCTTCTATGGCGAGGTGGTCATCACACCGGCAATATCGGTGATGTCGGCCATCGAAGGGCTTGAGATTGCCGCACCGTCTCTCGACCCTTACATCGTTCCGCTCTCTATCATCGTACTGACGTTGCTGTTTATGATTCAGAAACACGGCACGGGGATGGTAGGTAAGCTGTTTGCACCGGTTATGCTGCTATGGTTCCTGGTGCTGGCGGTGTTAGGAGCGCGCAGTATTATCGCTAACCCGGAAGTGCTACAGGCGCTGAATCCGGCGTGGGCTGTGCATTTCTTCCTCGAATATAAATCCGTTTCGTTCTTTGCACTTGGCGCGGTTGTACTTTCTATTACGGGTGTTGAAGCGTTGTACGCGGATATGGGGCACTTCGGTAAGTTCCCGATTCGTATTGCATGGTTCTCAGTCGTTCTGCCTTCACTGGTGCTGAATTACTTCGGCCAGGGAGCGTTATTACTGAAAACGCCTGAAGCCATCAAGAACCCATTCTTCTTGCTGGCACCTGACTGGGCGTTAATCCCGCTGATGATTCTGGCAACGCTTGCGACAGTTATCGCTTCTCAGGCCGTTATCTCTGGCGTGTTCTCCCTGACTCGCCAGGCCGTACGTCTGGGATATTTGTCGCCGATGCGTATCATCCACACCTCGGAAATGGAGTCCGGGCAGATATACGTTCCAGCAATTAACTGGATACTTTATATCTCTGTGGTGATTGTCATTGTTAGCTTTGAACATTCCAGCAATCTGGCTGCGGCGTACGGAATTGCGGTGACTGGCACCATGGTTCTGACCTCAATTCTCTCTTGCACCGTGGCGCGTAAAAACTGGCACTGGAATAAAATTGCGGTGTTGCTGATGGGGATTTGCTTCCTGTTAATCGACATTCCGCTGTTCTCAGCAAACGCTGTAAAAGTCTTTTCGGGTGGTTGGTTACCGCTCTGTCTGGCGTTGGTCATGTTCATTATCATGACGACCTGGAAAAGCGAGCGTTTCCGTCTGCTGCGTCGTATGCATGAACATGGAAATTCACTGGAAGCGATGATTGCTTCATTGGAAAAATCGCCGCCAGTTCGTGTTCCGGGTACTGCTGTTTATATGTCCCGCGCGCTGAACGTGATTCCTTTTGCGATGCTGCACAACCTCAAGCACAACAAAGTGCTGCATGAGCGGGTGGTGTTGCTGACACTGCGAACCGAAGATGCGCCGTACGTTCATAATGTGAAGCGTGTTTCTATCGAGCAGTTGTCGCCAACCTTCTGGCGAGTGGTCGCAAGCTACGGTTGGCGTGAAACGCCAAATGTGGAAGAGGTGTTCCACCGCTGCGGTTTGGAAGGGCTGAGCTGCCGAATGATGGAGACATCGTTCTTCATGTCGCATGAGTCGCTGATTATCGGCAAACGTCCGTGGTATCTGCGTTTGCGCGGCAAGCTGTTCCTCGCACTGCAACGTAACGCCCTGCGAGCGCCTGACCAATTCGAAATCCCGCCAAACCGGGTTATCGAACTAGGGACTCAGGTCGAGATTTAACGCTAACGCCTCTTCAATCGAAGGGGCGTTTTTTTATCCTGCCAAATGTTCGCGCTCTCATTTCCTCGTTTTTCTACATAGCAGCGAAACGTTTCGATAGCGATCACATTTTCATAACTTCATGGTTGTTTAATCACCTCTTCATTTCCTACACTTCTTATCAGCGAAACGTTTCGCTAGTGGAGTAAGAAAATGAAGAAAGGCACTGTTCTCAACGCTGATATCTCGTCTGTTATTTCCCGTCTTGGCCACACCGACACGCTGGTGATTGCCGATGCTGGGTTGCCCATTCCACGCAATACACCGCGTATTGATTTGGCTCTGACTCACGGCGTACCGAGTTTTATGCAGGTCGTTGAAGTCGTAACGCAAGAGATGCAGGTTGAAGCAGCGATCCTTGCTCAGGAAATCCAACAACATAATCCAGAGCTCCACGAAACGTTGCTCAAACAGATCGAGCAACTGCAACAACACCAGGGAAACACCATTTCTATTCGTTACATCAGTCATGAGCAGTTCAAGCAACATACCGCCGATGCTCATGCGGTTATTCGCAGCGGGGAGTGTTCCCCGTATGCGAATATCATTCTCTGTGCTGGCGTAACGTTCTGAGGCCGGCATGGAACCCTTACTGCAATTAAAAGGGATCGATAAATCGTTCCCTGGCGTTAAAGCCCTTTCTGGCGCAGCGTTGAACGTCTACCCTGGTCGCGTAATGGCGCTTGTGGGTGAGAATGGCGCTGGCAAATCCACCATGATGAAAGTCCTGACCGGTATCTATCAACGCGATGCCGGCTCGCTGTTATGGCTGGGGAAAGAAACGACTTTTAATGGTCCAAAATCCTCACAGGAAGCGGGCATCGGCATTATTCACCAGGAGCTTAATCTGATTCCGCAGCTCAGCATTGCGGAAAACATTTTCCTGGGACGCGAATTTGTCAGCCGTTTCGGCAAAATCGACTGGAAGAAAATGTACGCCGAGGCGGACAAACTGCTGGCGAAGCTTAATCTGCGCTTCAACAGCCAGCGCCTGGTCGGTGAGTTGTCGATTGGCGATCAGCAAATGGTTGAAATCGCCAAGGTGCTGAGCTTTGAATCAAAAGTCATCGTGATGGATGAACCGACCGATGCGCTGACCGATACCGAAACCGACTCTCTGTTCCGCGTTATTCGCGAGCTAAAAGCGCAGGGGCGCGGCATAGTTTATATCTCTCACCGTATGAAAGAGATTTTCGAGATTTGCGATGATGTGACCGTCTTTCGCGATGGGCAGTTTATTGCCGAACGCGAAGTGGCGACGCTGACCGAAGATACACTTATTGAGATGATGGTCGGACGCAAACTGGAAGATCAATATCCTCGTCTTGATAAACAACCGGGCGAAATCCTTCTGCGGGTCGATAACCTTTCTGGCCCTGGCGTTCATGACGTGAGTTTCACGCTACGCAAAGGTGAAATTCTTGGCGTTGCCGGGTTGATGGGCGCGGGTCGCACTGAATTAATGAAAGTGCTCTATGGTGCGCTGCCGCGTACCGGTGGCTATGTGGCGCTTGATGGTCGCGAAGTGGTGACGCGTTCGCCGCAAGATGGTCTGGCAAACGGCATTGTTTATATCTCTGAAGACCGTAAGCGTGACGGGTTGGTACTCGGCATGTCGGTTAAAGAAAATATGTCGCTGACCGCGCTACGCTATTTCAGTCACAACGTCGGCAGCCTGAGACACAAAGATGAGCAGCAGGCAGTGCAAGATTTTATCCGTCTGTTCAATGTCAAAACGCCATCTATGGAACAACCCATCGGCCTGCTTTCTGGTGGTAATCAACAAAAAGTCGCGATTGCCCGTGGTCTGATGACGCGCCCTAAAGTGCTGATCCTTGATGAGCCAACGCGCGGCGTTGATGTCGGGGCGAAAAAAGAAATCTATCAGTTAATCAATCAGTTCAAAGCCGATGGGTTAAGCATCATTCTTGTGTCGTCTGAAATGCCAGAAGTTCTGGGTATGAGTGACCGAATTATGGTGATGCATGAGGGGCATCTCGGCGGGGAGTTTACCCGTGAAGAAGCGACTCAAGAGATATTAATGGCGGCGGCCGTCGGTAAGCTAAATCGTGTGAATCAGGAGTCTGTAAAATGAGTACCCAGTCTATTCCTACCCGTCGCTGGTTCACAAAAGCGTGGCTGCTTGATCAAAAATCGCTGATCGCTCTGTTGGTGCTGATTGCGATTGTCTCGAGCCTTAGCCCGAACTTTTTCACCGTTAATAACCTGTTCAACATCCTGCAGCAAACTTCCGTGAACGCCATTATGGCGGTGGGGATGACCCTGGTCATTTTGACTTCCGGGATTGACCTGTCCGTCGGTTCATTACTGGCGCTAACCGGAGCGGTTGCCGCTTCGATTGTGGGTTTAGAAGTCAATGCGCTGGTGGCTGTTGCGGGTGCGCTGGCGCTAGGTGCTGCCATCGGGGCTGTGACAGGGGTGATTGTGGCAAAAGGGCGAGTGCAGGCGTTTATTGCAACGCTGGTCATGATGCTTTTACTGCGCGGTGTCACCATGGTTTACACCAATGGTAGCCCGGTAAACACCGGATTTTCTGATAATGCCGATCTCTTTGGCTGGTTTGGTATTGGCCGTCCGTTGGGGATCCCTACACCCGTGTGGATTATGGGTGTTGTGTTCCTGGCTGCGTGGTACATGCTGCATCACACGCGCCTGGGCCGTTATATCTACGCGCTGGGTGGTAATGAAGCGGCGACGCGTTTGTCTGGTATCAGCGTAAACAAAGTCAAAATTATCGTTTATTCACTGTGTGGTCTGCTGGCCTCTCTGGCTGGGATCATCGAAGTGGCGCGTCTTTCTTCCGCGCAACCGACGGCGGGTACGGGCTATGAGCTGGACGCTATCGCGGCGGTAGTTCTGGGCGGTACGAGCCTTGCGGGCGGTAAAGGGCGCATTGTCGGGACGCTGATCGGTGCACTGATCCTCGGCTTCCTGAACAATGGACTGAATTTATTAGGTGTTTCTTCTTATTACCAGATGATCGTCAAAGCAGTGGTTATTTTACTGGCGGTGCTGGTGGACAACAAAAAGCAGTAACAATCATAACCCTACAGGACATCTGAATATGAATATGAAAAAGCTGGCTACCCTGGTTTCCGCTGTTGCACTGAGCGCCACCGTGAGCGCAAACGCGATGGCTAAAGACACCATTGCGCTGGTTGTATCGACTCTGAATAACCCGTTCTTCGTTTCACTGAAAGACGGCGCGCAAAAAGAAGCGGACAAACTGGGATACAACCTGATCGTGCTGGATTCGCAAAACAACCCTGCGAAAGAGCTGGCCAACGTGCAGGACCTGACCGTTCGCGGCACCAAATTGATGCTTATCAACCCAACTGACTCCGATGCAGTTGGCAATGCAGTGAAAATGGCTAATCAGGCTAAAATCCCTGTGATTACGCTCGACCGTATGGCAAATCAGGGCACCGTGGTCAGTCACATCGCTTCTGATAACGTTGCTGGCGGAAAAATGGCGGGTGACTTCATTGCCAAGAAACTGGGTGACGGCGCGAAAGTTATCGAGTTGCAAGGTATCGCAGGGGCATCAGCTGCGCGTGAACGTGGCGAAGGCTTCAAACAAGCGACAGCAGCGCATAAATTTACTGTTCTGGCGAGCCAGCCTGCTGACTTCGACCGTACTAAAGGCCTGAACGTTATGCAAAACCTGCTGACTGCGCACCCTGATGTGCAGGCGGTATTTGCTCAGAACGACGAAATGGCGCTGGGAGCACTGCGTGCGCTGCAAACTGCCGGTAAATCCGATGTTCTGGTTGTTGGCTTCGATGGCACCGCTGATGGCGTGAAAGCAGTAGAAGGCGGCAAATTAGGTGCAACTGTTGCACAGATGGCTGACCAGATTGGTGTTATCGGTGTAGAAACCGCAGATAAAGTATTGAAAGGCGAGAAAGTCGACTCCAAGATCCCAGTTGACCTGAAGCTGGTTACTAAATAAGACGACATTAAGAAAAGCAGGGCATCGCGCCACTCACTAATCTTGGGTGGCGCACTTAACTGGACTGATAAAAATGAATACTAAAGGCAATCTCGTCGTCCTGGGCAGCATCAATGCTGACCATATCCTTAACCTCGAACATTTTCCTACGCCGGGTGAAACCGTCACTGGGCAAGAGTATCAGGTGGCGTTCGGTGGAAAGGGGGCGAATCAAGCTGTTGCAGCTGGGCGCAGCGGCGCAGATATTGCTTTTATTGCCTGTGTTGGCGATGACGACACCGGTAGCCGCGTTTGCAAACAGCTGGCAAGTGACAAAATCGATACTTCCCCGATTAGCACTATTAAAGGTGCTTCAACCGGTGTGGCGCTTATTTTCGTGAATGGCGCCGGGGAAAACGTTATTGGTATCCACGCTGGAGCGAACGGGGCATTAACCCCCACGCTGGTGGCGGAACAGAATCAGAAAATCGCTGAAGCTTCAGTGCTTTTAATGCAACTTGAGTCTCCGCTGGAAAGCGTGCTGGCCGCGGCTAAAATTGCCCATCAAAATCAAACCAAAGTTGTGCTTAATCCAGCACCTGCCTGCGAGCTATCAGATGAGCTTCTCGGGCTGGTGGATATGATCACACCAAACGAAACCGAGGCTGAAAAGCTCACTGGCGTTCGTGTCGAAAATGATGATGACGCGGCGGTTGCTGCTCAGGCATTGCACGCGAAAGGCATCGAAACCGTCATTATTACGTTGGGCAGCCGTGGCGTTTGGTTGAGTGAAAATGGCAAAGGGCAGCGAGTGCCCGGCTTTAAGGTTAAAGCGGTGGATACCATTGCCGCAGGCGATACCTTTAATGGTGCGCTAGTCACCGCATTGCTGGAAGACAAGCCGATGGCTGATGCGATTCGATTTGCTCATGCGGCCGCCGCTATTGCTGTGACGCGCAAAGGTGCACAACCTTCCGTGCCGTGGCGTCATGAAATCGACGATTTTTTGCAGCAGCAAGGATAATCATGCCCACCATGAAAGACGTCGCGAAATTGGCGGGAGTTTCGACTTCAACGGTTTCGCACGTTATCAATAATGATCGTTTCGTGAGTGATGCTATTCGCGCTAAGGTCGATGTCGCCATCAAAACTCTCAACTATGCGCCTTCTGCGCTGGCGCGCAGTCTCAAGCTCAATCAAACGCACACCATTGGGATGTTAATCACCGCCAGTAGCAACCCGTTTTATTCAGAGTTGGTGCGTGGTGTTGAACGGAGTTGCTTTGAGCGCGGTTACAGCCTGGTATTGTGTAACACCGAGGGTGATGAGCAGCGCATGAATCGCAATCTGGAGACACTGCTGCAAAAACGTGTCGACGGTTTGTTGCTGTTGTGCACAGAAACACACCTTCCTTCGGCAGATATCATGAGCCGTTATCCTTCTATTCCTACCGTGATGATGGACTGGTCGCCGTTTGAAGGTGAAAGCGATGTTATTCAGGACAACTCTTTATTAGGCGGCGAACGGGCAACGCAGCATCTTATTGATAATGGCTATACCCGCATCGCCTGCATTACGGGGCCGCAGGATAAAACGCCTGCGCGGTTGCGGCTCGAAGGTTACAGAAATGCAATGAATCGCGCAGAACTTGCGATCCATGAAGGCTATGAAATCATCGGTGATTTTGAGTTCGAGGGTGGTTTCACGGCTATGAATTCACTTCTTGCGCTGGAACACCCACCGCATGCGGTATTCACGGGCAATGATGCGATGGCTGTAGGCGCTTATCAGGCGTTGTATCAGGCCGGTTTGAAGGTTCCGCAGGATATGGCGGTTGTCGGCTATGACGATATAGAGCTTGCGCGTTATATGACGCCGCCGCTCACGACTATTCATCAACCCAAAGATGAGTTGGGTGAGTTGGCCGTGGATGTTCTGATACATCGCATGGCGCAACCCACTCTGGAACAACAGCGTCTGTTCCTGACTCCTGAACTGGTAGAGCGCGGTTCAGTCTAGCGTTTAATCATGTGGCGCCCATCTTTCGGGCGTAACAACAAGAACACCAGAGCTGAAACTAACGTCACTGCGCCCATAGTCAGGAAGGTGTAGTGGAACTGCTCGACAGTGTTAATACTTTCTACACCTTCATACAGCCTGAGCACCGCTGCACTCACCGCTACCCCAAGACTAATTGCCAATTGCTGCGTTACGGCCAGAACGCTGTTGCCGCTACTGGCGTTTTCATCAGTGAGATCGGCAAGCGTTATGGTATTCATGGCGGTGAATTGCGTGGACATTGCCATCCCCAGAATAAACAGTGGCAATATCAGTAACCACACTTCCATTCCCGGTGATTGCAATGAGAATTGGCCAATCAGTAAACCGATAACCACAGTTACCCCAACCAACGTTTTTCTGTAACCCAGACGACGCAATACCTGTGTCACGGTCGATTTCGCCAGTAGTGAGCCCATTGCTGTAGGAGCCATCATGCATCCGGCGATTAACGCCGAATAGCCAAAACCGACTTGTAGCATTAAAGGCATAAGGAAGGGGACGCAGCCAGTTCCCAGGCGCGAGGCAAGATTCCCGACAATCCCGATAGAGAAGGTTCTGGTACGGAACATCGGGAGGGCGATAAGTGGCGTTGGGTGGCGACGTGCGTGCCAGATATAGAGTGTTAATAGAAGCAGCCCGCTGATGATAACCAGGATACCTATATAGCTGGCAACAATGCGCTCGCCGAATAATTCCATTCCACTCGAAATACACACCAGGCTTAAACCAAACAACAGAAAGCCAGTCATATCGAACCCGCGACGTGGTGTCGTAAAGTTCGGCATGTACTTGCGCGCGTAGATTAGCCCGAGAACACCGATAGGTATGTTAATGAGGAAAATCCAGTGCCAGCTTGCCCACGTAACTAAAACACCACCAAGAAGTGGGCCTAAGATCGGGCCGACCAGGCCTGGCATGGTCACGAAATTCAAAACGGGGAGTAATTCACTGCGGGGATAGGCACGTAATAACGCTAAACGTGCGACCGGCATCATCATTGCCCCGCCGATTCCCTGTATCACACGGAAGACAACTAACTCACCGAGCGAACTGGACATCGCGCAGGCAAACGATCCGAGAGTAAAGAGTGATACCGCGACCATAAATACGCGTCGAGTGCCAAAGCGGTCGGCAAGCCAGCCGCTGACGGGGATCAGCATCGCAACAGTAAGGGTGTAACTGATTATCGCGGATTGCATTGCGAGCGGCGAACGGCCCAGGCTATGGGCAATTGCGGGTAATGCGGTGTTTAGAATCGTGGCATCCAGCGCCTGCATAAAGAAAGCCATCGCCGCAATCCACGGTAACCCGGCCATACTGCGAGCTGTTTTCGTCATTTTTGTCCTGATGTTTTAAGGCACGCAGGAGAACGTGAGACTTTACCTGTGTTCGAAGGGTTCTTTTAATAGTGTCTGACCTGCGACTAACGCGGCCTGGCTATCACCCAAGGTAATGGCATCAACAATTGCCTGGTGCAAATCGAGCTTGATAACTTCTTTGTCGGTTATAGCAGTAAAGTAATTGTAATAAATAGAACGGAATAAGTTAGCGAAAGAACCAAGGAATGGATTACCACTCATTGCATAGATTTGTTCGTGGTAGGCCATATCAACTTCTATCCAGCGTTGACGGTCAAATGAGACTTTCAATTTAACCATCTCTGCCATCATCTCGTTGAGAGTAGCTTTTTGCTCACGCGTACCATTTACCGCAGCTAATGCGCAGGCTTGTGGCTCCAGGCTATTACGCATAATAAGGAAGTCATCCACCACATCGTTAAAGTTCTCTTCTGTCATCCACCAGGTGAGCAATTCCTTATCAAGGAAGTTCCAGTGGGCGCGGGGCATTACGCGGGTACCGATGCGAGGGCGAGGTAAAACCATACCTTTTGCTGTTAATGTCTTTACTGCTTCCCTTACCGCCGTGCGGCTTACGCCGAAGAGTTCACCTAACTCTATTTCACCAGGCAAGATGCTACCCGCCTCGTACTCACCTTTGAGAATGCGTTGAGCGAGTTTTTCCGCAAGGACATAGGAAAGATTCTTTTGAGCTGCGAGTTGTTGGGCAGAGAGAGACATAAAAGCAATTCCTTTAGCATTGTTTCTATTATGAGTATGCCACCATGTCTCCTTTTCTGATGCTTAAAACAGCAATAATCCCGTATTACAGACCTTTTTTAGTGCTTTTGGCGAAAAAAAAGACGCTTGGTAATCTTTTTGCAATAAACACTTGTCAGCTTCCAGAAAATCCCTATACTGCGCCTCCACTGACACGGCACAACGGCTTACAAACCGGCCCGTCAGCCAGATGAAAAGCGAAAATAAACGCTTGACTCTGAAAGAGGAAAGCGTAATATACGCCACCTCGAGTTAGCAAGCGAAAGCGCGTAACTCACTGCTCTTTAACAATTTATCAGACAATCTGTGTGGGCACTCGCAGGATTGATATCTCAGATACCTTCGGGTATCAAAAAAATATCAAGTCTTGAAGAGTGACCAAGCAGTAATTCATTTAGTTGAATTATTACGAAAGTTAATTTTTGAGCACCGCTTCACGAGTTGAAGCAAATCAAGCTTTTAATTGAAGAGTTTGATCATGGCTCAGATTGAACGCTGGCGGCAGGCCTAACACATGCAAGTCGAGCGGTAGCACAGGGAGCTTGCTCCTGGGTGACGAGCGGCGGACGGGTGAGTAATGTCTGGGAAACTGCCTGATGGAGGGGGATAACTACTGGAAACGGTAGCTAATACCGCATAACGTCTTCGGACCAAAGTGGGGGACCTTCGGGCCTCATGCCATCAGATGTGCCCAGATGGGATTAGCTAGTAGGTGGGGTAATGGCTCACCTAGGCGACGATCCCTAGCTGGTCTGAGAGGATGACCAGCCACACTGGAACTGAGACACGGTCCAGACTCCTACGGGAGGCAGCAGTGGGGAATATTGCACAATGGGCGCAAGCCTGATGCAGCCATGCCGCGTGTATGAAGAAGGCCTTCGGGTTGTAAAGTACTTTCAGCGAGGAGGAAGGCATTGTGGTTAATAACCGCAGTGATTGACGTTACTCGCAGAAGAAGCACCGGCTAACTCCGTGCCAGCAGCCGCGGTAATACGGAGGGTGCAAGCGTTAATCGGAATTACTGGGCGTAAAGCGCACGCAGGCGGTTTGTTAAGTCAGATGTGAAATCCCCGGGCTCAACCTGGGAACTGCATTTGAAACTGGCAAGCTTGAGTCTTGTAGAGGGGGGTAGAATTCCAGGTGTAGCGGTGAAATGCGTAGAGATCTGGAGGAATACCGGTGGCGAAGGCGGCCCCCTGGACAAAGACTGACGCTCAGGTGCGAAAGCGTGGGGAGCAAACAGGATTAGATACCCTGGTAGTCCACGCCGTAAACGATGTCGACTTGGAGGTTGTTCCCTTGAGGAGTGGCTTCCGGAGCTAACGCGTTAAGTCGACCGCCTGGGGAGTACGGCCGCAAGGTTAAAACTCAAATGAATTGACGGGGGCCCGCACAAGCGGTGGAGCATGTGGTTTAATTCGATGCAACGCGAAGAACCTTACCTACTCTTGACATCCAGAGAATTTGCTAGAGATAGCTTAGTGCCTTCGGGAACTCTGAGACAGGTGCTGCATGGCTGTCGTCAGCTCGTGTTGTGAAATGTTGGGTTAAGTCCCGCAACGAGCGCAACCCTTATCCTTTGTTGCCAGCGGTTCGGCCGGGAACTCAAAGGAGACTGCCAGTGATAAACTGGAGGAAGGTGGGGATGACGTCAAGTCATCATGGCCCTTACGAGTAGGGCTACACACGTGCTACAATGGCGCATACAAAGAGAAGCGACCTCGCGAGAGCAAGCGGACCTCATAAAGTGCGTCGTAGTCCGGATCGGAGTCTGCAACTCGACTCCGTGAAGTCGGAATCGCTAGTAATCGTAGATCAGAATGCTACGGTGAATACGTTCCCGGGCCTTGTACACACCGCCCGTCACACCATGGGAGTGGGTTGCAAAAGAAGTAGGTAGCTTAACCTTCGGGAGGGCGCTTACCACTTTGTGATTCATGACTGGGGTGAAGTCGTAACAAGGTAACCGTAGGGGAACCTGCGGTTGGATCACCTCCTTACCTAATAGATACAAACCCGCGTAGTGCTCACACAGATTGTCTGATGAAAGTAAAGAAGCAAGGCGTCTTGCGAGTGAGACTTCAGTGTCCCCTTCGTCTAGAGGCCCAGGACACCGCCCTTTCACGGCGGTAACAGGGGTTCGAATCCCCTAGGGGACGCCACTTGCTGGTTTGTGAGTGAAAGTCACCGACCTCAATATCTCAAAACTGACTTAACAGTCACGTTTGAGATATTTGCTCTTTAAAAATCTGGAACAAGCTGAAAATTGAAACGACACACTGTTTCCTTTCTCCGTAATAAGAAAGGAAGTATCGGTGTGTTCGAGTCTCTCAAATTTTCACAACATCGATTGTGTCTCACGAGACATCTTCGGGTTGTGAGGTTAAGCGACTAAGCGTACACGGTGGATGCCCTGGCAGTCAGAGGCGATGAAGGACGTGCTAATCTGCGATAAGCGTCGGTAAGGTGATATGAACCGTTATAACCGACGATTTCCGAATGGGGAAACCCAGTGTGATTCGTCACACTATCGTTAAGTGAATACATAGCTTAACGAAGCGAACCGGGGGAACTGAAACATCTAAGTACCCCGAGGAAAAGAAATCAACCGAGATTCCCCCAGTAGCGGCGAGCGAACGGGGAGCAGCCCAGAGTCTGAATCAGTTTGTGCATTAGTGGAAGCGTCTGGAAAGTCGCAGGGTACAGGGTGATACTCCCGTACACAAAAATGCACTTGCTGTGAACTCGAAGAGTAGGGCGGGACACGTGGTATCCTGTCTGAATATGGGGGGACCATCCTCCAAGGCTAAATACTCCTGACTGACCGATAGTGAACCAGTACCGTGAGGGAAAGGCGAAAAGAACCCCGGCGAGGGGAGTGAAACAGAACCTGAAACCGTGTACGTACAAGCAGTGGGAGCCTCTTTTATGGGGTGACTGCGTACCTTTTGTATAATGGGTCAGCGACTTATATTCTGTAGCAAGGTTAACCGTATAGGGGAGCCGCAGGGAAACCGAGTCTTAACTGGGCGTTAAGTTGCAGGGTATAGACCCGAAACCCGGTGATCTAGCCATGGGCAGGTTGAAGGTTGGGTAACACTAACTGGAGGACCGAACCGACTAATGTTGAAAAATTAGCGGATGACTTGTGGCTGGGGGTGAAAGGCCAATCAAACCGGGAGATAGCTGGTTCTCCCCGAAAGCTATTTAGGTAGCGCCTCGTGAACTCATCTTCGGGGGTAGAGCACTGTTTCGGCTAGGGGGCCATCCCGGCTTACCAACCCGATGCAAACTACGAATACCGAAGAATGTTATCACGGGAGACACACGGCGGGTGCTAACGTCCGTCGTGAAGAGGGAAACAACCCAGACCGCCAGCTAAGGTCCCAAAGTCATGGTTAAGTGGGAAACGATGTGGGAAGGCACAGACAGCCAGGATGTTGGCTTAGAAGCAGCCATCATTTAAAGAAAGCGTAATAGCTCACTGGTCGAGTCGGCCTGCGCGGAAGATGTAACGGGGCTAAACCATGCACCGAAGCTGCGGCAGCGACGCTTAGGCGTTGTTGGGTAGGGGAGCGTTCTGTAAGCCGTTGAAGCTGGACTGTGAGGTCTGGTGGAGGTATCAGAAGTGCGAATGCTGACATAAGTAACGATAAAGCGGGTGAAAAGCCCGCTCGCCGGAAGACCAAGGGTTCCTGTCCAACGTTAATCGGGGCAGGGTGAGTCGACCCCTAAGGCGAGGCCGAAAGGCGTAGTCGATGGGAAACAGGTTAATATTCCTGTACTCGGTGTTACTGCGAAGGGGGGACGGAGAAGGCTATGTTAGCCGGGCGACGGTTGTCCCGGTTTAAGCATGTAGGCGGAGAGTTTAGGTAAATCCGGACTCTTATCTAACGCTGAGGTGTGATGACGAGGCACTACGGTGCTGAAGTAACAAATGCCCTGCTTCCAGGAAAAGCCTCTAAGCATCAGGTAACATCAAATCGTACCCCAAACCGACACAGGTGGTCAGGTAGAGAATACCAAGGCGCTTGAGAGAACTCGGGTGAAGGAACTAGGCAAAATGGTGCCGTAACTTCGGGAGAAGGCACGCTGTCGGTAGGTGAAGCGATTTACTCGTGGAGCTGAAGGCAGTCGAAGATACCAGCTGGCTGCAACTGTTTATTAAAAACACAGCACTGTGCAAACACGAAAGTGGACGTATACGGTGTGACGCCTGCCCGGTGCCGGAAGGTTAATTGATGGGGTTATCCGCAAGGAGAAGCTCTTGATCGAAGCCCCGGTAAACGGCGGCCGTAACTATAACGGTCCTAAGGTAGCGAAATTCCTTGTCGGGTAAGTTCCGACCTGCACGAATGGCGTAATGATGGCCAGGCTGTCTCCACCCGAGACTCAGTGAAATTGAAATCGCTGTGAAGATGCAGTGTACCCGCGGCAAGACGGAAAGACCCCGTGAACCTTTACTATAGCTTGACACTGAACATTGAGCCTTGATGTGTAGGATAGGTGGGAGGCTTTGAAGCGTGGACGCCAGTCTGCGTGGAGCCAACCTTGAAATACCACCCTTTAATGTTTGATGTTCTAACGTAGACCCGTGATCCGGGTTGCGGACAGTGTCTGGTGGGTAGTTTGACTGGGGCGGTCTCCTCCTAAAGCGTAACGGAGGAGCACGAAGGTTAGCTAATCACGGTCGGACATCGTGAGGTTAGTGCAAAGGCATAAGCTAGCTTGACTGCGAGAGTGACGGCTCGAGCAGGTGCGAAAGCAGGTCTTAGTGATCCGGTGGTTCTGAATGGAAGGGCCATCGCTCAACGGATAAAAGGTACTCCGGGGATAACAGGCTGATACCGCCCAAGAGTTCATATCGACGGCGGTGTTTGGCACCTCGATGTCGGCTCATCACATCCTGGGGCTGAAGTAGGTCCCAAGGGTATGGCTGTTCGCCATTTAAAGTGGTACGCGAGCTGGGTTTAGAACGTCGTGAGACAGTTCGGTCCCTATCTGCCGTGGGCGCTGGAGAATTGAGGGGGGCTGCTCCTAGTACGAGAGGACCGGAGTGGACGCATCACTGGTGTTCGGGTTGTCATGCCAATGGCATTGCCCGGTAGCTAAATGCGGAAAAGATAAGCGCTGAAAGCATCTAAGCGCGAAACTTGCCCCGAGATGAATTCTCCCTGAGACCTTGAGTCTCCTGAAGGAACGTTGAAGACTACGACGTTGATAGGCTGGGTGTGTAAGCGTAGCGATACGTTGAGCTAACCAGTACTAATGATCCGTGAGGCTTAACCTTACAACACCGAAGGTGTTTTAAGAATAATGAGAAAGACACTTTAATTTTCAGCTTAATTCCAAGATTTTAAGTTAATGGTCATATGAAAATATGACGGTTAATGAAAACAGAATATGCCTGGCGGCAACAGCGCGGTGGTCCCACCTGACCCCATGCCGAACTCAGAAGTGAAACGCCGTAGCGCCGATGGTAGTGTGGGGTCTCCCCATGCGAGAGTAGGGAACTGCCAGGCTCCAAATAAACATGAAGGCCACCTTAACGGGTGGCCTTTTTGTGTTTGTGACAAAACAGTCGGGAACAGTTTTGCACGCCGGTCACGGCGGCCCCGGAGGGGCGAGTATCAGGATGATAAGAGTATTTACAAGAAAAAAGCCTGCAACAGCGCAGGCGAAACTCATTTATTAAGCCATTTAGCAATAAAATCAGCAATCTGGCTGGGTGAATTGATGTCCAGAACCGGAAGTCTTGCATTCAGGATCGGCACGTCACTCGATATGGCAATAACATTACTGTCGATTTCCAGCTCATCAATGCTATGCGTTAGTCCTGACCGATAAAGCAGGATCTTAGGTATCGCCTCGTGCTTAAAACCTTCAACTAATATCAAATCGAGTGAGGTCGGATCCATTCGGCTGGCGAGCCAATGTAAATCCAGTTCTTCTTGCTCAGATGTTTCAGTCATTAGCGCCCAGCGATTCTTATTGGCCACAATCGTTTGTGCTGCACCAGCTTTCCGCAATTCGTAGCTGTCCTTTCCAGGTTTATCGACATCCACATCATGATGAGTATGTTTGATTAGGCCTGGGCGTATCCCTTGTTGAATGAGTAAAGGGATCAATTGCTTGAGAAGCGTTGTTTTACCGGTGCCACTCCAGGCGGCAATAGCGAGCAGAGGTATCATCTATTTACGCTCCCATTGGGCAAGATCATCAGGTGAATTCACGTTGATGAAGTTTTGCATCTGGTTCGGGAATAATACGGCGTGACCGCCAGCCTCTCGTAGAAAGTACATAACCCGCCGCTCGCCAGAAGCCAGATAGTTTTCCAGCGATATCGCTAGTTTGTTATGTAAAAGAGCGATGGTTGGATGATCTCGCTCACCATCATTTACCCATATGGCGCAGGACGCCCCTTTCTGTTCCCAAAGTTTGTATGCCAAATCGTCCGGGATATTAGGCGTATCGCAAGGGCAAAACAAAAACCATTCGCTATCAAGTTTCTGCATTGCTGATAGCATTCCTGCCAATGGCCCAGGGTAATCAGGCAGAGTGTCACTCAGGACAGGTAATCCAATGGACTGATATATATCAATATTTCTATTTGCGCTAATCACCACGTTATTGACTTGAGGCGTGAGTTTTCTGGTGACATGCTCAAATAATGGCAGACCATTTAGGTGTATCAGTCCTTTATCCTTGCCACCCATTCTTGTGGCTCTTCCTCCCGCCAACACCACACCAGTAACTTCCGTTAAACATCTCACTTATATCGCCTCTTTTAATGTGGGTTTGAGCCTGCTAACGTGTCACATCTCTCATGTGAAAGGAGCACAATCATGAAATGCAAACGTCTTAACGAACTGCTCGAGTTACTTCAGCCCGCATGGCAGAAAGAGCCGGACCTCAACTTGATTCAATTTTTGCAGAAACTTAGCAAAGAGTCAGGTTATACCGGTGAATTAACCGATCTCACTGATGATGTGCTGATTTATCATCTGAAAATGCGCGACTCTGCAAAAGATGCTGTTATTCCCGGCATTCAGAAGGATTATGAAGAAGATTTTAAGACAGCATTATTACGCGCTCGCGGCGTAATTAAAGAGTAAAAGCTTGTAAGCCGGCCCACTTTAGTGGTGATGAAATGTTATCCTCAACTATTCGTATTTACAGTTGGTTGCCTGGATGACAGACGGCGCTTTCAATTTTCAAACACTACATCCGGATACCATCATGGATGCCCTGTTCGAACAGGGTATACGGGTGGATTCCGGCTTGACCCCATTAAACAGTTTTGAAAACCGCGTTTACCAGTTTCAGGACGAGGATCGTAAACGTTATGTGGTTAAGTTTTATCGGCCTCATCGTTGGTCACCTGAGCAGATAGAAGAAGAGCATCAGTTTGCACTTGAGTTGCAAGCTGATGAGGTTCCGGTCGCCGCTCCCCTGCATTTCAACGGCAACACGCTATTACGCCATAACGGCTTTATGTATGCTGTGTTCCCAAGTTTGGGGGGAAGGCAGTACGAAACAGATAACCTCGACCAGATGGAATGGGTGGGGCGCTATCTTGGTCGTATACATCAAACCGGTCGACGTAAGCAATTTTCTGCGCGTCCTGACATAGGCTTAAGTGAATACTTATTTGAGCCTCGCGAAATGTTTGAGCATACGCCTTTGATTCCCTCTGCCCTCAAGAAGGGATTTCTCAGTGCAACAGATGCGCTAATAGCTGAAGTTAAACTTCATTGGCATACCGATTTTCAGCCATTGAGACTGCATGGTGATTGCCATCCAGGGAACATTCTCTGGCGTGATGGCCCTTTGTTTGTCGATCTGGATGATGCCCGAAATGGCCCGGCAATTCAGGATATCTGGATGCTTCTCAATGGTGACAAAGCCGAGCAGAGAATGCAGCTGGAAATGATTGTCGAAGCGTATGAAGAGTTTACCCCATTTGAATCAGACGAAATTGCACTCATAGAACCTTTACGTGCAATGCGAATGGTCTATTATCTCGCGTGGATAATTCGACGCTGGGATGATCCTGCTTTCCCCAGAAATTTTCCATGGCTTACAGACGAAGATTACTGGCGAAGACAAACTGCGACTTTTACAGAGCAGGTAAGGGTTCTGCGTGAACCACCACTAACATTAACGCCAATGTATTAATCAGTATTTATTCAGGAGAGATTTAATGATGAAAAAGATTTGGCTGGCGCTGGCGGGGATGATCCTGGCATTCAGCGTGTCTGCCGCGCAGTTTAAAGATGGAAAAGAATTTATCACTTTAGAAAAACCTGTTGCCGGTGAGCCACAAGTTTTAGAGTTTTTCTCCTTCTACTGCCCACATTGCTATCAGTTTGAAGAAGTTCTTCATGTCTCTGATACTGTGAAGAAAAAGCTGCCAGAAGGCACCAAAATGACAAAATACCATGTTGAGTTCCTGGGCCCATTGGGCAAAGATTTAACTCAGGCATGGGCTGTTGCGATGGCATTGGGCGTGGAAGACAAAATCACCGCTCCACTGTTTGAAGCAGTACAGAAGACTCAAGCTGTTCAAAACGTTGCTGATATCCGCCAGGTGTTCATCGATGCTGGTGTTAAACCAGAAGAGTACGACGCTGCATGGAACAGCTTTGTTGTGAAATCATTGGTTGCTCAACAAGAGAAAGCTGCTGCGGATCTACAATTGCAGGGCGTTCCAGCTATGTTCGTAAACGGAAAATATCAGTTGAATCCGCAAGGCATGGACACGAGCAACATGGACGTGTTTATTCAGCAATATGCTGATGTTGCCAAGTTCCTGGTTGGACAGAAATAACAAAAAAGCCGGTCATTGACCGGCTTTTTTCTATTGCTTGATGCTTGTCAGTAGCTCGTCTTTCTCATGCCACAATGCATTCAACCATTGCTGGAAGCGACGTTTAAAGGCTTTATCATTTACATAATCGCCATGCAGATCCTCTGCAATAGGCACCAGCGACACTCTCACCACAATTCGCGTCATTTTCCCGGTTAACATGTCATAAAATGGTTTTTGTGTATTTTCAGGATAACAAAGCGTCACATTCAGCAGTTTATCGAATTGTTTCCCAAGAACATTGAGAGCCATTGCGATCCCTGCTGCTTTTGGCGGAAGCAGGTTTTTAAAAGCTGAACGAGTCTGTAAACGCTTCTCTTTAGTAAACCTTGAACCTTCGACAAAATTCACGATGGTCGTTGGGTGAGAGCGGAATTTTTCACAAGAACGGCGAGTGGTTTCGACGTCTTTGCCACGTTGCTCCGGATGACGTAACAAATACCCGCGCGAATAGCGTTTCATGAAAGGCATATCCAACGCCCAACAAGCTAAACCCATAAATGGCACCCAGGCGAGCTGTTGTTTTAAAAAGTACTTATTCATTGGGATATGTTTACGAAACAGCACACACAAAATGACGATATCAGCCCAGCTTCTGTGATTACAAATCAGCAGATACCAGTTTTTTTTACTGAGTTCATCGAGCCCTTCAACATCCCATTTCAAGTGTGGATTTAACCTGAGCAAAAAGGCCAATCCTTCACACCAGCAGTACATCATGGAATCAGCAAATGCCGAGATTGAGCGCCAGATGATGGGAATAGGTAGAAGCAGCTTGATAATGCCAGCAATAATAATGGGTACTGAGCAGGCTACAGTGACCACGATAGTAAGAGCGACACTCAGAATCAAAGTTATCGCGGCGAATAATCTCGACATAAATAAATTTTTCAGATGGTTAAGGAGTGTCGGGTGCTGGGAATAGGATAGTAAGGCTGAATTTTATCAGAAATTTATCACCAGTGATGACACTAAAACTGCTGAATAATAAATCCGCATACCACATGCTTTGAATAATACCGGTCTATAACATAATTTATTTTTATATCCACATTTATCGATCATTAGCAAAATGTCTTCTTAGTGAATGAGTGTTATGCAAGATATTGAAAAATATTGAAATTAATCCTGGTGATGATTTCCTTACAGATTAGCAATCAATTGCTTAAAGAATTATGCACAAACTTATCCACAATATTGATCGTGGGGCCGATCTCGAAGATCAACAAAACTTTTCACCTTATCTTCCTCAAAAGTTCATGTTTTCAGCCAGGCTATGGCATCCTTTACCTATAAACTAAAACCAGTCACGGAACGGAACATTATGGTTCAGATCGCGCAAAACCCACTTATCCTCGTTGATGGCTCCTCTTATCTCTATCGTGCCTATCACGCCTTTCCACCGCTGACCAATAGCAAAGGTGAACCGACCGGGGCAATGTACGGCGTGCTGAACATGCTGCGTAGCTTGTTGTTGCAGTACCAGCCGACTCACGCCGCTGTGGTGTTTGATGCTAAAGGCAAAACCTTCCGTGACGAGTTGTTTGAGGATTACAAATCACACCGACCACCAATGCCAGATGATCTTCGAGCGCAAATTGAGCCACTTCATGCGATGGTAAAAGCCATGGGCTTACCTCTGTTGGCTGTTTCAGGTGTGGAAGCAGACGATGTTATCGGTACGCTGGCGCTTGAGGCGGAACGTGTTGGCCGTCCGGTACTGATAAGCACTGGCGATAAAGATATGGCGCAGCTGGTTACTCCTGGCGTTACGCTTATCAATACCATGACTAATACTATCCTTGGCCCGGAAGAAGTCCGCACTAAGTATGGTGTACCTCCTGAACTTATTATCGACTTCCTGGCTTTAATGGGTGACTCATCAGATAACATTCCTGGTGTACCGGGCGTTGGTGAGAAAACTGCACAGGCGTTACTGCAAGGTTTAGGTGGTTTAGATGCACTGTATGCCAACCCAGAAAAAATCGCAGAGTTGACCTTCCGTGGTGCGAAAACCATGGCCGCGAAGCTTGAGCAAAGCAAAGACCTTGCTTACCTCTCCTATAAACTGGCTACCATCAAAACGGATGTTGAGCTCGAGTTAGGTTGCGAGCAATTAGAAGTACAGCAGCCAGCAGATGAAGAGTTGCTTAGCCTGTTTAAACAATATGAATTTAAACGTTGGATTACGGACGTTGAAGCGGGCAAGTGGATGCAGGCTAAGGGCGCGAAACCTGCAGCGCAATCCCCTAAAACCATTGAAATTGAAGCCGAAGTTGAACCGGAAGAACCTGCCAGTGCGCTTTCTTATGACAACTACGTCACCATTCTTGACGAAACAGTACTTGAAGAGTGGATTTCCCGCCTGAAAAAAGCGCCTGTTATCGCTTTCGATACTGAAACCGACAGCCTGGACAATATCAGTGCGAACCTCGTGGGACTTTCGTTTGCCACCGAACCGGGCGTTGCGTGCTATATCCCTGTCGCGCATGACTATTTAGATGCTCCGGTGCAGATCCCTCGTGAACGGGCGCTCGAACTTCTAAAGCCGTTACTTGAAGATGAAAGTGTTCTTAAAGTTGGACAGAACCTGAAGTATGACCGCGGCATCATGCAGAACTACGATATTGAGTTGCGCGGAATTGCATTCGATACCATGCTCGAGTCCTACATACTTGATAGCGTGGCAGGCCGCCATGATATGGACAGCCTGGCTTCTCGCTGGCTGAAGCACACGACTATCACCTTCGAAGAGATTGCCGGTAAAGGCAAAAAGCAGCTGACATTTAACCAGATCGATCTTGAGCAAGCTGGACGTTATGCCGCAGAAGATGCAGACGTTACCCTGCAGTTGCATCTGAAGATGTGGCCCAAGCTTGAGAAACGTGAAGGGCCATTAAGCATCTTTAAAAATGTTGAAATGCCGCTTGTCCCTGTGCTGTCACGCATTGAACGTAACGGCGTCAAAATTGATCCCGTTATTCTGCACACCCATTCTGAGCAGTTGACGAAACGACTGGCTGAACTTGAATTGACTGCACATGAAATAGCTGGCGAAGCGTTTAATCTTGCTTCACCTAAGCAGTTGCAGACTATTCTTTTTGAGAAACAAGGTATTAAGCCACTGAAGAAAACCCCTGGCGGCGCGCCTTCTACTTCTGAGGAAGTGCTGGAAGAATTAGCACTGGATTATCCGCTGCCAAAAGTCATTCTTGAGCACCGTGGTTTGGCGAAGCTGAAATCGACTTATACCGATAAGCTGCCACTAATGATTAACCCGAAAACCGGGCGCGTGCATACCTCTTATCATCAGGCGGTGGCCGCGACCGGGCGTTTGTCTTCTACCGAACCGAACCTGCAAAACATTCCGGTGCGTAATGAAGAAGGGCGACGTATTCGCCAGGCCTTTATTGCACCCAAAGATTACTTGATCGTTTCTGCCGACTACTCGCAAATCGAGTTGCGCATCATGGCGCATTTATCTCGTGACAAGGGTCTGCTGACAGCATTTGCCGAAGGCAAAGATATTCACCGTGCTACTGCATCTGAAGTATTCGGAATTCCGTTGGATAGCGTTTCTGGAGAGCAACGCCGCAGTGCGAAAGCGATTAACTTCGGTCTGATTTATGGCATGAGCGCATTCGGCTTGTCACGGCAGCTCAATATTCCACGAAAAGAGTCGCAAAAATACATGGATCTCTACTTTGAGCGCTACCCTGGCGTGCTGGAGTACATGGAGCGCACTCGTAAGCAGGCTAAAGAGCAAGGTTATGTTGAAACGCTGGATGGACGTCGTCTGTATTTACCGGATATCAACTCTAGTAATGCGGCACGTCGTGCCGGTGCTGAGCGTGCGGCTATCAACGCGCCTATGCAGGGAACGGCAGCTGACATCATCAAACGTGCGATGATTGCCGTCGATGCCTGGCTTGAGGCTGATAAACCGCGCGTAAAAATGATCATGCAGGTACACGATGAATTGGTATTTGAAGTTCATCAGGATGATCTGGAAGCCGTATCGAAGAAAGTCCACGAACTGATGGAAGGCAGCATGAAACTGGATGTGCCGTTGCTGGTGGAAGTTGGGAGTGGTGCAAATTGGGATGAAGCGCACTAATTTGAAGCGAGTTCTGTAACTAAAGAACATAAGTCATAGCTTTTTGTGATGATGCTTCAAAATTGGCGTGCAAAGAGTGAAAAAAAACTACAAAAAATGCTTTTTCATCCGAATAAAAAGGAGTAGAGTTATTTGCGTAGGGTACAGAGGTAAGATGTTCTATCTTTCAGACCTTTTACTTCACGTAATCGGATTTGGCTGAATATTTTAGCCGCCCCAGTCAGTAATGACTGGGGCGTTTTTTATTGTGCCATACCCATAAAACTTCAAGCTGCATCTTTGTTGGCAGCGTTCATTTGCCCCCGCAATGCAACTCGAATTATTTTAGGTATGGCCAATAACGAAGGATGGTTATTCGCCAGTCGTCTCGTCGTCTTCTTCTACACCATCTTCTTCAGTTGCTGGAGCAATATCGTTGTACCAGCCATCTAGCTTATGACGCAGTACATCGACACCAATTTTCTTCAGTGACGAAAACGCCTCAACCTGAATGTCACCGTTAAAGTCCACTACTGCGGCGCGCACCATATTCAACTGTGCTTTACGAGCACCAGATGCCAACTTATCAGCCTTGGTTAACAGCAACATGACGGGAATGTTGCTGGCAACAGCCCAGTGAATCATCTGCTGATCAAGGTCCTTAAGTGGATGACGGATATCCATCAGCACGACCAGGCCTTTCAAGCTATTACGCTTTTGCAGATATTCACCGAGCGCGCGCTGCCATTTCAGTTTTACTTCTTCCGGCACTTCGGCGTAGCCGTAACCCGGTAAATCCACCAGACGTTTACCTTCAGCGACTTCAAACAGGTTGATGAGCTGAGTACGGCCTGGTGTTTTACTGGTTCGAGCCAGTGCTTTCTGATTGGTCAGCGTATTTAAAGCGCTGGATTTCCCTGCGTTAGAGCGGCCTGCGAAAGCAACCTCAATACCGGTATCAGAAGGTAAATGGCGAATGTCCGGTGCGCTAAGCACGAAGTGGGTCAGTTGATAATTCCAGTTTGTCAAAACGGTTGTCTCCCTCAGGATGAGCATTGTGGGGGATTATACCTGAACATGGGGAAAACGCCGTGTTTCTCGGCGCGGCTTACAGGATTACAGAAATCCGCCCGAGGTTTGTAGGATATTGACCACTCTATCTGTCAGAGAACGCAGTGTTGATTGTTGCAGTGATAATTAAAAGATTATACATAACAGTCAATTATGATTGTTTGCTCGGATTACACCAATGACTTAACACAAATACTCATCTTGTAGAATCAATGGGTAAGAGTAAAGTTAGCGGCACAGGCAAAGGAGAGCCACGAAGGATAGCAACTCAGGATGAGGGTTCAGGATCGTCAGGACGGCGAGGAACCAAGGAAATGCCAGGAGGCAACGTCAGGAGACGTTTAACAAGGACATGGATTGACACGGAAGTTGTTTGCAAAGGAAAGACAGGGCGTCGAGTGCAAACAGGGATTGTGTGACCAGATAAAGGTCCAGGAACAAGAAAAAGGCGACAGGTTAACCTGCCGCCTTTTTTCTTTGCTTGCTTTCTGCTAGATTCCGCCGCAATTCTATACTGAATGAAAACGGCTCAAGAAAAATTATTATGAAGCAACAAAACTCAGCAGTACCTGGTTCTAAACCTTCAAAAGCACGCCGCAAAACGCGTGAAGAGCTTGATCGTGAAGCTCGCGATCGCAAACGTGAGAAAAAGCACAGTGGCCACGCTGCGGGTAGTCGTGCAACTGGCGGCGTCGAGTCGGCTAAAAGTGGAAAAGGCAGCAGCCAGGCCAAAGATCCGCGCATTGGCAGTAAAAAACCAATCGCCCTGGGCGTAACTGAAGTCCAGGTCAAAAAACCGAAGCAGCACAAACCTAAAAGCGAGAAACCTATGCTAACACCACAGGCTGAGCTGGATTTGCTGGAAAACGATGAACGCCTGGATGCGTTGCTGGAACGTCTTGAAGAAGGTGAAACGCTCAATGCCGAAGAGCAGGCTTGGGTTAACGCGAAGCTTGATCGCATCGATGCACTGATGGCTGAACTCGGCATCGCTTACGATGATGACGAAGATGAAGAAGAAAAAGAGAAGGGCGATGATCTGATGCGCCTGCTCAAAGGCACTGATTAACGATTACCCCGATGGGATTACCTGTTCTTTTCGTGGTTATTCCTCTGGTGTGTTATCTGCTGTGGTTATTCGTTAAACTACGGCGGTTGTCGCGATTGCAAAAATCGTTGCGCCGTCAACGAATGCGGCATCACCGGAGGAAGTGAGTATGTCTGAGCAGTTAATCGATTGGGATCTGGCCCTGATCCAGAAATATAATTATTCAGGGCCGCGTTATACTTCTTACCCGACTGCGCTGGAGTTTTCAGAAGACTTCGGTGAGGCGGCATTTCTACAGGCGGTGGCTCGTTATCCTGAGCGCCCGCTGTCGCTATATGTTCATATCCCGTTCTGCCACAAACTCTGCTACTTCTGCGGCTGCAACAAGATTGTGACTCGGCAGACGCACAAGGCCGATCAGTACCTTGATGCGCTGGAACAAGAGATTGCCCACCGTGCGCCGCTCTTCAAGGGCCGTCACGTCAGCCAACTGCATTGGGGCGGCGGTACACCAACTTACTTGAGTAAAGCGCAGATAAGCCGTTTGATGGGGCTTCTACGGGGTCATTTCAATTTCAATGAAGACGCCGAGCTGTCTATTGAAATCGATCCGCGTGAAATCGAACTTGATGTGCTGGACCACCTGCGTCAGGAAGGCTTTACTCGCCTGAGTATGGGGGTGCAGGATTTCAACAAAGAAGTTCAGCGTTTGGTTAACCGCGAACAAGACGAAGAGTTTATCTTTGCCTTGATTCAGCGCGCGCGCGAACTGGGCTTTACATCAACCAATATCGATTTGATTTATGGTCTGCCAAAACAGACGCCGGAAAGTTTTGCTTTCACGCTCAAACGCGTGGCAGAACTCAGCCCGCATCGTTTAAGCGTTTTTAACTACGCGCACTTGCCGACATTGTTCGCGGCGCAACGCAAAATTAAAGATGCAGACTTACCCAGCGCGCAGCAGAAACTCGATATTCTGCAAGAGACCATCAGCTCGCTAACGGCGACTGGATACCAATTTATTGGCATGGACCATTTCGCTCGTCCGGATGATGAACTGGCGATTGCTCAACGCGAAGGGAAATTGCACCGTAATTTCCAGGGCTACACCACCCAGGGAGATACGGATCTGTTGGGCATGGGCGTTTCCGCCATCAGCATGATTGGCGATTGCTACGCACAGAACCAGAAAGAGCTTAAAACGTATTACCAACAGGTTGATCAGCAAGGCGATGCGCTATGGCGTGGTCTGGCATTAACCCGTGATGACTGTATTCGTCGTGACGTTATCAAAGCGCTGATTTGTAACTTCCAGCTCAACCTTGTGGAAATCGAAGAGCTTTGGGATCTGAATGCTGAAGAGTACTTCGCAGAAGATTTGAAATTGCTGAAGCCACTAGAGAAAGATGGGCTGGTGGACATTGACGGTAAACATATCCAGGTCACGGCAAAAGGTCGTTTGCTAATCCGTAATATCTGCATGTGTTTTGATAGTTACTTGCGCCAGAAGGCACGGCTGCAACAGTTCTCTCGCGTAATCTAAATATCCGTCATTCTTCAAGTTGTGGGGGCGTTGGCAGCGCTCACTAACCCCAGTCACTTACTCAAGTAAGCTCCTGGGGATTAGCTCTCTTGCCGCCTACCCACAACTCGAATTATTTAGGATATAAATTGTAAGCTACTCCATTCCCAACTCTTTGAGCTTACGCGTCAGGGTATTGCGTCCCCAACCAAGAAGCCTTGCTGCTTCCTGCTTATGCCCTTGCGTATGGCGTAGCGCAGTCGTCAGCAGTGTACGCTCCATCTCTGGCTGAGCCTCAGAGAGTAAGTTCTGATGACCGGAACGTAATGCGCGATCTGCCCATTGTGCCAGCAGTGTTGCCCAACTGTCGGACTGAGAATGCGCCGGACTATCGGGAATCGTTGTCTCGAATAGTTCGGCGGGCAAGTCCTGAATCAACACTTCCTGACCTGCCGCCATGACTGTTAACCAGCGACAAGTATTTTCCAGCTGGCGGACGTTTCCAGGCCAGGCCAAACGCGTTAACGCCGTTTCGGTTTCGGGATGGAGCAGCTTTGCTTCCACACCCAATTCCTGCGCGGCATCTTGCAAGAAATGGCGAGCCAGGCGCGGAATATCTTCGCGGCGCTCGCGCAGAGGTGGCAAATGCACACGTATTACGTTCAGGCGATGGAATAAATCCTCACGGAATTTCCCTTCCTGTACGCGCAACTCAAGATTCTGGTGAGTCGCGGCAATAATCCGCACATCCACTTTTACGGGCGCATAACCGCCAACGCGATAAAACTGCCCATCAGCTAACACGCGAAGCAAACGGGTTTGCACGTCCAGCGGCATATCACCAATTTCATCGAGGAACAGTGTGCCGCCATCAGCCTGCTCAAAACGGCCCTGGCGAATTTGATTCGCACCGGTAAAAGCACCTTTCTCATGGCCAAACAGCTCGGACTCAATCAAATCCTTTGGAATGGCGGCCATATTCAGCGCGATAAAAGGGGATTTCACTCGCGGACTATGACGATGTAAAGCGTGGGCAACCAACTCCTTACCCGTACCGGATTCGCCGTTAATCAGCACACTTATTGATGATCGGGACAAACGACCAATAATGCGAAACACATCCTGCATCGCGGGGGCTTCACCGATGATATCGGTCGTCGGCCCATTAACCTGCACATTACGCGGTTGCTGTTGTTCCTGATAATGACTGATGGCTCGCTCAACAAGTGCCACTGCTTCATCAATATCAAAAGGCTTTGGCAGGTAATCAAATGCACCTTGTTGATAGGCGCTCACCGCCGCTTCAAGGTCTGAATGAGCTGTCATTATGATGACCGGCAACATCGGGTGCCGTTGTTTAATCTGCTTTAGCAGCGCCAAACCATCCATGCCGGGCATGCGAATATCAGATAACAAAACGTCCGGGGTTTTGGTTGCAAGAGCATTCAGGACTTCATTGCCACTTTCAAACGTGGTGCAGCTTAAACCCGCTCCAGTCAGAGCGCGTTCCAGCACCCAACGGATGGAGCTATCGTCATCAACGATCCAAACTATCCCTCGTTGCATAAAGACCTCTACTTACGAATAGGCAGGTAAACCGAGAACTCGGTATGACCTGGCCAACTGTTAAATTCGATTTTTCCCGAATGCTGATCGATCAAGTTGCGTGCAATAGAAAGACCTAAACCCGTCCCTCCTTCACGTCCGCTCACCATTGGGTAGAATAGTGTGTCCTGCAGATGGGCCGGAATTCCCGGACCGTTGTCTTCAATATCAATGCGAGCAGCCAGGCGATAACGCGTACCGTGCAGCGTAATTTGAAACGCAGTACGCGTGCGTAGCACAATCTCACCGCCGTCGCTGCCCAACGCCTGAAGCGCGTTGCGCACAATATTCAGTAAAATCTGTTCAATTTGGTCGGGATCATGCGCCAACTCAGGCAAACTTGGGTCGTAATCTCTCACCAGCGTCACATTCGCTGGTAACTCCATCGACACCAATTTCATCACACGCTCAGTAACTTTGTGAATACTTTCAGTGACGTGCATGCCGGGTTGTTGCGGGCCTAACAGCCTGTCCACCAGATTACGTAAGCGGTCAGCTTGCTCAATAATCACCTTGGTGTATTCGGTGAGAGAGGGATCGGGTAAGGCTTTTGCCAGTAATTGCGCCGCGCCGCGTAACCCACCAAGTGGATTTTTAATCTCATGTGCCAGCCCACGGACTAAGTCACGAGCGGCAATTTGCTGCGCTTGTTGTAACTGTTCCTGACTTAAACGTCGCTGATTATCCATCGGCGCCATTTCCATCAGGATGAAACCTTCTGGCAAACGTTGTGCAGTCAGGGAAAGAATGTGGGAACGGCTATCAATAACTAGTGTGACTTCGTTATCGGTAAAACCCTGGCCTGCGGTCAGGCTTTCCTGCATCAAGCCAACATTTAGCGAAAAGTAACTCAACAGCTCTGGAAGAGGTGTGCCGTACAGCTTGCGCGAACTTTGCGCCAAAAGTTGCTGTGCAGCTGGGTTGGCGTAATGCACCGCCAGCTCGTCATCGACCAGTAAAATGCTGTTGATTAAAGAATTCAGGATCTGCCCAGCATCGGGCAGTGTGCCGGTTGCCATACAGCAGTCTCCGATAATTTGCACTGTGATGGTGCAGTATAGTTTCCTGCGGGCAAAAGATATTGCTACAGAAGGTTATTTGTGGAGAAAAAAGCCCATCATGAGATGGGCCAAAAGTTTCCACGGCAACAAAATCCTCAGCGTCTTTCTTACCACAGCGGTGTTGGCTACTCTCATTCACCCGAATCACTTACTTGAGTAAGCTCATCGGGATTCATTCGATTGCCGCCTGGCTGTGGCAAGAAATCCGCAGAGTATTACTAATATTAAACGCTGTAGTACAACTCAAACTCTACCGGGTGCGGAGTCATACGCACACGGTCATTTTCTTCAATACGCAGGGCGATGTAAGCATCGATTGCGTCATTGGTGAACACGCCACCCGCAGTCAGGAACTCACGGTCTTCGTTCAGGCAGTTCAGTGCTTCTTCCAGAGAGCCAGCAACTTGTGGGATCTCTTTCGCTTCTTCTGGCGGCAGGTCGTACAGGTTTTTGTCCATTGCTTCGCCCGGATGGATTTTGTTCTTGATGCCATCAAGACCAGCCATCAGCAGAGCTGCAAAGCACAGGTACGGGTTAGCTGCTGGGTCTGGGAAACGCACTTCAATACGACGTGCTTTCGGAGACGCAACCACTGGAATACGGATAGAAGCAGAACGGTTACGCGCAGAGTAAGCCAGCATAACTGGAGCTTCATAACCTGGGACCAGACGCTTGTAAGAGTTGGTTGTTGGGTTCGCCAGGGCGTTGATGGCTTTAGCGTGCTTGATAACGCCGCCGATGTAGTACAGCGCTTGCTCAGACAGGCCTGCATATTTGTCGCCAGAGAACAGGTTTACGCCGTTCTTGGACAGGGACATGTGGCAGTGCATACCGGAACCGTTATCACCAAACATTGGTTTTGGCATGAAGGTCGCAGTTTTGCCGTATGCGTGAGCAACGTTATGAACCACATATTTGTAGATCTGAATTTCGTCCGCTTTTTTGGTCATGGTGTTGAAGCGGGTGGCGATTTCGTTCTGACCCGCTGTTGCAACTTCGTGGTGATGCGCTTCAACCACCAGGCCCATTTGCTCCATGGTCAGACACATTGCAGAACGCAGGTCCTGAGATGAGTCAACCGGAGGAACCGGGAAGTAACCGCCTTTAACAGCAGGACGGTGACCTTTGTTACCGCCTTCGTATTTAGTACCGGTGTTCCATGCGCCTTCGATATCATCGATAGCAACGTGAGAACCGGAGATAGAGCTACCAAAACGGATGTCATCGAACAGGAAGAATTCTGGCTCTGGCCCGAACAGTACAGTATCGGCAATGCCAGTTGAGCGCAGGTAGTCTTCAGCACGTTTTGCGATGGAGCGTGGGTCACGGTCATAACCCTGCAAAGTGCCTGGCTCAAGAATGTCACAACGAATGATAAGAGTGGAGTCTGCGAAGAACGGGTCAATAACCGCGGTAGATGCGTCTGGCATCAGAACCATGTCGGATTCGTCGATGCCTTTCCAGCCACCAATCGAGGAGCCATCAAACATTTTGCCTTCTTCGAAGAATTCAGCATTCACCTGGTGAGCAGGAATTGTGACGTGCTGTTCCTTACCTTTGGTGTCAGTGAAGCGCAAATCAACAAATTTCACTTCATGCTCATTCAGCATCGTCAATACGTGTTCAGCGGACATACTTAAATCTCCTGGATTGGTCATTGTCGTCGTGGTAACGAGGTGTTCAATACATTCTATTTGGCTTTTCGCCCTGAAATGATTAAAGCGAAATCTGTGCCAACTTTTAAATTACCCTAAAAAGGCGCTATCATGCGCGGTATAGTGCAAAAGGGCTGCACCATGATGGATAGTTTGCACCAATGTAGTGCTTCGGTCTGAGATTTGAGCACCATATTGGTGCAATTTTCGTTATGGCACCCTTTTTTGCTCCGTGAAAGCGATCACAAACCCTTACTTTCAACATTGTTTGTAAAGGTTCTTTGTGATCCTGTTCTGTCCTTCGATTAATACGTGTACAATAACGCGCTATTTCTAATGCCTGAGGCAAAGTTGTGATCGAAAATCTGCGTAATATCGCCATCATCGCGCACGTTGACCATGGTAAAACTACCCTGGTTGATAAGCTGCTGCAGCAATCTGGTACTTTCAGTAACGAACGTGCTGAAGCTACTGAACGCGTGATGGACTCCAACGATTTGGAGAAAGAGCGTGGGATTACCATCCTCGCTAAAAACACCGCTATCAAATGGAATGACTACCGTATCAACATCGTTGATACCCCTGGGCACGCCGACTTCGGTGGTGAAGTTGAACGTGTAATGTCCATGGTAGACTCCGTTCTGCTGGTCGTTGATGCAATGGATGGCCCAATGCCGCAGACGCGCTTCGTAACCAAAAAGGCATTTGCCCATGGTTTGAAGCCAATTGTTGTAATCAACAAAGTTGACCGTCCTGGTGCGCGTCCTGACTGGGTTGTTGATCAGGTATTCGACCTGTTCGTTAACCTTGAAGCAACCGACGAGCAACTCGATTTCCCAATCATCTATGCATCTGCATTGATGGGGATCGCGGGCAACGATCACGGTGATATGGCGGAAGATATGACCCCGCTGTACCAGGCGATTGTTGACCACGTTAAAGCACCAAGCGTTGACCTTGATGGTCCGTTCCAGATGCAAATTTCCCAGCTCGACTACAACAACTATGTTGGCGTAATCGGCATCGGTCGCATCAAACGCGGTAAAGTGAAGCCTAACCAGCAGATCACTATCATCGATAGCGAAGGTAAAACTCGTAACGGTAAAGTTGGCAAAGTGCTGACCCACCTCGGTCTGGAGCGTATTGAATCCACCGAAGCCGAAGCAGGCGATATCATCGCGATTACCGGTCTTGGCGAACTGAATATCTCCGACACCCTTTGCGATACGCAAAATGTTGAAGCGTTGCCAGCACTGTCTGTCGATGAACCAACCGTTTCTATGTTCTTCAACGTCAACACCTCTCCGTTCTGTGGCAAAGAAGGTAAATTCGTTACCTCTCGTCAGATCCTTGACCGCCTGAACAAAGAGCTGGTGCACAACGTTGCGCTGCGCGTTGAAGAAACCGAAGATGCGGATGCATTCCGTGTATCCGGTCGTGGCGAACTGCACCTGTCTGTTCTTATCGAAAACATGCGTCGTGAAGGCTTCGAACTGGCTGTGTCCCGTCCGAAAGTTATCTTCCGTGAAATCGATGGCCGTAAGCAGGAACCGTTTGAAAACGTGACTCTTGATATCGAAGAGCAACACCAGGGTTCTGTGATGCAGGCTCTTGGTGAGCGTAAAGGCGACCTGAAAAACATGAATCCAGACGGCAAAGGCCGCGTACGTCTTGACTACGTGATCCCAAGCCGTGGTCTGATCGGTTTCCGTAACGAATTCATGACCATGACTTCTGGTACAGGTCTGCTGTACTCCACCTTCAGCCATTATGACGATGTGCGTCAGGGCGAAGTGGGCCAGCGTCAGAACGGCGTTCTGATCTCTAACGGCCAGGGTAAAGCGGTTGCGTTTGCTCTGTACGGTCTGCAGGATCGCGGTAAGCTGTTCCTGGGGCACGGTGCTGAAGTTTATGAAGGCCAGATCATCGGTATTCACAGTCGTTCTAACGACCTGACTGTTAACTGCCTGACCGGTAAGAAACTGACCAACATGCGTGCGTCCGGTACTGACGAAGCGACTACACTGGTTCCAGCTCAGAAAATGACTCTTGAGCAGGCACTGGAGTTCATCGATGATGACGAACTGGTAGAAGTTACCCCGCTGTCCGTACGTATTCGTAAACGTCACCTGACTGAAAACGACCGCAAACGCGCTGGTCGTGGCGGCAAAGAAGCGTAAGTTTCTTTCCTGCAAAGCTGTCTATAAAGCATTGAAGCCCTGCCTGTTTAGGCGGGGCTTTTTTTTGCTTCTTTTTTGCCTAACTGTTCGCAGAACTCGGATCGCTTTTCTGCCAGCGATAGTCAAAGCCCCCCTTTACCGCTACAGTTATTTGTCCATGCGCAAAGGAGAGGCTTATGCTGTATATCTTTGATTTAGGCAACGTCATTGTTGATATCGACTTCAACCGCGTGATGGGGGTATGGAGCGATTACAGTCGCGTCCCGCTAGCGAATTTGCAAAAAAGCTTTGTGATGGGAGATGCTTTCAAGCGCCACGAACGTGGGCAAATTAGCGATGAAGAATTCGCTCAAGCGGTCTGTGACGAGATGGGCATGGCATTGAGCTTCGACCAATTTTCCGCAGGCTGGCAGGCTATCTTTGTCGGACTACGTCCTGACGTTATCGCTATTATGAACAAGCTTCGCGAACAAGGGCATCGCGTTGTTGTGCTCTCTAACACTAACCGCTTACATACGTATTTCTGGCCTGGCGAATATCCGCAAATTGGACAGGCGGCAGATAAAATCTACCTGTCTCAGGAAATGGGTATGCGTAAACCCGACGCAGAGATTTATCAAAAGCTCCTCGAAACAGAAGGTTTTTCTGCAGATCAGGCGGTCTTTTTTGATGACAACGCCGATAATATTAAAGGAGCTCAACAGTTGGGTATCACCAGCATTTTGGTGACCGGAAAAGACACGGTGCCTGGCTATTTCGCAAAAGGCCTATGATAAAAGACGTTCATCGCAAAACGAGCCAACACCTCAGTCCGTGTATCGCCTGGGGAAAGTTGCTCTGGCACCGCATCGACCAGGACAATATGACCACGCTTGCAGGGAACCTTGCCTACGTGTCATTGCTCTCGCTGGTGCCTTTGGTTGCGGTGGTGTTTGCGTTATTTGCGGCATTTCCCATGTTTGCCGATATCAGTATCCAACTGCGCCACTTCGTGTTCTCAAATTTTCTGCCCGCTACCGGCGACATTATTCAGCGCTATATCGAACAGTTCGTCGCTAACTCTACCAAAATGACGGCGGTGGGGGCCTGCGGGCTTATCGTCACCGCGTTATTACTGATGTATGCCGTGGATAGCGCGCTAAACACCATCTGGCGTAGTACTCGTACACGACCAAAAATCTACTCGTTTGCGGTTTACTGGATGATTTTAACGCTTGGGCCGCTGTTGGCTGGGGCGAGTCTGGCGATCAGTTCGTATTTGCTGTCTCTACGGTGGGTCACGGGCTTTAATACCGTGATTGATGATATGTTACGCATCTTGCCATTAATCCTTTCCTGGCTGTCTTTCTGGATGCTCTACAGCATTGTCCCAACGACTCGCGTTCCCGTGCGTGATGCACTGATTGGCTCGTTGGTCGCCGCTCTTTTATTTGAGCTGGGGAAAAAAGGCTTCGCCCTCTACATCACCATGTTTCCCTCTTACCAATTGATTTACGGCGTAATAGCCGTGATCCCCATTTTATTCGTCTGGGTCTATTGGACGTGGTGTATCGTATTGCTCGGCGCCGAAATTACTGTCACTCTCGGCGATTACCGAAAACTTCGCATCGAATCACAGCAGGAAGAATTGGAAGAACCATGATTGCATTAATTCAGCGCGTCACCCACGCCAGCGTCACCGTGGCGGGTGAAGTGACGGGTAAAATTGGCCCAGGACTTTTAGTGTTATTGGGTGTCGAAAAAGAAGATAACGAACAGAAAGCGAATCGTCTTTGCGAACGGGTTTTGGGTTACCGCATTTTTGGCGATGAAAACGACAAAATGAACCTGAATGTTCAGCAAGCGGGTGGCAGTGTGCTGGTGGTATCGCAGTTCACCCTCGCAGCCGATACCGAACGCGGTATGCGTCCGAGCTTTTCGGGTGGGGCTGCACCACAACTTGCTGAAGAGTTGTATGAATACTTTGTTGAACGCTGTAGACAACAGGGCATCGTGGCTGAAACGGGGCGCTTCGCCGCGGATATGCAGGTGAGCCTGACCAACGATGGTCCGGTGACGTTTTGGTTACAGGTCTGAGTTCGCAGCATTTACGGTCCCGCGTAACAAGAGAGAGTACATGTATGTATCACCTTCGCGTACCGCAAACCGAAGAAGAGCTTGAGCTCTATTACCAGTTTCGTTGGGAGATGTTGCGCAAGCCTCTGCATCAACCCAAAGGCTCCGAACGTGACGCCTGGGATGCCATGGCGCATCACCAAATGGTGGTGGATGAAGAAGGGAATATTGTTGCTATTGGCCGCTTGTACATCAATGCCGATAACGAAGCCGCTATCCGCTTCATGGCGGTTCATCCATCGGTACAAGATAAAGGGCTCGGAACGCTAGTGGCGATGACGCTGGAATCTGTCGCGCGCCAGGAAGGGGTCAAACGTGTGGTGTGTAGCGCACGCGAAGATGCCGTTGAGTTTTTTGCCAAGCTGGGTTTTGAGAATCAGGGCGAAATCACCACGCCTTCAACCACCCCTATTCGCCATTATCTGATGATAAAACCCGTTGCCTCGCTGGATGATATTCTCCATCGGGCTGACTGGTGTGGGCAGCTACAGCAAGCCTGGTATCAGCATATTCCATTAAGTGAAAAAATGGGTGTGCGGATCCTGCAATACACCGGGCAGAAATTCATTACCACCATGCCAGAAGCAGGCAATCAAAACCCCCATCAGACGTTATTCGCAGGCAGCTTGTTTTCTCTTGCTACGCTGACGGGGTGGGGACTGATTTGGCTAATGCTGCGCGAGCGCCATTTGGGTGGCACGATTATTCTTGCTGATGCGCACATCCGATATAGCAGTCCGATCACCGGAAGGCCAGGGGCGATTGCCGACCTGGGCTCTTTAAGCGGTGATCTGGATCGCCTGGCACGAGGCCGCAAAGCTCGCGTTGCATTGCAAGTTGAGCTTTTTGGTGATGATGAACAGGGTGCTGTTTTTGAAGGTGTTTACCTGGTATTGCCAGCCAAACCTTTTGGGCCACTCGAAGAGGGTGGGAACGAAGAAGAGTAACCGCCCGGCGCTTATGCGCCGGGTACTTCACCATTCTGCATGGTTTGCTGCACTTGTTTGCCATCGCTTCCGGTGGCTTGCAAAGTCCCATTCACCGTCGGTTTCAATGGCGTTTGCGCTGCAAGGTTTCCGGTCACGGAAAGCTGTAAATTGCCATTACCTTCTATCGGTAGCGCGGGCCATCCCCATTGTTGCAACACGTTTACTGGCACCGAACGCCCTCGTAGATTGACTGCGGCGTTACGCTGCGGAGCCTGCGAAATAGCTCCCGTCGCTTCCAGCATTCCTTCACCTGCGAAAGCACTTAGCTCAGTAATTGAAATCTGGCTGTCTGTGGCAGTCAACGAAATGGATGGGCGGCGCACATCAACACGATTGAAGGTAGCTGAAGAGGCGTTCAGCGTAGCGTTGCCGCTCCAGATCCCCCATTGACCGTTGCGCACAGCTTCAAGATTATTCGCCGTACCGTCTAATGCGGTGAACTGGAACGGGAAGGCCGGATTGATATCGATAACCAGATTTCGGTTCGCCGAAATCTTTTTAATGGTCATTGAATGCAACCATTCCGGTAACGGCTTCATCCAACGAGCCTTCCAGTCTTCCGGCAGCGTATATTCAATCCCGGCAAAAACCAGCTCATCGAGTGCCAGTTTTTTATCATTACGTAGCCAAACGCCTGAGGCGCGAACCATGCCTCTTTCCCAGCGCGAGGTGAACTGGCGTAGCGTGGCGGTTTGACCGTTAAAATCGATATTCACAATCGGATCATTAAGATGCAGATCGCCATTGATAAAGTCGCTGGCATTCATCGAGAGTCGCCCGTCATCGCTCTGCCAACCGCCATCTACCAACGTCAGGTTGCGCAAACTCAGGTCGAGATCAGTGACCGCCCAGTCTTTACCTTCCAGCCGCGCATCAGTCACTTCCAGACTACCAATTTTAAGAGAAGGGACGGTGGAAAGCGGTGCCAGGAAATCGGCAATCGATTTTTCCGTTTGCAGTCGGATGTCGTTCAAACGCAGGCTACCAATCTGCCAGGAGCCGTCCGCAAGACGATTTGCGTTGCCAGTGAGCGAGCCGCGAGCCATATCCGCACCAATGGTCGAAAGCGTTACCTGCTCGTTATTAATCGCACCCTGTAACAGTACGTTGGTGGCAGGAACACCGTTGAGCGTCATGGAACCCGCGCTAAACTGAATATCCGCGGTATTTCCCAGAACTCTGCCTTGCTGTGGCTGCCAGGGCATTACGCCACCATTGACGCGCTGTGCGTGTAAATTCCATTCAGTATTTGGACTGTTAAGCGCCATATCGCTTAATTGCAACATGTCCGCCTGAAATGGCAGCGGTGCAGCATTGGGGCTGATATTTAGCGTTCCGTTTTGCAACAGAATCTTGTCGAAATGCATAGGCTCTGAAAACTGCCGAGAACTCAGGCCGATATCAATATTTTGCGCAACCAGAGTTGCCGGCTGGCCTTTACGCCCAAAAGTGACATTCGTCAGAGTGAGATGCGTGGGCGATGCCCAGCGGTGATCCATCTCTTCGAAAGAGAAGACATAATCACTTTTCTCATTGATCCAACGGCTGACCTGGGACGCTCCCCAGCGAGTTTGTAGCAAAAGGTACGAGGCTATTAACGCAACCAGTACGACAACCAATAACGCAATAAATAGCTTTCCGAGAAATTTCATTGTCTTCCATCCCATGAAGTTTCGGTAAGGGAGTTATGCCCCATTTACCGTTATAGCTCAAGGATCGGATTGTCAGGAGGGGGAACACGCGCTGGCGCGAACAAATCACCAGCGCGTGAAGTACATCAATTTTTCTCAGGCGGGAAAATCAGGTTTAACACGATAGCGGTGATACCCCCGGCAGCAATACCGGATGAGAGCAAGGTTTTCAGCCAGTCAGGAGCGAACTGCAAAATCAATGGCTGTTGAGATACGCCCATACCGACTGCCAGCGACAAGGCGATAATCATAATCGCGCGGCGGTTCAGTGGTTCGCGGGAGACAATGCGCACACCCGATGCGGCAATGGTGCCAAACATCACGATAGTCGCGCCGCCTAAAACAGGCTCAGGAATGTGTTGTACAAATCCGCTCACTGCCGGGAACAAGCCGAGAACGATCAGCATCAGTGCCACGACAAAACCAACATAACGGCTGGCAACACCGGTAAGCTGAATCACACCGTTGTTTTGGCCAAAGCAGGAATTCGGGAAGGTATTGAATACAGCTGAAACGCACGAGTTCAGGCCGTTAGCAAGCACGCCACCTTTCAGGCGTTTCATATACAGCGGCCCAGATACGGGCTGCTCAGAAACGTCAGACGTTGCAGTAATATCACCGATCGTTTCCAGTGACGTCACCATAAAGACCAGCATCAGTGGGATAAGCAGATTCCAGTCAATGCCCAAACCGTAATACAGCGGCGTTGGCACCATAATCAGGTCTGTATTTGTTGATGGCGCGACGTTTGGCAGCATGCCCATCGCCCAGGCGAGCGCATAACCTACCGCCATAGCGATAACCAGAGAAGCTACGCGCAAGTAAGCGTTGCGCTGGCGGTTAAGCAGAATGATAACCAGTAATACGGCACCCGCCAGTAGCAGGTTTTTCGGTGCACCAAAGGTATGGTCGCTCATCGCGGCATAACCACCACCGATAGACGTCAGGCCAACCTGAATCAGAGAAAGACCGATAATCATTACAACAACCCCTGAAACCAGCGGGGTGATGATACGGCGAGCCAGGTGCAAGAAACGAGATAACAGCATTTCGGTGCAGCTTGCGAGCATCAATGTGCCAAATAAGGCAGCCATCATAGTCGGAACGTCAGCCCCGCCATTTTTCAATGCCATACCGCCCATGATCAATGGCGAAACAAAGTTAAAACTGGTGCCCTGAATAGACAGAAGCCCAGAACCTACTGGGCCCCAGGCTTTAATCTGGATAATTGATGCTACGCCTGAGGCAAACAACGACATACTGATAATGTGTTGGGTATCTTCGGCCGGAAGTCCCAGAGCCTGGCAAATCAACATCGCAGGCGTGATTACCGCAACAAACATCGCTAACAAGTGCTGGCCGGCAGCAAAAAGAGTTTGTGGGAGAGGGGGTCTGTCCTCGAGGCGGTAGATCAATTCACTGGAACGAGCCTGAGCAATCGGTTGCGCATCATCAGACTCAACAGCATTAACAGACATCGGAAATTATCCCTTGGAGAAAAAACGGTGATTTTAGCGGACTGAAGTGTAAAAGCAAACGTTTGCTAACAAACTTTCTTAAGATAAAAAGCATATATACATAGCTTTTTATATAACTTTTGACCTGTTTTTGGTTAAAATCCGGCTGCTAGATTTTCTAAAATCTGAAATTCCAGTGAAGGATAAATTAAAAGCGTCTGTGATAAATATGCGCAAACAGGAGCAATTCTATGTTTTATCTCGACACCCTTTCTACCCTTGTTGCTGCGACGCTCGTGTTGTTGCTGGGCCGAAAAATGGTCCACACCATACCGTTTCTAAAAAAATACACTATCCCTGAACCTGTCGCGGGTGGGCTTCTAATCGCCCTTGCCTTGTTAGTGCTTAAAAAAAGTGTCGGTTGGGAATTTGAATTTGATATGAGTCTCAAAGACCCATTGATGCTCGCTTTCTTTGCCACAATAGGCCTGAATGCCAACCTGGCCAGCTTGCGTGCAGGTGGCAAAGTGGTCGGTATTTTCCTGATTGTGGTGGTGGGTTTGCTGGTGATGCAAAACGCCATCGGTATTGGTATGGCGAGCCTGCTAGGCCTTGATCCGTTGATGGGGTTACTGGCGGGGTCCATTACACTGTCTGGCGGCCATGGTACAGGTGCGGCCTGGAGTAAGTTATTTAGTGAGCGCTATGGCTTCCAGAATGCCACCGAAGTTGCGATGGCTTGCGCAACGTTTGGTTTGGTTCTGGGCGGTTTGATTGGTGGGCCAGTTGCGCGTTATCTGGTTAAACACTCATCCACACCTGATGGCACGCCGGACGATAGCATCGATCCCACAGCCTTCGAAAAACCTGCGATAGGGCGCATGATCACCTCGATGGTGTTGATAGAAACCATCGCGATGATTGCCATTTGCCTTACTGTTGGACAGTTTGTGGCGCATCTCATTCAAGGCACCAGTTTTGAACTACCGACGTTCGTTTGCGTGTTGTTTGTTGGGGTAATCCTCAGCAATACGCTCTCTCTGCTCGGCTTCTATCGGGTGTTTGAACGTGCGGTTTCGGTGTTGGGGAACGTCTGTTTGTCTCTGTTCCTCGCCATGGCGCTGATGAGCCTGAAGTTGTGGGAATTGGCTTCTCTGGCATTGCCAATGCTGGCGATTCTGACCGTGCAAACCATCTTTATGGCGTTGTATGCAGTTTATGTGACCTATCGCTTTATGGGCAAAAACTACGATGCAGCGGTACTGGCTGCGGGTCATTGTGGTTTTGGCCTGGGGGCAACACCAACGGCTATCGCCAATATGCAGGCGATTACAGAGCGTTTTGGCCCGTCGCATATGGCGTTTCTGGTGGTTCCGATGGTTGGCGCGTTCTTTATTGATATCGTCAACGCACTGGTCATCAAGATGTACCTGATGCTGCCAATCTTTGGCTAAGTTATTTTCCCTCCTTCTCCTGGGGGAGAAGGTTGGGATGAGGGCGGAAAATCAGGCGTTTGAATAGCGTTCCGTTTCAGGCATCCAGCGCTCAATGAGCGCGGTTGCCTGTTCTGGATAGCGTTCATGAATATGGCGTGCAAGGCGCTGTACTTCTGGGATCATCGCCTGATCGCGCAGTAAATCTGCTACTTTAAACTCGGCGTTCCCTGTCTGACGCGTGCCAAGCAATTCCCCCGGCCCACGAATTTCCAAATCCTTTTGCGCAATCACAAAGCCATCGTTGCTATCACGTAACACCTGCAAACGCAGCTGCGCTGTTTTCGATAGTGGCGACTTATACAGCAACACACAATGGGAGGCGACGGCACCACGCCCTACACGCCCACGGAGCTGGTGGAGCTGTGCAAGCCCCAGACGCTCTGGGTTTTCGATAATCATCAGGCTGGCATTTGGGACATCAACGCCCACTTCAATGACCGTTGTGGCGACCAGAAGATGAATCGACCCTTCCTTGAAAGCCTGCATCACTGATTGCTTTTCTTGTGGTTTCATCCGGCCATGTACCAGCCCAACATTCAGATTCGGCAGAGCGGCTTTTAGCTCATCCCACGTAACTTCTGCGGCCTGTGCTTCCAGTAGCTCCGACTCTTCAATCAGCGTACAAACCCAGTATGCCTGGCGGCCTTCATCGCTGCATGCGCCACGCACGCGGTCGATAATATCGTTGCGGCGCGTGTCAGGGATGGCAACAGTCGTGACCGGTGTACGGCCAGGCGGCAGTTCGTCGATCGTCGACGTATCCAAATCAGCATAGGCCGTCATCGCCAGGGTTCGTGGAATGGGCGTTGCGGTCATGATGAGTTGATGGGGATGGAATCCCTGAATCTGACCTTTCTCCCATAGCGCCAGGCGCTGATGGACGCCAAAGCGATGTTGTTCATCAATGATAACCAGTGCGAGTTGAGAGAACTGCACCTGTTCCTGGAAGATCGCGTGTGTTCCCACCACCATCGATACCTGACCGCTGGCGATAGCGTCTTGTTGGGCGATGCGCGCTTTGCCTTTTTGTTTACCTGCAAGCCAGCCAACCTCAATGCCCAATGGTGCAAACCACTGACGGAAATTATTGGCGTGTTGTTCGGCGAGCAACTCCGTCGGAGCCATCAAACCGACCTGTTTGCCATGCGCAATGGCACGCAATGCGGCAAGTGCCGCAACCAATGTTTTACCCGATCCCACATCGCCTTGCACCAGACGCATCATCGGTACATCCAGCGCCATATCATGTTCAATTTCTGCCACGACACGTTCTTGAGCACCTGTTGGTTTGAACGGGAGTGCTGCCAACAGTTGGTTTTTTAATTCGTCATGATTATGTAAAGGCAAAGCGTGATAACGCTGAGCGCCCGCACGAAGTGCGAGCATACTTAGGTTATGCGCCAGTAACTCCTCAAGGATTAAGCGTTGCTGAGCCGGATGTTTCCCCGTTTCGAGATCGGCTAACTGCATTGTTGGTGGTGGACGATGTAACGTCCTCAACGCTTCCGGCAGACTCATCATTCCCTGACGCAAATCAGCAGGGAGTAATTCAGTGATAGCGCAGGTATCCAGCAACTCCAGCGCCTGATCGGTCAGTTTGCGCAAAGTGGCCTGGCGAATACCTTCAGTGGTGGGATAAACCGGGGTCAGAGTTTCCTGTAATTCCGGGGTACTCAGATCGCCCTGAATGCGGTATTCCGGATGAATCATCTCCGCGCCGTGCGTCCCTCGCTTTGCTTCCCCATAAGCAAGTACACGCTTACCGGCTGCGAGACTGTTTTTCATCGCCGCATTGAAGTTGAAAAAACGCATGGTCAGGATGCCGGTGCCGTCAGAAATTTGGCAAGTCATCATGCGACGACGACCAAAACTGATATTACAGTTCAGCACTTCCCCTTCAACCGTGGCGTGAGTACCAGGCATGAGGTCGTTTATTGGATAGAGTTGAGTCCGGTCTTCGTAGCGCAGTGGGAGATGAAGCAGGAGATCCTGAATGGTATGCAGGCCAATCTTGGCCAATTTACCGCTCTGGCTGGCCCCCACTCCGGCAAGCGTACTTAACGGTATGGCGTCCAGCAAACGGCCTTTCATCTGACTACTCCGCAGATTGCATTGTGGCCCACCATGCGGCATCAGCTTCTATTTCACCTTGCTGATTCACATGCGGGTAGGGCAAACCTTTCCGGCGGGAAACTCGCGCCAGTACAGGATAACCGCCTTCAAACAGCAGACGCTGTTGTTCGGACTCTGGCAGAGTGCTGTTTTCACGCTGATACATACCGGCGTTCTGACGTTGACGCTGCGCTTCATAAAGAATGAGTGCTGAGGCCACGGAAACATTGAGCGATTGCACCATCCCGATCATCGGAATAATGATGTCCTGGTCTGCCAGTGCTAATGCTTCCTGAGTAATGCCCGTTTTTTCCTGTCCCATCAAAATGCAGGTTGGGCGCGTGTAATCAATTTCGCGGAAATCGACAGCTTTATCAGAAAGGTTGGTCGCGAGGATTTGCATTCCGCTGTTTTTGAGGTGAGCAACGGCATCACCGATATGGCGATGGGTTTTGACTTCAACCCACGAATTGCTGCCTGCTGCAGAGGAGGCCATGGTGCGCATTCGGTTACCCGGCCAGACCGCGTGAACTTCATGTACACCAACAGCATCAGCAGTACGAATAATCGCTGACACGTTATGAGGTTTATGGACCTGCTCCATACAGACGGTCAGGTCAGGCTGACGCCTGGCGAGCATCTCGCAAATACGCGCATAACGTTGAGGATTCATAACACTAGTTTCGGTTGCGGGTAACTTTAATCACATCCGGCATCACACGGATTTTACGCATGAGGTTCGCCAAATGGACACGGTCGCGTGCAGTCAGTCGAATGAACGCACTGTAAACACGGCCATCTTTCTCTTCAGTATTCAGGCTTTGAATATTGGAACCTGCATTATTGAGCGCAGCCGTCAGGTTTGCCAACGCACCCTGATGGTTAAACATATCCACCTTTATCTCGGTGGTGAACTCTTGTTCTGTCTCTTTATCCCATTCCACCGCCATAAACTTCTCTGGCTCTTTTTGGTAGCCACGGATGTTACGGCAAGATTCATGATGGATAACCAGCCCTTTGCCTGGGCTTACGTGCGCAATAATCGGGTCGCCAGGAATTGGTCGGCAACACTTGGCAAAGGTGATCAATACACCATCAGCACCTTTAATCGGCAGATGACTGTGAGTCGGTGAATGGCCTTGCTGAATCGCGGACGACTCACCTTGCAGGTTTTTCGCGACAACCACACTCATGGCATTACCGAGGCCAATTTCAGCCAGCAAATCATCAAGCGTGGCGAGCTTCATGCGCTCCAACTCACGTTGAATATTTTCTGGCGGGACCTCAGCTAATTTGCGGCTGCCACCTAAAGCGTGGTTTAGCAGACGGCGTCCGAGACTAACGGAGTCGTCACGCTTGAGATTCTTCAGCATCTGGCGGATTTTGGCGCGCGCTTTAGAACTCACAACGAAATTCAGCCAGGCGGCATTCGGGCGTGCGCCTGGGGCGGTAATGATTTCGATTGTCTGGCCGCTGCTGAGCGACTGAGACAGGGGATAGGGTTGTCTGTCGACTCTGGCACCGACACAGGCGTGGCCGATGTCTGTATGCACCGCGTACGCGAAGTCAACAGGTGTCGCACCTGCCGGTAATTCGACAATGCGCCCTTCCGGTGTGAAAACGTAAATCTCATCCGGGAACAGATCGGATTTTACGCTCTCGATAAATTCAAATGAACTACCCGCACTTTGCTGTAATTCCAGCAGGCTTTGCATCCAGCGCTGGGCGCGGATTTGTGCCGTTGTACCACTTTCACCTTGCTCTTTATAAGCCCAGTGAGCGGCAACCCCCATCTCTGCCATCTGATCCATATCTTCGGTACGGATTTGCACTTCTACCGGCACACCATGTGGACCAATCATTGAGGTGTGCAAAGACTGATATCCGTTCGCTTTCGGAATGGCAATATAGTCTTTCACCCGTCCAGGGCGTGGCTTGTAGAGGCTATGCATCTGCCCAAGGACGCGATAACAGGTATCCATGTCATGAACGATCACGCGGAAGGCGTAGATATCCATAATCGAGTGGAAACGCTGTTCTTTGAGCGTCATTTTGCAGTAGATGGAGTAGAGGTGTTTTTCGCGGCCGCTAACGCGACACGGAATGCCCGCTTCTTGCAAACGTCCGTCAATCTCAGAGAGGATTTTTTGAATCATCTCTTTGCGGTTACCCCGTGCCGCTTTGACCACTTCTTTAATCACGCGGTAGCGGTTCGGGTAAAGCGCTTCAAAGCCCAATTCCTCCAGCTCAGTCTTCAGGTGATGAATACCAAGTCGGTGCGCAAGGGGGCTATAGATTTCGAGGGTTTCGCGAGCGATACGGCGACGCTTATCAGGGCGCAATGCCCCGAGTGTCCGCATATTGTGCGTACGGTCGGCGAGTTTGATCAGAATGACGCGGATGTCTTGCACCATCGCCATGATCATTTTGCGGAAGTTTTCAGCCTGAGCTTCTTTCTTATCGCGGAATTTCAGTTTGTCTAACTTAGATACCCCTTCCACCAGTTCGGCAACGCTTTTGCCAAACAGTTGTTCCATATCCTGGTAGGTGGCAGGGGTGTCTTCGATCACATCATGCAGTAGTGCGGCCATCAGCGTTTCAAAGTCGAGTTTCATCTCGGCCAGAATGCAGGCAACAGCTACGGGATGGGTGATATAGGGTTCACCACTTGAACGTGCTTGTCCCTCGTGAGCATCACGCGCAACAAGGTATGCTTGCCGAAGTCGCTTTATTTGCTCCTCGGGCAAGTATTGTTGAATCAGTTGATTCAGGCTTTCAAACAGATACAAGGGCTACCCGCAGGTTAATTAACGACGACCTTCAGCAATAGCGGTAACAGCCTGCAGTTCTGCGGCTTCCTGCTCTTGCTGCTCCTGGCGATCACGAACATCAAGAATCTGGTTGGTGATCAACCCTTCTTCGATTTCGCGCAGTGCGATTACAGTCGTTTTATCGTTTTCTTCAGGCACCAGTGGATCTTTACCACCAGTTTGCATCTGACGAGCGCGACGTGCGGCGACCAGAACCAGGTCAAAACGGTTACCAATTTTCTCAACAGCGTCCTGAACAGTTACGCGTGCCATAATTAAAATGCTCCACAGATGAAGAAATGACTGGGCATGATACTGAAACTGGGCTCAGTCTGCCAATAGTTTGCTGATTAAAGCGTCATGTCGCGCTTTTTGGCGACCCATTCGTAGACGCTCGGCACGAATGATAATTTTTAAATCTGACAGCGCAGTGTCAAAATCGTCATTGACGATTAAATAGTCATATTCGGCGTAATGGCTCATTTCTGCAACAGCTTGCTCCATACGCTTAGTGATAACTTCTTCACTGTCTTGCCCACGACCACGAAGGCGGCGGTCTAATTCGTCTTTTGACGGCGGCAGAATAAAAATACTGCGGGCTTGCGGCATTTTCTGGCGAATCTGCTGCGCACCTTGCCAGTCAATATCCAGGAACACATCCACACCAGTTGCCAGAACTTGTTCAATAGCATGGCGTGAAGTGCCGTAGTAATTGCCAAACACTTCAGCGTGCTCAAGGAATGCGTCTTCAGCAATCATCTGCTTAAACTCTTCCTTTTCCACAAAGAAATAGTGTTCACCATGGTTCTCTCCCGGGCGAATACCACGAGTGGTATGGGAGATCGAAACCTGTGTGTCATACAGCGGTTGTGTCTTTAACAAAGCCTGGATGAGGCTGGATTTTCCCGCGCCACTAGGGGCGGAAACGATATAAAGCGTGCCTTGAGCCATGAGTTCTAACTTATTCGGTAAGCATAAAAAGAAGTGCGTATACGGGCCTATTATACACGCCGTCTTCGTGTCACGGAGAATTTGTCGTGCCCCTCGGCAATATTTCTACCAATTTGCGTAATGTTTTCCAAAAAACACCTCGTGTTGCTGCAACGAGTTAAATACCTCTGAAAGCTCCTCGTATCATTTTTAAAACGCAATCGCGTTGATGGTTTCCTGGCGTTATACCTCTTCTTGCTTCTACACGGAGGGACTTATGAAGTGGATAACAAAGCTTATCGGGTTTCTGGGGTTGCTGAGCGCAATGGCGTCGGCGGCGTGTCCGGCCTGGTCATCAGTGCAAGCCCAGCAGGAGATGGTGAAATTGAATGAAAAGCTCGGGAAGTGGGACCGATCTTATTACCAACAAGGTGTGAGCGAAGTCAGTGATGCAACCTATGATGGCCTACGTCGGCAATATAATGAATGGCAGCGATGCTTTCATCCCTCTGAAAAACCACAGCAGCCGCAGATAGCTACCCTGGGCAAAGCGTTGCATCCGATTGCTCATACCGGTGTCAAAAAACTGCCAGACAGTGAAGCCGTTGCCCAGTGGGCAAAAGGCAAAACCGATCTTTGGGTACAACCTAAAGTCGATGGTGTGGCAGTGACCCTAATTTATCAGCAAGGGCACTTGTTTAAACTCCTTAGCCGCGGGGATGGTGAGAAAGGGCAGGACTGGACAGCAAAGGCCAAAATGATCCCCGCTATCCCCAAGACCCTTTCAGGCCAACTTGCCAATAGCGTGTTGCAAGGCGAGGTTTTCTGGAAAAGAGATAGCCACGTACAGAAAGCGATGGGTGGCATTAATGCGAGAGGAAAAGTGGCGGGAGCCATGATGAGCCAATCCTCCCCGGGCCTGATGAGTGAATTGGGAATATTTATCTGGGCGTGGCCAGATGGTCCTGCTGATATGAATATGAAATTAGACATGCTCGCTCAGGCTGGTTTTCCGCTAACCAAAAAGTGGTCAATGCCTGTCACCTCAGTGGACAAAATCGCGATGTTGCGGGAGTCCTGGTTTACAACCCCGCTTCCTTTTGTGACCGATGGGATTGTGGTGCGCGAGGCCATAGAACCTGCGGGGAAATATTGGCTTCCAGGTAAAGCAACGTGGGTGATTGCATGGAAATACCCGCCAGCCCAGCAAATTGCCGAAGTTAAGGACATTCAATTTACGGTAGGGCGTACAGGAAAAATAGCCGTTGTTCTCAGACTGAACCCCCTACAGATAGATGATAAAAAGATTAAACGTGTGAACATAGGTTCAATAAAACGTTGGCAAGTTCTGGATATTGCGTTGGGCGATCAGGTGATGGTAAGTCTTGCAGGGCAAGGGATTCCACGCGTCGATGAAGTCGTATGGCGTGTAAGCCAACGCAACAAACCGCAGCCCCCCACAGATAAAATGGTCACCCCGCTGAGTTGTCTGTTCTTTGAAATTTGGTGTCGCGAGCAGTTTATTGCTCGCCTGGCCTGGATTAGCTCTCCAGAGGTTATGAATATCAATGGGGTGAGCCTGCGCTCCTGGCAGCAGATCCAACAGAATCTCAGCCTAAAGAACATTTTTTCCTGGCTTACGGTCACTCAGGAAGAGCTACAGCAGATTAGCGGAATTTCTCCAGCCAGAGTGGCCCATCTTTGGCAGCAATTCTCGCAAGTTCGACAACAACCCTTCAGGCAGTGGCTGCTAGCGTTTGGTTTACCGCTACCCCGGGCGGTGTTTGCCACGCTGCCAGATTCACAGTGGTCGCAGCTAGTTGCGCGGGATGAGCATAGTTGGCAAAAACTACCGGGTATTGGTGCAGCGAGGGCCAAAAAATTGGTGGAGTTTGTGAATCACCCCCAAATTGCTGCGCTAGTCGTTTTTCTGGCAGAGCAGGGAATTCGGGGATTTGCCGATTAGTGATCCGCGTGTTTGTAATGAAACACCGGTAATCCAAGGCGCAGACGTAACGCGAGTAAGCGCGTGGTGAAACCGAACAAGAGCGTGGAGATTATCACGACGTCCTGGTTCGAAACGTAGTGTTCCAGAACGATGTAAAGCACCGCGGAGGCGAAAGCAATGCCGGCATAGAGTTCTTTCTGGAACACCAGGGGGATACGCTTACAAAACATATCGCGTAAAACACCGCCAAATACGCCCGTTACAACGGCTGCAATGATTGCGATGATGGGGCCCTCTCCCATATCCAACGCTATTTGCGCACCGATGATGGAAAACACAACGAGCCCAAGGGCATCGAGGACCAGGAAAAGGCGACGCAGATGAGGCATTACGGGGGCAAATACGGTGGTTAGTACGGCTGCAACTGCGACAATCACCACATACTCTGGGTGTTTCACCCAACCCAACGGGTAGTGGCCTAGAAGAATATCGCGAACCGAACCGCCACCAAGGGCTGTGGCTGTCGCAATGATTATTACACCGAAAGTATCCATACGGCGGCGGCCAGCTGCTAAGGCGCCGGTCATTGCTTCGGCAGTAATGCCGACCAAATAAAGAATATGTAACAGCATTAGTACCCCCAGAGGAAACGCTAAGAGGGTAGCGTTTTGTGAGCAAAATCACGATTGAGTTTTTCTAAAGCGATGGTTTTTTAATTAGATTTTCTAATGGCTTTATTTGGTTTTAGCTAGATTAGTAGGGTTTAGTGCTGATTTTAAAATTTAAAATGGATTAGTTTTATTGCGGTTGATTCGATGATGAATGTTCACCCATAACAAAAAGCCCGCATAGTAGCGGGCTAAGAAGGTCAAAGCTGAAAATTATTCGATGTTCTGAATCTGTTCACGCATCTGTTCAATCAGCACTTTCAGTTCGATGGCTGAATTGGTGACATCAGAATTGATTGATTTTGATGCCAGGGTGTTCGACTCGCGATTAAACTCCTGCATCATAAAGTCGAGACGGCGACCAACAGCCTCTTTTTTCTTCAGAATGTTGTAGGTTTCTTTGACATGAGCTTCCAGCCTGTCCAACTCTTCGGCAACGTCGACACGCTGAGCCATTAATACCAGCTCTTGCTCCAGACGGTTGTTTTCAAGCTGAACTTGCGCATCTTCCAACTTCGCAACCAGACGATCACGTTGCCATTTCAGGACTTCTGGCATTTGAGCTCGAACTTTAACGACTTCGCCACTGACGCCTTCAAGACGCTGCTCGATAAGCTGTTTCAGGGCCTGACCTTCTGTTTCTCGGGCAATGATGAAGTCATCAAGAGCGCCATCAAGTGCTGCAAGAATTTCGGCGGTAATGGCATCAAGATCTTGTTCTTTCGCTACCATCACACCCGGCCAACGCAAAATATCAACCGGATTAATTTCGCCTTCGTCGCTTTGCATTTTTACCCAATTCGCCGCTTCAACCAGCTGCTTAGCCAGTTTTTCATTAAGCAGCAAAGAGCTCTGGGAACGGGCGTCAGGTTCGAAACGTAAGTTACATTCGATTTTTCCGCGAGTTAAGCGTGTACGAATACGCTCGCGAGCCACAGGTTCGAGGCTACGGAACTGTTCCGGCATACGGATGTAAGTTTCGAGATAACGCTGGTTTACCGAACGTAACTCCCAGGAGGCGCTGCCCCATTCGCCTTTTACTTCACGTCGGGCATAGGCGGTCATACTGCGGATCATATTTCGTAACCGTATTCTGTAATAGATGTGGGGATTATAGCCATGCCAGGACTTGCAGGATAGGAATATACCCGTCGTATTTCAAGTTGCAGATGCGTTGGCTGCATTCGCTCACCCCAGTCACTTACTTTAGTAAACTCCTGGGTATTTACGAACTTGCCGCCTTTCTGCAACTCGAAATTCATTGGGTATAAGCGAACGAAGTCCGTATAATGCGCAGCCACATTCGTTTTAGCCGGAGATAACCCCATGCGTCCATCAGGTCGTAGCGCCGAACAAGTGCGCCCAGTCACCCTGACCCGTAATTACACCAAACACGCAGAAGGCTCCGTGCTGGTCGAGTTCGGCGATACTAAAGTACTCTGTACCGCCACCGTTGAAGAAGGTGTTCCGCGCTTTCTGAAAGGCCAGGGCCAAGGTTGGATCACTGCTGAATACGGGATGCTGCCACGTGCAACCCATAGCCGTAATGCCCGTGAAGCTGCAAAAGGCAAACAGGGCGGCCGTACCCTTGAGATTCAGCGCCTGATTGCGCGTTCTCTGCGTGCAGCAGTCGATTTGAAAGTCCTTGGCGAATATACCATTACGCTGGACTGCGATGTACTGCAGGCAGACGGCGGTACTCGTACCGCATCTATTACCGGTGCATGTGTAGCACTGGCTGATGCTCTTAATAAACTGGTCGCTGCAGGTAAGCTGAAAACTAACCCAATGAAAGGGATGGTTGCAGCGGTATCAGTCGGAATCGTTAAAGGCGAAGCTCTGTGCGATTTGGAATATGTTGAAGATTCCGCGGCAGAAACCGACATGAACGTCGTGATGATGGAAGATGGTCGCATGATTGAGGTTCAGGGCACCGCAGAAGGCGAGCCGTTCACCCATGAAGAGCTGTTGGCGCTACTGGCGCTGGCGCGAGGGGGAATTGAATCTATCGTAACGGCGCAGAAGGCGGCGTTAGAAAATTAATATTAGGCGACTCTGAGAGTCGCCTTTTTTATGCACGTCATACTTCAAGCTGCATCTTTGTTGGCTGCACGAACTTACCCGAGACACTTACTTACGTAAGCTCATCGGGATGCGTTCTCTTGTCGCCGCGACGCAACTCGAATTATTTTGTGCATCTACCAAAATGAAATGCAAAGGAGCAAATCCATGAAACCGTATCAGCGCCAGTTTATTGAATTTGCGCTTAACAAGCAGGTACTGAAGTTTGGCGAGTTTACGTTGAAATCTGGGCGCACCAGCCCTTATTTCTTCAACGCTGGGCTATTTAATACCGGGCGTGATCTGGCACTGTTGGGCCGTTTTTATGCCGCCGCGTTAGTGGATTCTGGTATTGAGTTTGATTTGCTGTTTGGGCCGGCTTACAAAGGCATTCCTATCGCTACGACTACAGCGGTTGCGTTGGCAGAGCATCATGAACGTGATGTGCCTTATTGCTTCAACCGTAAAGAAGCAAAGGATCACGGGGAAGGTGGGAACCTGGTCGGCAGTGCTCTGCAAGGGCGCGTGATGCTGGTGGATGACGTTATTACCGCCGGTACTGCAATTCGTGAATCAATGGAGATTATTGCTGCAAATAACGCATCGCTAGCGGGTGTCCTTATTTCTCTGGATCGTCAGGAGCGAGGTCGTGGCGAAATTTCTGCGATTCAGGAAGTGGAACGTGATTATCAGTGCCAGGTCATCTCTATCATTACTCTGAAAGACCTGATTGATTATCTGGAAGAAAAACCTGAAATGGCCGGGCATTTAGCCGCGGTGCGTGAGTACCGTACCCAGTACGGAGTGTAAGTAAAAGGGCCTTTCAAAGGCCCTTAATATTTAACGAAGTTGTGCAGCAATCAGCGGCCAGCGGGTATCAAAATCACTTGTAGGTAAATAACGGAACTCGCTGCGTACAAAACGCGATAACGTCCCTTCACAAAATGCCAGAAGCAGGCTTGCGAGTAGCGATTCATCAGTGTAGTAGCCTTCACCTTCGCGCATCTTCTTTTCACGCATGACCTGACGCAATTGAACTTCGATACGTTCAAAAAGCTGATTGATACGGCCTTGCAGGCGGTCTTGTTCAAACATTAGCGCATGCCCGGTCAGAATACGCGTCAGCCCCGGATTACGTTCGCCAAACCCCAGGATCAAGAGAACGATTAATCGCAGACGTGCGTGGGTATCTTTCTCATCTTTCAGGATGAGGTTGATACGGGTAATCAGACTGTCTTCAATAAATTCGATAAGGCTATCGAACATTTTCGTTTTGCTGGGAAAATGTCGATAAAGTGCAGCTTCGGAAACACCAACAGTCGCTGCGAGCTTAGCCGTCGTAATTCGTTGACTGCCATCGCTGGATTCAAGCATTTGGGCCAGAGACTGAAGTATTTCTTCGCGACGATTCCGTTTCGCAATTTGCTTTTCTGCCATGTTCTAAAATACCCCTGAAATAACGCACTTGTCAGGCAGGTAGCCACACAGCGCTCGCAAACTTAAAGTTTGCGGTTTTTTCACATTTTTTACGCTGTGGGGTTACGTTTTTAAATGAAGTTACTGACGTCCTGAATGGCCAAAGCCACCTTCGCCACGATCGCTAGAATCGAAATCTTCAACCAGGTTGAATTCTGCCTGGACGACGGGCACAAACACCATTTGAGCAATGCGTTCACCGGGTTCGATAGTGAAGTGATCTTGACCGCGGTTCCAGACGGAAACCATTAACTGCCCTTGATAATCTGAGTCTATCAGCCCAACAAGGTTGCCTAAAACAACACCATGCTTATGACCAAGACCTGAACGAGGCAGAATGACGGCCGCAAGAGTTGGATCGGCGATATGGATAGCCAGCCCGGTTGGAATCAGTTTGGTTACACCAGGAGCAAGCTCTACGGCGTCATCCAGACAGGCACGTAGGTCAAGTCCCGCAGAACCGGAAGTTGCATAAGTCGGCAGTGGGAATTGTTGGCCAACGCGTGGGTCCAGAATCTTAACGTCGATTTTTTTCATCATAACGGGTAACTATCTCGTTCAGTAAAAGATGGCCAAGGAGCTCTTTACGTTCAAGAGGTAAGACTTTATCTCCATCCTGCCAGAAAAGGTGCAATGCATTGTTTTCGCTGTTAAATCCTTGGCCTGCCTGTGATACATCGTTCGCACAAATCAGATCAAGGTTTTTACTCACGCGTTTTTGCTGGGCGTATTCTTCCACATTATTTGTTTCGGCGGCAAACCCAACAACATATGGACGGTGAGTTAAAAGTGCTGCGACACCGGCAACAATATCCGGGTTTTTAATCATTTTTATTGTAATTTCATCGCCTTGCTTTTTGATTTTTTCATCAGCAACGGCTGCGGCACGATAGTCTGCAACGGCGGCACAACCAACGAAAATTTGTTGCTCCTGCACATGCTGTTGGACTGCAGCTTCCATTTCCAACGCCGTGGTGACGTCAATACGCTTTACCCATGGTGGCGTTGGTAAAGAAACAGGGCCTGAAATTAATGTCACATTTGCGCCGCGTGCTGCCGCTGCCGCTGCGATGGCATAACCCATCTTCCCGGAACTATCGTTGGTGATATAGCGTACAGGATCCAGGCGTTCGCGAGTCGGGCCGGCGGTAATCATGACATTGAGATGTTGCAGATCTTTGATGACAGCAAAATGTTGAGCGGTCATGTCTACAATCGTTAATGGGTCAAGCATACGACCGGGGCCAACATCGCCACAGGCCTGGCTACCGCTATCCGGCCCCCACATCAATAAGCCGCGTGCAGAGAGTACCTCAAGGTTATGTTGAGTCGCTGCGGCTCGGTACATCTGTTGATTCATAGCAGGGACAACGGCAACAGGCGCAGGGGTTGCAAGACAAATCGTACTCACCAGGTCATTTGCCATACCTACAGTAATGCGGGCAATTAAATCGGCCGTGGCAGGTGCAAGAATAACTAAATCAGCCCATTTACCTAATTCAATATGACCCATTGCTGCTTCTGCGGCGGGATCTAACAAGCTGTCTGACACCGGGTAACCTGACACGGCTTGTAAACTCAGTGGCGTAATAAAGGCTTTTGCCGCCTCTGTCATTACCACTCTTACCTCAGCCCCGCGTTCACGCAGGCGGCGTACCAGTTCAGGTGTTTTATAAGCAGCAATACCGCCGCTGACACCCAGAACAATTTTTTTGCCAGAAAGCCCCATCATGATTTTTCCACCAGAAGTCACAGTCATCTGGCTATTTTACCACACTCATTCGGTAACGACTTTTTTGCAGTTTGCGAGACATCCCGCATGGGGAATATCTGCATATCGTGTGTGCTTCTCAAGTTGTGCACAATGAGCAGCATTAAGGGCAAGGAGGTTCTGATGAGTGAGATAATAGAGCAGGCTGGAGCATGCATGCCGCGAGAAAAACTGCTGAAATTTGGTGCAGCCTCATTAACGGATGTCGAGTTAGTGGCGTTATTTTTACGTACGGGTTGCCAAAATATGAATGTACTCGCGTTTGCACAGAGCTTATTGCATCAATTCGGCTCATTAAGCAGGCTGTTGTCTGCGGACCATTCGGAATTTAAAGATGTGAAGGGCATTGGTGATGCGAAATACACCCAGCTTAACGCTATTGCTGAGCTGGCAAGGCGTTACTACTATTCACGTGGCGTTGATGAGCTATCCTTAAAAGGACCGGATTCAGTCAGGGAGTATATCCAAAGTCAACTGACAACAGCAGAACGCGAGATCTTCATGGTTATTTTCCTGGATAACCAGAACCGAGTGATTAAACATAGTCCAATGTTTGCTGGAACTTTGAACCATGTAGAGGTTCATCCGAGAGAAATTGTGCGCGAAGCGATGAAATCAAATGCAGCGGCGCTAATACTCGCGCATAATCACCCGTCTGGTCGAGCAGAACCGAGTAAAGCTGATCGTGTTATCACCGAACGCATCGTAAAAGCTTGCCTGTTTATGGACATTCGAGTGCTCGACCATCTTGTTATTGGCCGTGGAGAGTACGTTTCTTTTGCAGAACGTGGGTGGATTTAGGCCGAATTGCGCGATCCTTGGGGATCTTTGTCTGTTCGGGACTTGAGCACATGCGTTAGGCAGCGTATACTACGCCACCTTTGAGAATCTCGGGTTTTGGCATTATGCGCCTGGCACTGTGGTTCACATTGAACCGCCAGGGACCAGGCTTGCGGCCTGACGAGGCGCCATAACCCTATACGAAGCTCGAGCTAATTTGATTTTTGGAGAATAGACATGTCCCGAGTCTGCCAAGTTACTGGCAAGCGTCCGGTGACCGGTAATAACCGTTCCCACGCAATGAACGCGACCAAACGCCGTTTCCTGCCGAACCTGCACTCTCACCGTTTTTGGGTTGAGAGCGAGAAGCGTTTTGTCACACTGCGTGTATCTGCTAAAGGTATGCGTGTAATTGATAAGAAGGGTATCGAATCGGTTCTGGCCGATATGCGTACCCGTGGCGAGAAGTACTAAGAGGAACTAAGTCATGGCTAAAGGTGTTCGCGAGAAGATCAAGCTGGTTTCTTCTGCTGGTACTGGTCACTTCTATACCACCACGAAGAACAAGCGTACTAAGCCGGAAAAACTGGAACTGAAAAAGTTCGATCCAGTTGTCCGTCAACACGTACTGTACAAAGAAGCTAAAATTAAATAATTTTAGTGTCTTTGATGAAAACCTCGCTTCGGCGGGGTTTTTTCGTTTTAGGCTTTTAGTCTGGAGGAGAGATGCCCGAATTACCTGAAGTAGAAACCAGTCGACGTGGCATTGAACCCCATTTGGTGGGGGAAACTATCCTGCATGCCGTTGTGCGTAACGGTCGCTTACGTTGGCCAGTCTCCGATGAAATCCATGCTCTAAGTGATAAACCCGTCTTAAGTGTGCAGCGCCGCGCTAAATATCTGCTTCTCGAACTCCCGGATGGCTGGATTATTATCCATCTTGGCATGTCGGGTAGCCTGCGTATTCTTCCTGAAGATTATCCTGCCCAAAAACATGACCATGTCGATTTGGTGATGAGCAATGGCAAAGTCCTGCGCTATACCGATCCGCGCCGCTTCGGTGCCTGGTTATGGGCGAAAGAGTTAGAAGGCAGTAATGTTCTGGCACATCTTGGGCCGGAACCTCTAAGTGATGCGTTTTCTGCAGATTATCTACGCGAAAAATCTGCGAAAAAGAAAATGGCGATAAAGCAGTGGATTATGGATAACAAACTGGTGGTGGGGGTGGGTAATATTTATGCCAGTGAATCGCTGTTTGCTGCAGGAATCCATCCTGATCGCACTGCCCAGTCACTTTCATACGCTGAATGCGAAATACTGGTCAAAACTATTAAAGCGGTATTGCTACGGTCGATTGAGCAGGGCGGAACTACGCTAAAAGATTTTTTGCAGTCGGATGGAAAACCTGGCTATTTCGCTCAGGAGTTGCAGGTTTATGGGCGAGCAGGAGAGCCATGTAAGGCTTGTGGTGCGCCAATAGTTACCAGTAAGCACGGGCAACGCAGCACGTTTTATTGCCGCCATTGCCAGCACTAAATCTTTAGTTCGCGGGTGCCTGCTTGAGTTTTTCCAACAGCGCTTTGCAGACAGGCTCAGGCAGGAAGTGTGCAACATCGCCATGATGACGAGCGACTTCCTTTACCAGCGATGAGGAGACAAAAGACCACTCTTTCGAAGGCATCAGGAACACACTTTCAAGCTCGGGCATTAAGTGGCGGTTCATGTGAGCCAGCTGCATTTCATACTCAAAATCTGCTGCTGTACGCAACCCTCTGACCAGAACGTTAGCGTGTTGAGTTTTAGCAAAATTCGCCATCAGATCGCTAAAGCCGACAACTTCAACGTTTGGTAAGTGTGCGGTAACCCCTTGTGCCAGCAGAACTCTTTCTTGCAGCGTGAACATGGTCTTCTTGTGTGGACTATTGGCGATGGCCAGAATCAAGGTATCAAACATCATCGCAGCACGTGTCACGATATCCAGATGACCGTTGGTAATGGGATCAAACGTACCAGGGTAAATCGCTCGGGTGGTCATAGAGTTTTGTTTTCCGTATAGCCTTGATTCAGCGCCCAGAGTTCAGCGTACTTATTAAACGTATACTGCGCATTGACCACCGCAAGTAACCAGCCTTGCTTTCCATCAAGAAAGCCCGCTCTCAACAGCAGAGTTTTACAAAAAGCGCCAAATGTGTGACCAAAAATCCCGGCAAGGGAAACTCGCTTGCCACGTTGGTGGCGCTCCTGAGCCCAGGCGGTCGCATAATTTAACTGTTTGCGCTGGAAGCTGGCGAAATCGCGGCAGGTCAGATGAAGCAAATCCCCTTTGAGCGGGATAATTTTTGCACCTGGCGCTTCGAGAGATTCGTGAACCTGATTGTCATTATAGCGGTAGCGTGAGCGGGCATAGAGGCGTGTCACACGATCCGGATACCATCCACTGTGGCGCATAAAACGGCCAAGGAATAGATTGCGGCGAGCAATGCTGTATACAGCATCTGGCTGAGGATTATCTAACACGGCTTTAAGCGTACTGGCCAGTTCCGGCGTAACACGCTCATCGGTATCGATCATCAGAATATAATCGTGACTGGCATAGCTCTGTGCCAGTTGACGCTGTTTGCCAAACCCTTGCCAGTTTTCGTTAATGAAAACTTTCGCACCCGCCTGAAGGGCGATCTCGACGGTGGAGTCTGTACTTCCCGAATCCAGCAAGACTACTTCATCTGCCCACGCGACCGAAGCCAGGCATTCTGGCAGCACGTCCGCCGCATTTTTAGCGATCATGACCACTGACAAACGATTGGGCATTAGTGGCTCCGTTGCGGCAGATACGGTTGCAACAATTGCAGTAACCGTTGTAGAGCACCCTGATTCTGGTGAAGGACTTCCACGGCATGACGGCCATAGTAAAGACGATAATCTTCATCGGTTAACAGAGTCGTAATTTCACTCACTAGCGATGAGGCATCCGTGACGGTAATCAACCCATCCGCACGCTGCAATCGGGCGCAGATATCTTTGAAATTGAAGGTATGTGGGCCCATTAATACTGGAATCGCGTGTGCCGAAGGTTCCAGCGGATTATGGCCTCCGCGTTCAACCAGGCTTCCGCCCACAAAGGCGAGATCGGCAATTCCATACAGCATCATCAGTTCGCCCATCGTGTCACCGATAACGACTTGCGTGCTGCTGGACGGTTTTTCGCCACTGCTGCGCATGATATAGCTGAAACCAGCCTTCTGAGTCATATCCCGAGCATCTTTGAACCGCTCAGGGTGGCGTGGAACAAGAATTAGCAGTAAATCTGGGAACTTGGCCAGCAACTGACGGTGCGCATCCAGAATAATGCTCTCTTCACCATCATGGGTGCTGGTGGCAATCCATACTTTACGATGCGGGGCCCATTGGCGGCGTAGCGTAATCGCACGTGCGGCGAGTTCTGGGGTCACAGAAATATCAAATTTCAGGCTGCCGGTGACGGTTAACTGAGTGCGTTTAAGACCAAGCTCGATGAACCGAGCCCCATCTTCTTCATTTTGCGCAGCGATGAGTGTAATTTTGCTCATCAGACGACGCGTGAAATTACCCAGTTTTTTATATCCCTTTGCCGAGCGTGCAGAGAGACGAGCATTGGCAATGACCAGTGGGATTTTACGTCGGTGTAATTCGTTGATCATGTTGGGCCACAATTCTGTTTCCATCACGATAACTAATTTAGGGCGCACGGTATTGAAAAAGCGCTTCATGGCGCAAGGGAGATCATATGGCAAATAAACATGGTGCACATTTTTCCCAAAGGCCGACAGCGCACGTTCCGAACCCGTTGGGGTCATTGTGGTGACGGTAATTGGAATCGTTGGGTAGCGATGGCGCAGGGCGCGAACTAACGGAATTGCCGCCAGTGTCTCGCCAACGGATACTGAATGCAGAAGAATACCATCGGGCTCCACTTTTCCACGGCAATAGCCGTAACGTTCCGCCCAGCGTTTACGGTACGCGGGAGCTTTACGGCTACGGAGTAACAGTCGCAGCCAAACAAGCGGCTGAATAAGATAGAACAGAGCGGTATACAACGATTCCAAGCGAATTTTCCGTATTTTCATTATCGGCGGGCAAATTCTAAGCATTCGGGAAGCTTAAAGCTATTGTTTTGGTAATATCACGAAGGCATTGCTTAGTATTCAGATGCGTTAGTGCTTGAGTTGCAGAAGCTGCGGGCGGCATGCGGCCACCCGCTTGTGAGCGGTTTTTCAACCCGGTACGCGGGTCGCTTTCTTCAGTTTTAGGTAGCGACGACCCAGGCGCCAGCGTAGTCGGAATCCGCGAGCATTTTTCCAAATCAGACGCCAGATACCGCGATCAAAAAACTCCTGAACGATCATCTTCTTCTTGTGCGGATCTTTCATATTATTGAAAGTGTGTAATATCCCAAGACCCTCTTTAGCGATTTGCCAGTTACAGGCAGGGATATTCTTTACCGCTTCCGGATAACGCTGGTTAATAGCATCCAACATTTCCAGTATTTTCATATAATGGCGAGCTGAGCGGATAAGGGTGTCATCAGTATCTGGTTTATGGGAAACCGAGGCTGAATGGATGTAGTAATCGTAGTATTGCTCGTCAGTATATTGGACGCGCTCCGCAGCAAGTAACACCTCTGTTGTCCACGGAATGTCCTGATGGCGTAAACCGGGTTCAAAAGTAAAACCATGTTCGCGAATGAAATCATGTCGATAAAGGTTCAGCCAGGTTACGTGCAGAAACTTGCGCGAATCCAGCGCACGTTTAAGCCACTGGGGGCCACTCAGTACGTCGGTCGACTGAAGTTTGTCTCGCGGAAAGATCGGTCGTGAAGGCTTCTTGTTGTTTTCGTAAACGTAATTTCCATTACACGTCACGACATCCAGGTCATTTTTTAATGCCAGATCCAGCAAATGACGGTACATGCCGGGTTTGAAGTCATCATCGATATCCGGGAAGGAAAGGTACTGGCCTGTGGCTACAGCGAGCCCAGTATTACGCGCAATCGAAACGCCCTGATTTTCCTGCTCAATGATTTTCATGCCAGGGAACTTGCTACTCCAGGCTTCAATAATCGCCATGGAGCCATCGGTTGAACCATCGTTCACCATAATGACTTCCATGCCGTCGATATTCTGAGCGTCTAGACAGGCAAAGAATTTAGCCAAAAAAGACTCGCCGTTATAAACAGCAACGACAACGCTGAGGAGTGGACGTAGGTTCTGTTGCATAAAATTACCTGGAAATATTGTTATCTTTCTTCCGTTGCCAGTGACAGATACTGCTGGCAGATGGCACCAATGCTATATGACTCAATAGTCGTGGTATCAATAACGGGTGGGTTGTTATAAATATCCAGCATAGTGTCTGCAAAGTCCTGATCACTCATACCTGAAAGGCCGCGAGCCAGTTCTCCGGTAAGAATCTCTGCTGGTCCACCAGGGCAATGTGTACTCACTGTGGGGGTCTGGCAAATTAGCGCTTCGACCAGCACATTGCCAAATCCCTCGCAATCGGAGCTCAGCAGCAGCATACGCGCATTGGCAATCCACGGATAAGGGTTTGATGCGAATGGTTTCAGAATCACGCGGTCGGCAACACCCGCATTTGTGGCCATCGCTTTTATTTCGGCAATACGCTCGGCACTGCCGTTACCCATCAGGATTAGCGGCGCCTGAATTCCACTGAGTGCATAAGCTTTGATCAACCGGTCATGGCGTTTATGTTCATGGAAACGACCAACGTGGATTAAATACTCCTGCCCCGCCATTTCGCACGGTTCTTTCGCTTTTAAATATATTCCGTCGATATCGAAAGGGTTATGGATAACGGTGCCCCTGGACAACGTAATATCGAAAGCCGTAGTAATGTCTTGTAGTACCGCCTGAGACACGGCAACGACATTGCTATTTTGGTAAACGCTTTGAATTTTTTTACGTTTTATCCAACGAGACAACCCCTGTCGATGCTGAAGATAGGAGTAAGAAAACATGCCATGGACACAGTACCAGAGCTTCTCACGCGCAATTGATTTGGTATGAGCAACAATGCGGTCGGTTTTATGCAGGTGAGAAAAGACGAGGTCGAAATTCCCTTTTTTCTGCGCTTGTTCAACTGCGCTATCAAGCAAGGCAGCACGGCGAGACAATTCTGTCAGCTTGCGCCAGGGTTTTTTACAGGTATCCAGTATGACCTGATAATCAACGTCTTCCGGGATCTCATAATCACAGACGCGGCGCAGCGAAAAAACGGATACCTGATGGCCCATTCCTACCAAACCTTTCGATAAGGTAAGTACGGTCTTCTCAGCACCACCGCCAGGTAAACCATCAATAATCATTAGGATACGCATCGTCTAATCCAGTATATTTTGATACAGCGAAATAAGTTGCTGTGAAAGTTTTTCCGGTGTCGCATCCCTGACGCGTTCGCGAGCATAACTCCCCATTTTCTCATCCACAAAGCGTGAAGATATTGCCATTACCGCTTCTGAAAGTTGGGGGATAGTGAGTGCATCACAAACGTATCCGTTTTGTCCGGTTGTTATAAATTCAGCCCCACCACAAGTGGCTGAAGTAATAACCGGTAAACCACATGCCATTGCTTCAAGAATCACATTTGGAAATGGATCATATAGTGTTGGCAGTAATAGTCCATCAGCGGCCTGATAGAAAGGCAGCGTATTCTTCTGCATTCCCATAAACCGTATCCGATTCAGGCACCCCAGAGATTGTGCCAGTTCGCGATAGTTTTTCTCGGCTTTATCTTGCCCGACCACAATCAAATAGCGATCGGTAGGTGCAATGGCTTTGATTGCATTGGCCAGTCCTTTACGCTCAAATCCTGAGCCGACAAAAACCAATGTCACTGCGTTTTGCGGGATAGACATCTCCTCACGCAGTTTCACACGCAGTTCTTCATTTGCCGGAACGAAGCGGGAGGAGTCAATTGCATTATAGATGACATGTATCTTATTAGCAGGAATAGAGAAATCTTCAATAATTTCCCTTTTAACCATTTCTGCATTACAGATGACGGCTTTGAGCTCGGGAGCCTGGTACATCGCCTTTTCGGCCTGCATTACGTAACGATGATACCTATCGAGGAACAGCCACTTTCCACGCCATGCAGGTAAAATTCTCGCTCTTTGCATTAACCATCTGCGGTGAACACCATCACCCGCACGATAAATATCACAGCCCGCTATGCGTTCATGACTTTGGACAATATCGAAATTCTCGCGTTGCCATATCGCTCTTGCCGCATCCGCAAAACCTTTTTCACGGCTGATTCGACCTAGCTTCATCGGATCACAAATATGAATATGCCAATTGTCCTGGCGCGCACCTTGCCATTGCCGCGTGATAACGTTGAGTTCCATGTCATGGGCGCTTAACGCCTCAAGTGCGCGTGAAACGAAACGCTCAGCCCCTCCATCGGGGCGATATTTTTGGCGGACGATAGCCAGACGGCAGCGCTTCATAACAATTGTTTCCTTGCAGCAGCGACAACAACATCAACCGGGATGGCATCGAGAAAACGTTCTTTCGTATTGGTATCAATTTTGTCAGGGTCTGGCAGCTCACCATAATTCCCTGCCCAAATAACTTCACCGACGACGTCCCACGGGCTCCAGAACACCAGTTTCGAAGGGCCAAATAGGGCGACACATGGCGTTTTTAATGCGGCAGCCATATGCATTGGTACTGAATCAACACCAATGAACAGTTTGGCATGGTCGATCAGAGCCGCTAATTGACGCAGGGTTAACTCACCAGCGAGGGAATAAACACGCTCTGAAGGACATAACGCACGAATTTTTTCAATCATCGCTTTTTCGTATTTATCGGGCCCTGAGGTTAACACCAGGGTATGCCCGTCTTTTTGCAGCGCTGTGATTGTTTCAGCCATTTTGCTCTCATCCCAGCATTTGAAGAACCAGCGGGAGGTGGGCTGTACAACAATGTAAGAACCTTCAACCCCATTGCTTTGCAGCTTCCTTTGAACGGACTGCCAGTCGTCAGGCTGATAGCTCATCGTAACATCCCTGACAGGCGCAATATTCAATGGGGCAACAATGGATAAATTTTGTTCCACAGTGTGCAGGGTCTGATGACCGGACACTGAAGCGAGTTGAGTGTGGCAATATTGCCAAAACCAACCACGGCGCTTATTGAAATCGAAACCGATACGCGAAGGAGCTCCAGTGAAGCGGGTAACAATGGCGCTACGCCATTGATCTGCAAGATTGATAACCAGGCTGTATTTTTGATCGCGCAAAGTTTTCAGTAATTGCCATTCTTTGCGTAAATGCTGGCGAGTACCGAGTTTTCGCCATTTACGGTCAATTCCATAAATACGATGAATGAATGGATGTGCCGCTAGCATGTCTCGCGTTTCTTCATAGAGCAGAACATCAATTTCTGCTTGTGGCCAGGCTTGATGTAATGCGTTGATCACCGGAGTAGTGAGCAACATGTCACCATGATGGCGCAACTTTATCAGTAAAATACGGGCTGGTGGCACGGCCGCGAGAGCATTCAAAGCGTTATTCATTATCATCTTTAGGTGATTAACCAAAGAGTGATTCTAATAGACCTTGAGTGTGGTTGCTACATTTGTGCTCAGGAGTTAGAAATTTGAACGTATGCGGTTTGCCCTTATCTGGCAGGCTGCGTAACATGATGTGAACATCTTTATCTCAGAGACGGAAATGACCAAACCTGCATTTATCATCACCATTGATACCGAAGGCGATAATCTCTGGCAAAACCACCGACAAATCAAAACTGAAAATGCGCGTTTTTTACCTCGTTTCCAGTCTTTATGTGAAAAGTACGGGTTCAAACCGGTTTGGCTAACGAATTATGAGATGGCTGTAGATCCGGTTTTTATCGAGTTTGCAAAAGATGTGATTGCGCGTGGCCAGGGTGAAGTAGGCATGCACTTGCACGCCTGGAATAGCCCACCAGAACACGATTTAACCGGCGATGACTGGCGTTGGCAGCCCTATCTCATTGAGTACAGTGATGAGATCATGCGAGAGAAAGTGGTTTATATGACCACATTGCTGGAAGAAACATTCTGCACAAAAATGATCAGCCACCGTGCAGGACGTTGGGCATTTGATAGCCGCTACGCCAGGTTACTGGTGGAGTTGGGTTATAAAGTCGATTGCTCTGTGACGCCGAGGGTTAACTGGCGAAATGCGAAAGGATCCCCTTCAGGCTCTGGCGGAACGGATTATCAACATTTTCCAGGTCAGGCTTATTTTATGGATCTGGAGAATATTCATCAGACAGGAAATTCAGCATTTCTCGAGGTTCCGATGAGTATTCAGTATAAGCACAGTGCTTTGATGAATAGCTTTAAACAAAGTTATGATCGGCTGAGAGGTAAATATCGTAGCCCTTCGGTTAATTGGTTGCGTCCGTCAGGCGGTAATGCTGCGCAAATGATAGCGGTAGCCGAAAAAACATTATCTCAAGGTAATGATTACGTTGAGTTTATGCTTCATTCATCAGAGTTTATGCCGGGTGGTAGTCCTACGTTCAAAGATGAAGCGGATATTGAGAGGCTTTATCAGGACCTTGAGACATTATTCTCCTGGCTCGCAGAGCGAACCAGAGGAATGACGCTGGCGGAGTATTATGATTATAAAAAAGCCGGGTAAGAGCCCGGCTTTTCTTACTACACTTCTTTTTGTTTGGGTGGGAAACTAATCCCACATACCCCAATTACAGCAACGTAAAACAATATCGCCTCTGAACTTAAAAGTAATACATCACTTAAGCCATAGACAATCAACCCATTCATTGCAAACAATAATGGAGTATTCCGCTCACGTAAAGCCACCCAGCATAGACTCACGTATAACCATAATAATGCCAGACCACCAAATATCCCTTGTAATGACAATGTTTCAATCATCTCATCATGTAGATGGACAGAGATAAAATCCATTGCACTTTTATATTGTGGATTTTGCGTGGTGAATTGATCTGAGTAATTAAATCGAGATTGCATCGATTGCCCAAGAGGGGCATTGACAAAGTTATTTATTCCCACGGTCCACATAGAGAAGCGAGCACCTAGTGAGGTGTTGTCTTTCCCCTCCTGATAGAGACTCACTTCATCATAGGTTTGCTCAATTTTTGGATAAATATAATTTTTATACAAAAAGAAAATAGCAAATATCGCAACAATCAAAACAACCAGCATTGATTTAAGATGGATTTTTTTGAAGTAATACGTTGTCATCACTGCGATAATGAGTAAATGAAAAATGATTGCGGCTCGAGTGCCGGTTAAAATAATTACCACAAACGAGATTAAAATAGATAATGCCGCGATAACATAGCATGTTGGTTTTTTTTGAAGGTACAAGAAATAAATAAAAATCATGCTCAACGTCGAGTAAATATATGCTGAAATTGTTGCTCGATTAATTGCCATTTCAACACGTACCATTCCATGGAAAGACTGCCAAAAGGCATAAGATGAGGCTAATATAAACGCAATGCCGATTATGGCAAGCATGACATTCTTATAGTTTAATGCTCTGAGATAGTGTTTGAAATGTGTTATGTAAAAGACCAGAAACCCACCCAGTAACAGTTTTTTCCCAGCTCCAAATTGATCACTATAGGTATTATAGCCAGTTGAATCGCGGCCTAGCCATAGAAACCATATCAATTTTATGACACCGAGTAATATTATCGGATATGCGATATTGAATTTCTTAAACGAAAGGTTCTTCCGTTCAATAATCATACCCACAATGCTTAAATATACAGCAATATAATAAAAATCTTTTTGCCTTCCATTGCTCAGTAAAGTGAATGCGATTGAAAGAGCTGCAAAAATAAATGCCGTAACATAGAGACGAGATTTTAATTTTTCCATAATGTACTCAAAGCTTTTCTCTTATAACTTAATCGAACATGGCGGTTAATAAAAAATCCTAAAGAATGTGACTGCAATACATGTTTTTTAACGATATTTTTATGCTCTGCATCCTGCAATAAATTATTATACTTAAGGTAAATGTCTAGCCAGTGACATAATATTAGGTGGTGGAATCTATCGGGTAGATCATTTTCCATTTTCACTGTGCAGGTTAGCAGATTATTTATTTTAATTGGATCTAGTGCTGAAGATAGACTGCCTTGTCTTTTAATGTAGTAATAATGGCTGTCAAACTGAAAATAGATATTAACTGCATTCATTAACATTCGAGGAAATACATAGAAATCCTCATAACACGTCATGGCAGGAATTTCATTGTTGAGATAAATTGAACGCTTAATAAACTGACCAATCAGATGGGCTTGTAGATCTTTATGGATTAAGAAGCGGGTAATTGCTTCATCCTGAGATATTTTTTCAGGGTTAAGACCTGACCATTGATGATCTATTTTTGTGAGATCACGAATTTCATGCAGTCGTGTTAGCAACATGTCAGGCTGGATTTTTCGAAGAAAAGAAAGAATCGAAGGAAAACTTCCTGATTTTACTATGTCATCACTGTCCAGCATTGTGATGTATTCCCCATGAGACAAGGAAATTCCATGCTGACGAACTAACCCTACATTTTTATAATTTACTGTAGAAATAACCACTTGCGCACATTGTTGGGCAATGCTTTTTATTTTTTCGTGTGTAGAATCTACAGAGCTGTCATTAATAATGATGATTTCAGACTCATTAATCTCCGAACCTAGAGCATCGAGCAAGCTTTGAAACGTGGCATTAATCGTTTCTTCACAATTATGTGCAGCAATGATGATGCTTAGAAGTGGTTTATCTGCCATAACTTACTCTTTAAAAGCACAACACAGAATTGATTTAATTTTTGATGATGTCATTGTGTTGTAGATTTTGGTGGATGAAATCACGGATAGCATTAAGATCGTTATCACTCAATGCAAACATCTCTTCTCTTGTTCGGTCAAAATAATAAGGTGCTTCAAAGATATATGATTTTTCATATTCTTTGCTTCCAATCAGCAACACATTCCCCAAAGGCCTTTGTTCTGCAATGCAGCATGGACCGTAAATGAGAACAATTGGGACGCCTACTGCATCAGCTATGTAGACATTTCCAGAGTCTGATGCAATATAGAAATCCATTTTGCTGATGGCAAAAGGCACATCTTCTAAAGGAAGTTCACCAACCAGACTCACAATATCTTCCCGCATTCCGACTTCGCGGTGTAGATCATCTAACCATACTTGTTCACTTTTAGGGCCAAAAACAAAATAAGTACAATTTAATCCCTCTAACGCATTAAAAATTTTCTTCCAGATTGCTGAAGGAATGGTTTTTGATTTGTTTCCTGCAGAAATACTCAGACCTATTTTGGTTACGTTTTGTTTATCCAGTGATAGTGGATAGGTCGTAGGTTTTCTTAACGGGAGGGTGGCATGCTTAGGAACATCACGCCAGGTTAGGCTGCGATCTGCAAGCTTAAGGTAATCGTCTACAGTTAGCTGTTCTTTGCGATGTTCAACAATGCCGTTCGCTGTCAGGTAAAAAAAAGTGTGATACCAACGGCGAGTGTAAGTCGAGAGGAATTGCTTGTTTGCTGCATTGCAAACCGCAGCAAAGAACAGATTAGTGCTGTTAGGTTGTAACAAATAGACGTTTTCGTAGCGATTCAACAGAGTGAATGCCAGACGGAACTTACGCCACAGGCTCTTTTTATGTTCTTCGATAAGAAAAATAGTGTCGATGGTTTCATCATATTTAGCCAACGGAAGAACTGTTTTGCTGATTAACACATCACTGTTCTTCAGATGGCTGAGCAAAGGCGTGACATTGACGAAATCACCTATTTTTGCCGTTTGAATCATCAAGTTTCGGCCTGTTTTTTTATAAAACAGTTTTCCGACTAACTTGAACGGGAGAAAGATGACAAAGAGGAATAGATAGCTCATTAATCGTTATTCTGCTGCTATGTGACTAATTTTCTGGAGTGCGGTAAACGTATCTGCAGCGGTAATGTTAGCCATGCTTTTCTCTGCGCCTCGTAGTTCGTGCTGATTTTCGCCGTAACCACCAATCAAACCCGGATCGGTAGGGCCATATAATGTTATGTTCGGCCGATTAAGTGCAGCAGTCAGGTGGCTCAGTCCGGTATCGACTGAAACTACGGCCCTGGCTCCTGCAAGCTGTTTGGCTACTTGTTCAAGCGACAAGCGCGGCAACACCTCAACATTATCAAATCCGGAAGCCAAACGGATTGCTCGTTTGTGCTCGTGTTCCGCACCCCACGGGAGTTTAATATGTAATCCCGCATCATGCATTAATTGAATAAGATTTCGCCAGTGTGATTCCGGCCAGTGCTTTTCGTCGCGAGTTGTTGCATGCAGGAAAATGAAATAATTCCCCGTATCGGAGGAGGCTGTAGTCAGGAAGTGCTGCGCGATAGCGTAATCGCCCTGAGCTGCTGGCTTTTGGTAACCCAGACTTTTGGCGAACAACTCACGCGTGCGTTCAACCGCATGTTGTTGCTTTGCAATGGCGTGGCGACGGTTGTAGAACAGGCTCGACAATGGTTCGCGGGCGCTGTTCCAGTCCATGCCGTGTTTTATCCCTCTGGCTTTTCTTGTAACCAGAGCGGCACTTTTTATCAGTCCTTGGGCATCAATGACGGCGTCGTAATTTTCAGCACGTAGTATTTTGTAGAAAGCGGCACGCTCGGCCTTTACGGGGGCTGAAAACCAACTTTTACGCCAACGGCGAATTGCGACTGGAAAAACGTTATCGACGGCAGGGTGCCAGCCTGGGATTTGAGCAAAACCTTCTTCAACAACCCAGTCGAAACGGATGCCGGGAATAGCTTGCATCGCATCAGTAAGGGCTGGCAACGTATGCAAGACATCACCCATTGACGATGTTTTGACGATCAATACCCGCATTACGCTTCCTTCTCCGCCAAAATCAGGGCGGTTAGCTCATCCATAACGCGCTCAGGCGTAATATCAATCAAGCTTTGATGATAGCCTTCTGCAGCATCGCCTTTACGGACTTTGTGATAACCACTAATAAGGCGAATAACTCGCGCCTTATGTGAAAGCGGTGGAGTAAAGTCAGGGCTACTCGGACCGTATAATGCTACAAGCGGACGATTCAGCGCGGCGGCAACATGCATCAAGCCTGAATCATTGGACACAACAGCCTGGCAAGCCGCAATTAAAATAACTGCTTGCTCAAGTGCGGTGTCACCTGCCAGATTGCGGCAATGAGCCTGTTGTTGCGTGGTCAAAGCGGCGACGATATCGTTACCCGCTTCTTTATCTTTTGCCGAACCAAACAACACGACCTGATAGCCATCATCAATGAGTTTGCCCGCAAGCGTAGCATAGTGATAATGCGGCCAACGTTTAGCCGGGCCGAATTCAGCTCCTGGACAAAAACCAATTATCGGCCGTTGTGCATCAAGACTAAAAGCCTGACAAGTTTGCATTTTTTCCCCGTCGTTAACCTGCAACTGTGGCCACAGCAACGGTTGGGGAAGATCTTTAGCGGACTGCATTTTGCCTTTGTCATAAGCCAAAGCAATGTAGCGCTCGACCATTAATGGCCAGGCCTGCTTGTCCAGAACACGCGCGTCATTGAGTAACCCGTAGCGCATTTCACCACGCCAACCCGTGCGTTGCGGGATATTGGCAAAGAACGGAACAAGCGCTGACTTAAATGAGTTGGGCAGCACATAGGCCTGATCGTAACGTTTGGCACGCAAGGCGTGTCCAAGGCGACGACGCTCTCCAATTTCCAAAGCACCATGCCCGAGTGGCATCGACAGTGCTTCGTTAACTTCCGGCATACGTGACAGTAATGGACGGCACCATGTCGGTGCCATCACATCAATGATTGCCTGGGGATAGCGCGCTTTGAGCGTGCGATAGAGACTTTGCGACATCATCATGTCGCCCACCCATGACGGGCCAATCACCAGTATTTTCATGCGTCAGGCTACCTGCTTATGCGTCACGGTTAAGCCAGGACATGTATTCTGTTACGCCTTCGGCAACAGTTTTAAATGGCTTGTCGTAACCTGCGGCACGCAGATTGGTTAAATCGGCCTGAGTAAATGCCTGATAGCGACCTTTGAGTTTTTCCGGGAATGGAATGTACTCAATGCTGCCTTTTTTATGGAATGCGAGTGCTGCATCAGCAATGGCCTGGAAGGATTCTGCTCGACCTGTGCCACAGTTATAAATACCGGATACGCCGTTTTGCCAGAACCACAGATTCACTGCTGCTACATCACCGACATAGATGAAGTCGCGTTTAAAACTGTCGCTACCTTCAAAGAGTTTCGGATTCTCGCCGTTATTCAGTTGGGTATTCAGATGGAATGCAACGCTTGCCATACTGCCTTTGTGGCCTTCACGTGGCCCATAAACGTTGAAATAACGGAAACCCGTAATCTGAGAGTTAGCTTCAGGTAAGATTTGACGAACGTATTCGTCAAACAAGAATTTTGAATAGCCGTAGACGTTCAGTGGTTGCTCGTATTCACGAGATTCAATAAAGTCGCTGTTACGGCCACCATAGGTTGCAGCTGAAGAGGCATACAGGAACGGAATTTCCCGTTCCATACAGTAATGCAGAACTTCTTTAGAGTACTGATAGTTATTATCCATCATGTACTTACCGTCCCACTCAGTGGTGGAAGAACATGCACCTTCATGGAAGATTGCTCCAATATCGCCAAACTCTTCGCCGGCCATAATCTGGATTAAGAAGTCTTCTTTATCCATGTAATCAGCAATATTTAAATCTACGAGGTTGGCGAATTTAGTGCCATCCTTCAGGTTGTCTACAACCAGGATATCCGTAAGACCGATATCATTCAGTGATTTAATGATGTTGCTGCCGATAAATCCGGCACCACCGGTGACAATGATCATAAGCGTAACCTTAAAAAATTAGGGGCAATGAGGCCCAATACCTCACGCGTATATGACTCCTATCATACCACCACCCGAATTGTCTTTCCTAATAACCCGATTCTGGAAAGCACCTCGTGATTTATGCTGAAAATTCCAATTTCATTGAAGCGTCATCTCGTCTCCTGGTATAGGTTTGGGTAATATGTTCTGAAATTAGCCATGCCTGGAGAATCGCAATGCGCGGAGATTTTTACCAACAGTTAACATCCCAACTTGAAACCGCACGCGCGGAAGGGTTGTTCAAAGAAGAACGTATTATTACTTCAGCCCAACAGGCTGACATTACTGTTGCTGACGGCAGCCATGTTATTAACTTCTGCGCCAATAACTACCTTGGGCTTGCTAACCACCCACAACTGATCGATGCCGCTAAGCAGGGTATGGAGAAACATGGTTTTGGGATGGCTTCTGTTCGTTTCATTTGTGGCACACAAGACAGCCATAAAGAGCTAGAAGGCAAACTTGCTCGATTCCTGGGAATGGAAGATGCGATTCTTTACTCTTCATGCTTTGACGCCAACGGTGGTTTGTTTGAAACGTTGCTCGGACCAGAAGATGCGATTATTTCTGATGCGCTGAACCATGCTTCTATTATTGATGGTGTGCGCCTGTGTAAGGCTCAGCGTTATCGTTATGCCAACAACGACATGCAAGAACTTGAAGCTCGCCTGAAAGAAGCGCGAGCGGCAGGTGCTCGCCACATCATGATCGCCACCGATGGTGTGTTCTCTATGGATGGGGTTATTGCCAACCTGAATGGGGTTTGCGACCTGGCCGATCAATATGACGCACTGGTCATGGTTGATGATTCTCACGCGGTAGGTTTCGTGGGTGAGAACGGACGCGGTACCCATGAATACTGCGATGTAATGGATCGTGTAGATATCATCACCGGCACGTTGGGTAAAGCTCTGGGTGGCGCTTCCGGTGGTTACACCGCGGGTCGTAAAGAAGTTATCGAGTGGTTGCGTCAGCGTTCTCGCCCTTATCTTTTCTCCAACTCTTTGGCTCCCGCTATTGTTTCTGCCTCGATTAAAGTGTTGGAAATGCTGGAAACGGGCGCCGAAACGCGTAATCGCCTGTGGGCTAATGCAAGCTTGTTCCGCGAGAAAATGACCGCGGCTGGTTTTACTTTAGCCGGTGCTGATCATGCCATCATTCCTGTGATGTTAGGTGAGGCTGTTGTGGCGCAGAACTTTGCTCGTGAACTGCAAAAAGAAGGCATTTATGTCACTGGGTTCTTCTTCCCGGTGGTACCAAAAGGTCAGGCGCGTATCCGTACTCAAATGTCTGCGGCACATACCACAGAGCAAATTGAACGTGCGGTTGACGCATTTACGTGTATCGGTAAAAAGTTGGGCGTTATCGCCTGAGGGAGCGGTCATGAAAGCATTAGCGAAACTGAAAGCAGAAGAAGGCATCTGGATGACGGATGCGCCCAAGCCAGAAATGGGTCATAACGATCTGCTGATCAAAATCCGTAAAACCGCGATTTGCGGCACCGATGTGCATATCTATAACTGGGATGAATGGTCCCAGAAGACCATTCCGGTTCCGATGGTTGTAGGCCACGAGTATGTAGGTGAAGTGGTCGGAATCGGCCAGGAAGTGAAAGGATTTAAAATCGGCGATCGTGTTTCCGGCGAAGGCCATATTACCTGTGGTCACTGCCGTAACTGCCGTGCGGGCCGTACTCACCTGTGTCGTAATACGACAGGCGTCGGTGTGAACCGTCCTGGCTGTTTTGCAGAATATTTGGTCCTGCCTGCTTTTAATGCTTTCAAAATCCCTGACAACATCTCCGACGATTTAGCTTCTATCTTTGACCCGTTTGGCAACGCTGTTCACACCGCGCTGTCATTCGATTTGGTCGGCGAAGATGTACTGGTATCTGGTGCAGGCCCGATTGGTATTATGGCTGCGGCCGTAGCTAAGCACGTCGGCGCACGTAACGTCGTCATCACTGATGTGAACGAGTATCGTCTTGAACTGGCGCGTGAAATGGGTATCACCCGTGCGGTAAACGTCAGCAAAGAAAACCTGACAGATGTGATGAAAGAGTTGGGTATGACTGAAGGCTTTGATGTGGGCCTGGAAATGTCAGGTGCACCACCAGCATTCCGTACCATGCTCGATACTATGAACCACGGTGGCCGTATTGCGATGCTGGGGATCCCGCCATCAGATATGTCTATCGATTGGACGAAAGTTATCTTCAAGGGCCTGTTCATCAAAGGGATTTACGGACGTGAGATGTTCGAAACCTGGTACAAAATGGCGGCATTGATTCAGTCTGGTCTGGATCTATCACCAATTATCACTCACCGTTTTGGTATCGATGATTTCCAGAAAGGGTTTGATGCAATGCGTTCCGGGCAGTCAGGCAAAGTGATTCTTAGCTGGGATTAATCACGCCGTGATGATTAAAAAAGGCCGGGAAACCGGCCTTTTTAACATCTTTATTCGCTTGCAGTAAGCTTTTCAGCATCCGTCAGGTAACGCACTTTACGGGTGTAATCTTGTCCTTTAAACAGCAATTCGCTCTCCGGCGAGACAAGATATTTTTGCCATTCTGAAAGTGGGAAGCCGCCATGTGCACCAACAACCGGTTTTGGGATAACTGAGGCTACGCCCCCAATTTTCTTGGATACCGGCCAGTTCATCCAGTCACCCAAATTCACTGTTTTGATATCGAGCATATCCAGTAATGCAGCCAAAGGTAGCTGGTCTGTTGGCGGTTGGCTATCGTCCATCAGCTCCCATGTGTCCTTGAATAACGTGAGCCATAACGGGCAGATTCGACGCCAGGTTTTTCGTGATGCGGCCAGGAAAGCCCCGTTAACGTGATCGACAATGTATGGACGAACGGTATCTTTGTAATACGCAGGCACTTTTTCGGCCGGTGCTTTATCCAGTTTGGCGATCATTTTCCCCTGACGGAAACTGGAATAAATATGATGTTCTTCGATTTTAAAACGTGGCATTTGCAGCAAGTTGAGATCGGAGTCGATCATCAAAATACCGTCGGTACGAGCTTGCAAAGGCGCATTCAGCTTGATTAAGCGACTTAGGTAAATTTGCTTGTAACGATAGCCTTCTTCACGCTGTGTGAGCTCAAGCGTTGCGACTCGGGTTTTAGGTGGCAGTTCGCCAAACTCTATAGCAGGGCGATCGGAAACAATTACGATCTCCTCAACATCAGGAGCGAAACGTGCCGCGAACGTTGCTGAAAGCAAACCTTCTTCGATGTAATCCGCGCCAGCGCAAGGAATAACAATTGACGTTACCGGCACAGCAGCACTTCCAACTGCTGGCTCCTGATAAGGGATGTTATGTCGCGCCGTAATATGGCGATATTTTGCATTCAGAAATTTAAACATTTTCATTCCGGGTTGGTTTTGCTGCGCCAAGAACGGCTTCGACACCGGCAACATAGTGCTCGATCGCATAATTATCAATCACACGCACGTAAGCTTGCTCAATTAAAGCATCACGTAATTCGCTATCTTGCCACACTTGCTGAAGTTGCGAAGCGAGTTTAACGGTATCACCATATGGGTAGAGCAGACCGGTGCGACCTGAGTCGATTAACTCAGCAGTACCTGTCACATTTGAACCGATAACTACAGTTTTGAGCAACATGGATTCGAGGACAACTCGCGGCAATCCCTCACTTTTAGAAGCAAGTATGAAGGCATCAAACGCGGCCAAATAATCCAGTGGGTTATTACGGAAGCCAGTAAAAATCACGCGATCGGCGAATCCGTAATCAGCTGCCTGGCGCTTTAACTTTTCGCGATCTGCGCCTTCTCCCACCAGGACAAACTTCCATTTTGCTTCGGGGTGCTGCAGTTGAAAACGATGCAAAGCTTCGAGCGTGTGGTGGCAGGATTTTCGCGGGATCAATGACCCAATACTGCCAAACAGAAATGTGCCGTCTTCAATGCCTAACGACCGGCGTATCGCCATACCGGAGGGCAGAGGTTGGTGTATGTCAATGGCGTTAGGAACCGTAACACAGAGTGATTTCTTCACTCCATGATTGAGCAATACCCGCTCTACACCATGGGAGACGGCAATAACGGCATCGCCGACACGGTTCACTATTCTGGAAATCGACTGACTCATCACTGGCTCAATACGGCAGTGTTGAACGACAGCAACATCAAGTGGCTCTGCCGCCAGATAACCTTCCAAATTGGATCCTGGTTGGTTATTCATGTACAGAATTTCGTAATTATCGCGCTGGATTATCTCGCGAATACGTTTTGCGTTCGGTTGGATTCGCCATTGAGCATCAATATACGCGGTCACTTTTTTGCGCCCAGCCTTGCTGAAAAACAAAAATGCGCGTGCCACTTCTTTGCTGACTTTTGCCCAACCCGGCTGTTTGCGCTGCGGGATGAAAATAACAGGGATATCAATGCTATTTAGCACCTTCTCAATGGTTTCACCTTCTCCGCGTGCGTAGTTGTAGTAAAAGCAGCACGTGATATCAAACCGCTGACGGTCAATACGTTTGAGCAGTTCCAACATGCTGTTGGTACCGCCACCCCACTCTTTACCGTTATCCAGCAGGAGAATTTTACGCCGTTGTTGCGTCATTGAAGCCCAGGCCTTTGTAGCAATAATCAGCCCGCATTATAAAGGCTGATAAGTGTGATAACTAATGCTTTTAGCTGTTCATGCGGCGCTGCTTCCAGTTTTATGATTATATATAATATGAAACCGGACATCATTTATTTTAAAGTTGGTGGTTTTTTCATTATATAGTTTTTCCTTTTTTCGATGTGTGGCTATGTTTAAATTAACTGTTTGTCTCCTGACCTTTAATTCATCTCGTTTGCTGAGTGATGTATTGACGCCATTAATGAAAGTTGCCGATGAAGTTATTATTGCAGACTCCGGAAGTACTGATGAAACGATTAATATATCTCGTCGGTTTGGTATTGAACCTGTCTACAATAAATTCCAGACACATGGTCAGCAAATGAATTATGCCATCACTCTTGCCAGCCACGATTGGGTATTCTGTATGGATAGCGATGAGATACTTGATGATAGGACGGTGAGTTATCTGTTGGCATTGAAATCCGGTGAAAGCCCAGAGGCAGGGCAGTCATGGCGAATTTCGCGCTACTGGTTCGTGTTGGGTGAACAAGTCAGAACAATTTATCCTGTTTCCTCACCTGATTTTCCCGTCCGACTGTTTAATCGCCAGCAAGCAAAATTTAACGATCGCCCTGTGGACGATCAGGTTACCGGGTATTCTCACTCATCAGTAATACCTGGTTTTGTTCGTCATGATACTTTTTATAATCTTCATGAAGTTTTTAATAAATTAAATAGTTACACCACAAGACTTGTTGTCAACAAAGATATCACTCCTTCACTTACCAGAGGGATATTTAGCGCTATAGGGGCTTTTTTTAAATGGTATTTATTTAGCGGCGCATGGCGAACCGGACGAGTAGGAGTCGTTACGGGTATTTATGCCACTCTCTATAGTTTCCTGAAATATTTTAAAGCCTGGTATAAAAAAGGGCAGGAACACAAGAACGCGCGCAAAGAAAGTTCAGCCACGACTTCCTCTGCGCGTGTATCGCGTCAGGACTGAGGTTTGCTTGTGTCCCATCCCTGCCATTGATACTGCATATATTTCACCAGCGTGCTTTGACTGATACTGTCGCTCAAAACAGTAAAGTATGTGGTGACATACACGGGTTCCAGCGGTTTCTTAGGCTTGCAAAGCTTCACGCCACTGAAAGGATTTCTGGGTTGTTCAGTCGGTTTAACAGGCTGTACAGGGCGCGTATTATTTGGCCTGGAAGTATCAATCTGAGGTTCGTTGAGCAAGCTGCTTGGGCGCACCAACGTAATATCCGAAGGCAGGTTGTAGACCATTTGTTGCAGCACGCGTACGGTCGACGGATGCGGATGGCCTATGGCAATCGCGGAACCATTTCGGCGAGCTAACTCTACTGCCCGATTAAACTGGAAGCGAATATCGGCTTCGTTTTGTGTATCGTCCAGGAAGACTTTACGCTTGATAACTTTGACGTTAGTACCTGCAGCAGCCCGCATCGACTGGCTATTTCCTATCGTCATACTGTCGAGAAAATAAAGATTGTATTGCCCAAGTGACTGCATCACTTTCTGCATACCGAACAGGCTGGAGGTCATGGCGCTACCCATGTGGTTGTTTAAACCCACAGCGAAGGGCACTTTATTGACCGCGTCACGGATGATTCTTTCGATCTCACCGCTGCTCATATCCGGGCGCAGGGTGTCTTTTTCCAAAGGCTGTTTGCTAAGAGGGGCCATTGGCAAGTGAATCAGCACTTCGTGCCCGGCATTATGCGCCTTGGTGGCCATTTCGCGGGCGTGAGGAGCATTGGGCAGAACGGCAACAGAAATGTTAGAAGGCAGTGCGATAACTTGATTTTCTTGTGCGGGACGATAACCGAAATCATCTATCACAATTGCCAGTTTTCCGGCGTAAACGGGGGTTGTCAGCACCAGTGTGCTGACGAGAGAGAAAAACACACGACGGATTTGAAGCAAAACTTATCTTCCCAACCACGGTTGTGGATTGACGGCCTGGCCCTGGCGACGAATTTCGAAATAAAGTGACGGGCGGCCCTGACCGCCACTGTTGCCTACCAGAGCAATAGCCTGGCCGGCGCGAACTTGTGTTCCAACATTAACCAGTGCGCTCTGGTTATAACCGTACAAACTCATATCGCCTTTTCCGTGCTCAACGACAACGACCAGGCCATAACCCTGTAGCCAATCAGCAAGGATCACGCGTCCATCAGCAATGGCTTTAACTTCAGTGCCTTCACCTGAGGCGATAACAATCCCTTTCCAACGTAGCTCACCCTGAAGCTGTTCGCCAAAGCGATGCAAGATTGAGCCGCGAACTGGCCAGAATGCTTGCCCACGAGGTGACCCGAGACCGCCGGTGCGTGACATCAGCGAACGTTCGTTCTCTGTGGGTTTGTAGGTACTGCCTTTGCTGGTCGCTTCTTTTTGACGGTTTCGAACCTGTTCAGCTTCACGTGCTTCTTTCTCGGCACGAGCTCGGGCTGCGGCTTCTGCGCGGGCGAGTTGATCACGCAGACGCGATTCGTTCTGGCGCATTTCACTCAGCTTTTGCTGATCTTGCTGCAAAGAGGATTCGAGAGTAGAGAGTGTTTTTTTACGCTCGTTGCGCGCACTTTCAAGCTTAGCTTGCTGAGCTTGTTGTTCGTAGAGCAACGTCTGTTGCTCGGTTTGCTTCGATTCCAGACTCGCTTTTTGCTCCGCCGCTTCTGCTTTAGTTTGCCTAAGCTGTTCAATGGTTTCTTGACGTGCGGCGTTCAGGTAGCCGAAGTAAGCCTGCAAGCGTTGCCCACGCTGGCTTTCTTCACCGCTTAAAATCAGCTGAATACCAGTATGTTGACCCTGGCGGAATGAAGCATCGAGTTGAGCGGCCAGATTACGCTCCTGCGATGCCTGCTGTTTTTGCAGTTTCGCGAGGGAAGCATTCATGGTGGCAATTTGGCGATTGAGATCGGCAAGCGTATTTTGCGTGTCGCGCAGCTTGCGGCTGGCTTCGGCAATCGCTTTTTCTTGCGCCTGAAGTTGGGCAAGTAATGTTGATCGTTGTTGCTGTTGCTGACGTACCGCGCGCTCTTTAGTCGCAATATCCTGCTGGATAGATTTCAACTGGTCGCGATCGTCGGCGTGGCTGGTAAAAGGGCATAACAATACGCCAGCGCTTAGAACGCTGGCGTATAAAATAGGCCTGACTGAAAACATTTTCGATTTCACGGCCCATGTTATTGAATAAATCGCCTTTCCCCTCATGGGGAGGGATTATTCCACGATGAACAGCGGCTTGCCAGTCATCTCTTGCGGGATCTCCATACCCATCAGGTTCAACATAGTCGGAGCGATGTCAGAAAGCTTGCCGCCTTCTACAGCTTTCACGCTGCGGGAACCCACATAAATCAACGGAACTGGCAGGCTGGTGTGCGCAGTATGAGCCTGACCTGTTGCCGGATCAGCCATCTGCTCTGCGTTACCGTGGTCAGCGGTAATGAGCAACTGCCCACCCACGTTTTCAACGGCAGAAACAACCTGAGCAATACAGTTATCAAGCGCCTCGATTGCTGCCACAGCCGCCTCGTAAACACCGGTATGCCCAACCATGTCACCATTTGGATAGTTACAAATGATGGTGTCATATTTGCCGCTGTTGATTGCTGCCAGCAGTTTTTCGGTCAGTTCTACAGAACTCATTTCTGGTTGGAGATCGTAGGTGGCAACTTTCGGGGAGTTGATCAGAATACGGTCTTCGCCAGCAAACGGCTCTTCAACGCCACCGTTGTAGAAGAAAGTAACGTGCGCATATTTTTCAGTTTCGGAGATACGCAACTGAGTTTTATTGTGCTTCGCCATCCACTCACCAAATGTATTGGTCAGAGATGCTGGTGGGTAGGCACATGCGGCTTTGATGTCTGCTGCGTATTCAGTCAGCATCACGAAATCACCGAAGTTAACCACTTTCTTACGAGCAAACCCGTCGAAGTCAGCGTTAACAAATGTACGAGTAATTTGACGAGCACGGTCTGCGCGGAAGTTCATGAAAATCAGCGCATCGCCGTCGTTCATGGCTGCATCAGCTTCGCCTTCTGCGCGGATCACGGTTGGTTTAACGAATTCGTCATTTTCATCACGAGCGTATGCTGCTTCCAGACCTGCAATGGCAGTTTCTGCCTGGAATTCACCTTTTGCTTGAGTCAGCAGGTCATAAGCCAGTTCAACGCGGTCCCAGCGATTATCGCGGTCCATTGCGTAGTAACGGCCAATCAGCGAGGCAACACGGCCTTTACCCAGGGATGCAAATTTATCAGCAAATTTCTTCAGTGAAGACTCTGCACTGCGAGGTGGAGTATCACGACCATCCAGGAAAGCGTGCAGGTAGATTGCTTCAGCACCGCGCTCAGCAGCCAGTTCAATCATTGCCAGAATGTGTTCTTCGTGGCTGTGAACGCCGCCAGCTGACGCCAGACCCATGATGTGTACTGCTTTACCTGCGGCAACAGCTTTGTCTACTGCGGCGGTAAGCGTTGGGTTGGAGAAGAAAGTACGTTCTTTAATTTCCACGTCCAGACGAGTCAGATCCTGGTAAACAATGCGGCCAGCGCCAAGGTTTACGTGACCCACTTCGGAGTTACCCATTTGGCCGTCTGGCAAACCGACTTCCATACCAGAAGCGTTAATCAAGGTATGTGGACGCTGTGCCCACAGGTTATCCATAACCGGGGTTTTAGCATTCAGAATAGCGTTATCCTGCTGCTCTTCACGGTGACCATAGCCATCCAGAATCACCAGAACCATAGGTTTTTTAGTAACTGACATTGCGATAACCTCTAAGTCAAAGACAAAATTTGCGTAATTTTACTACAGGCCACGGGGTAAATAGCCGCAGAAGATCAAAGAAACGGGTTGGATTGTGATCGGTTTTACGTCGTTAAGGTAATTTTTTTCGTAACAGTCCGCAGAATCAACATAACCTAACGCAGACTGGCTGTATTTGGCACAATGCAAATGTATACTCCTCACTTGGTTTTTTCATATTACTTAGTCGGGAGCTACACCCCCCCATGCAAGAAATTATGCAATTCATTGGTCGTCATCCCATACTTAGTCTGGCGTGGGTTGGCTTGTTTGCCGCCGTACTTTTCATGACCTTTAAAGGTTTAACCTCCAAGGTGAAGGTCATCACCCGTGGCGAAGCAACACGCCTCATCAATAAAGAAGATGCCATTGTAGTCGACGTGCGTTCACGTGATGATTATCGCAAAGGCCATATTGCTAACTCATTGAATGTCCTGCCAGCTGATATTAAAAGTGGTAACTTCGGTGAGCTGGAAAAACATAAAGCGCAGCCTGTTATCGTGGTTTGTGGCAATGGCGTAACTTCTCAAGATTCAGCCGGATTACTGACAAAAGCCGGTTTCGAGAAAGTCACCTTGCTCAAAGAAGGTATTGCTGGCTGGAGCGGGGATAACCTGCCATTAGTTCGCGGTAAATAAATCGAGACGCACATTGGAGAAGACCATGGCGAATATTGAAATCTACACTAAAGCAACCTGTCCGTTTTGCCACCGTGCAAAAGACCTGCTGCAAAGCAAAGGGGTCACGTTTCAGGAGTTAGCGATTGACGGTGATGCCGTTAAGCGTGAAGAGATGATTAAACGCAGTGGGCGAACCACAGTGCCGCAGATATTTATTGACGCACAGCACATTGGCGGATGCGATGACTTGTATGCACTTGATGCTCGTGGTGGACTCGATCCCCTACTTCGCTAGTGCAACTCCTTTGTCGCTTACTGCCGTTTAAGGACGTATTAATTTTTTAAGGGTTAACAATGTCAGAACAAAACAACACAGAAATGGCTTTCCAGATTCAGCGCGTCTACACCAAAGACATTTCTTTTGAAGCACCTAATGCGCCGCACGTTTTCCAGAAAGATTGGCAGCCAGAAGTGAAGCTGGATCTTGATACCGCTTCCAGCCAACTGGCAGACGACGTCTATGAAGTTGTGTTGCGTGTAACTGTGACCGCAACACTGGGCGAAGACACTGCATTCCTGTGTGAAGTTCAGCAGGCAGGTATCTTCTCCATCGGTGGGATCGAAGGTCCGCAGATGGCACATTGCCTGGGTGCGTACTGCCCGAACATTCTGTTCCCTTATGCACGTGAAGCAATCACTAGCCTGGTTTCTCGTGGTACCTTCCCGCAGCTGAACCTTGCACCGGTTAACTTCGATGCGCTGTTCATGAGTTACCTGCAGCAGCAAAACGGCGAAGGTGCTGAAAACCATCAGGATGCCTGATGAATAGCCTTAATGCCTCAATGACTGTGATCGGTGCCGGTTCGTACGGCACCGCTCTTGCCATCACCCTGGCGCGTAATGGTCACCACGTTGTACTGTGGGGCCATGACCCTAAACACCTTGCTACATTGCAGGCCGATCGCTGTAATGCGGCGTTTCTTCCTGATGTCCCTTTCCCTGACACTCTCCACCTCGAAAGCGATTTAGCGAAAGCACTGTCTGCCAGCCGTAATATTCTGGTTGTCGTGCCGAGTCACGTTTTTGGGGAGGTGCTGCGTCAAATCAAACCGTTAATGCGTAACGATGCTCGTATCGTCTGGGCGACAAAAGGTTTGGAAGCGGACACCGGACGCTTGTTGCAAGACGTTGCGCGTGAAGCTCTTGGCGATGAAATCCCGTTAGCGGTGATCTCCGGCCCGACGTTTGCCAAAGAGCTGGCTGCAGGATTGCCGACGGCAATCGCGCTGGCGGCAACGGATGAAACCTTCGCTCAAGACCTCCAGCAATTGCTGCACTGCGGCAAAAGCTTCCGTGTTTACAGCAACCCTGACTTCATTGGCGTGCAGCTAGGTGGCGCGGTGAAGAATGTGATTGCAATTGGTGCGGGGATGTCTGATGGCATTGGCTTCGGGGCGAACGCACGTACAGCGTTGATTACCCGTGGTCTTGCTGAGATGACTCGTCTTGGTTGTGCCTTGGGTGCTGATCCTGAAACCTTCATGGGAATGGCGGGCTTGGGCGATCTGGTTCTGACATGTACGGATAACCAATCACGTAACCGTCGCTTCGGCATGGCGCTGGGGCAGGGTGCGGATGTTGATTCGGCACAGCAGAAAATCGGCCAGGTCGTTGAAGGTTACCGCAATACCAAAGAAGTGCGGGAGTTGGCGGCGCGTTTTGGCGTCGAAATGCCAATAACCGAGGAAATTTATCAGGTATTGTATTGCGGAAAAAACGCTCGCGAGGCAGCATTAACGTTGCTGGGTCGAACGCGCAAGGATGAACGAAACAGCAACTGATGGAACAACACAACCGCGATAACTGAAGCGTTCCGGTACTAAGTACCGGGCGCTGTTTTTCTGTCTGGAGAGAGCAATGTCGTCTGAAGAACTGGATCTGGTGTGGAACAATATTAAAGCTGAAGCACGAGCGCTTGCCGATTGTGAACCGATGTTGGCCAGTTTTTATCATGCAACTCTCCTCAAGCACGAAAATCTCGGTAGTGCATTGAGCTATATGCTCGCCAATAAGTTAGCTTCCCCGATTATGCCCGCTATCGCAATTCGTGAGGTTGTCGAAGAAGCATACGCGGCAGAACCACAAATGATTGCCTCAGCCGCGTGTGATATTCAGGCTGTGCGTACCCGTGACCCGGCTGTTGATAAATATTCCACTCCGCTGTTATACCTGAAAGGCTTTCATGCCTTGCAGTCCTACCGTATCGGTCATTGGTTGTGGAAAGAGGGGCGTCGGGCGTTAGCGATTTTCCTGCAAAACCAGGTTTCCGTATCATTCCAGGTGGATATTCATCCGGCAGCCCAAATTGGTTGCGGGATCATGCTCGACCACGCGACCGGCATTGTGATCGGTGAAACGGCCATTGTCGAAAACGATGTGTCAATTTTGCAGTCGGTCACGTTGGGCGGTACAGGTAAAACCAGCGGCGATCGCCATCCAAAAATTCGTGAAGGCGTGATGATTGGTGCCGGGGCTAAAATCCTGGGCAATATTGAAGTAGGGCGCGGGGCGAAAATTGGCGCAGGTTCCGTGGTGTTACAACCTGTGCCACCACATACCACGGCAGCAGGCGTTCCTGCTCGAATTGTTGGCAAGCCTGAAAGCGATAAGCCTGCCATCGATATGGATCAGCACTTTAACGGAGCCAGCAATGGCTTCGAGTACGGCGACGGAATCTAACTTCTCAAAACGGCGCCAGGATAACCAAGCTGACGCCAGGCTTCATACACCACTACCGATACTGCGTTTGATAAATTCATGCTGCGGCTGTCCGGCATCATTGGGATGCGGATTTTTTGCTCAGCGGGCAATGCATCAAGAATAGTTGCAGGCAGGCCACGTGTTTCCGGGCCAAACACCAGATAATCACCATCCTGATAACTCACTGCGCTGTGGGCTGGGGTGCCTTTGGTCGTTAATGCAAACAGACGCTGCGGATTTTCTGCTTCCAGAAAGGCGTCATAGTCTTTATGGCGATTCACAGCAGCAAACTCGTGATAATCCAGCCCGGCGCGGCGCAGACGCTTATCATCCCAGCCAAAGCCTGTTGGTTCAATGATGTGTAACCGGAAGCCAGTGTTGGCGCACAGACGGATGATATTCCCGGTATTCGGTGGGATTTCAGGTTCAAACAAAACGATATTTAGCATACTGCCCCCATAAGACTTGGCGCGCAGAATATCAATTTATTACCAGAAGGAAAACAGGCCCCGAAGGACCTGTTCTTTACGATGAAGAATTAACGATGGTAGAGCGGTAACCACAGTATCAGGCGCAATCCACCCAGAGGACTGTCGTCGGCTTTCACCCAACCACGATGTTGCTGAACGGCAGTTTCTACAATCGCTAATCCCAAACCCGTACCGCCTGACTCACGATCGCGCGCTTCGTCTGTACGGTAGAAAGGACGGAATATTTGTTCACGATCGGACGGGCTAACGCCTGGGCCATCATCATCTACGGTGATAGTAATACCTTGATTATCAACGGAGAAGTTAACCGCAATTTTCGTGTGTGAATAGCGTAATGCGTTGCGAACAATATTTTCCAGCGCACTTTCCAGCGAGTTGGGATTGCCGTACATCAACCATGGGCCTGGCGGGTAGGTCACCTCCAGCGATTTACCCATCTGTTCTGCTTCAAAGGCTGCGTTATCCAGCACTTCGGACCAGATTTGATTGGCTTTCATGGTCTCGCTCGCCAGCGCATTTTTTTGCTGATTACGGGACATCACCAGCAGGTCGTTGATCATCCCATCCAGACGCTGAGCTTCCGTTTCGATACGCTCCAGTTCTTTGCTTTCACCGGTTTTGCGTCGCAATAAAGCGGTGCCTAATTGCAAGCGGGTCAGTGGGGTCCGCAATTCGTGAGAGATATCGGACAACAGTCTTTGTTGAGTTGTCATCATCCTTTCCAGCGCGGTAACCATCTGGTTAAAACTGGCACCGGCTGCCAGAAACTCCTGGGGCCCGGATTCGAGTTCAGGATGTTGACGTAAATTACCCTGAGCCACTTCATCGGCGGCATTTTTCAACTTACGTGCAGGTTTTGCCAGACTCCATGCCAGCCACAGCAGCAGCGGTGAACTGACCAGCATCGTGACAATAAGCAGCAATAAAGGTCTATCAAACAGCAGGTTAATAAAATCAGATTGGGAGTTACTTGCTGGGCGAATTAGGTAGAGTTGGTAGTTATCTTCACCATCACGTACCGAAAATGGCCCGACTAATTCCACGCGGCCATACTTTTTCTTTTGCGGATGATCGGCGTTATCAGACTGGCCGATAAAGTTACGAATAATCTGCATTTCATTGCGCTGGGCGCCAATAACTCGCCCTTCGCTGGTCACGAGTAACAAACGTTGTCCGGGTGGTGCCCATTTATCAATGGCCCGGAACAAGCGACGCCACCACATCAGGTCGTTCGGTGGATCGTTTTCAAGTTCCGCTTCGACATGCTGTTCAATCATGATGCCTTGACGTTGCTCATTCTCCATCAGCTCGGTCATTTGACGCGAATCCAGTTTCGGCAGCATCAGTACAAGCATCAGCACTAACGCCAGCGTCAACCAGAAGATGGCAAAAATACGCGCGGTAAGGCTACTTATCATGAAGCAGACACCATCAGGTAGCCGCGGCCACGTAATGTTTTAAACCACGGATGCCCATCTTTGCGATCCGGTAACTTACGACGCAAGTTGGAAATATGCATGTCGATAGCGCGGTCGAAAGGTGTCAGACGTTTGCCCAGAACTTCCTGGCTTAAGTGTTCGCGTGAAACGACCTGGCCCAGATGCTGTGCAAGCAAATAGAGCAGGGTGAATTCGGTGCCGGTTAAATCAAGCGCTTGTCCATCAAAGCTCGCTTCCTGACGACCAGGATTCAGGCTTAAACCGTCAACTTCGACCGTCGGAGAACCGCTGTCGCTGTTTTGCTGCTGCTCACTCCAGTGTGAACGACGCAAAATAGCGCGTATACGGGCCACCAGTTCACGATCGTTGAATGGTTTAGGCAGATAGTCATCTGCACCCAGTTCAAGGCCGAGAACGCGATCTAGTTCACTTCCTCGAGCTGTAAGCATAATGACAGGAGTCTGGTGTGACTGGCGCAACTCTTTTAACGTATCAATGCCGTTTTTCTTTGGCATCATCACGTCGAGCAATAAAAGGTCAATGGTGTCATCAAGAAGCTCCAACGCTTGCTCGCCGTCGTGGGCAACAATTACGTTAAAACCTTCCATGTCGAGCAGTTCCTTTAACAGGGAAGTAAGCTCTCGGTCATCATCAACTAGCAGAATTTTATTCATTGTTAAATTACCTCCGAGGCAGAAATTACGTCATCAAGGCGCGCTAATCTATGACTTTACGTTGTTTTACACCCCCTGACGCTAGTTTGCAGCGGGAATCGTAGACTGACTCTCGTTGAATCGCAGCACAGATGATTTCAGGAGCAAGTGATGCGCAATGTTACCGCTGCCGTCATGGCCTCTACATTGACTCTGATAACCCTGTCCAGTCAGGCAAGCGACAACTGGTATCAAGGCGGTGAAGGCTTAGTTAAGCGTAATAACCTTCAGAGCCATATGTTCGAAGGGATAAACCTGACCGAACAACAGCGCCAACAAATGCGCGATCTAATGCAACGGGCACGGCATGATAGCCCACCCGTGAATGTAAGCGAAATGGAGACCATGCATAATCTGGTCATCGCTGAAAATTTTGATGAAACGGCAGTGCGTGTCCAGGCTGAAAAAATGGCACAAGAACAAGTGGCTCGCCAGGTTGAAATGGCGAAAGTACGCAATCAAATGTACCGCTTGTTAACGCCTGAGCAGCAGGCCGTTTTAAACGACAAACACCAACAGCGCATGGATCAATTTCGTGAACTAGCGGATCTGCAACAGATGTCTTCGTTGCAGGAACTGAGTAGTAGCAGTAAGCGTAGTAACCAGTAACAAACCCTGTTTTCCTTGCCATAGACACCATCCCTGTCTTCCCCGCCTACCAAGGCGGGTTTTTTTTGCCTGATGGTTCACATGAATCCGCTATACTAGCCAGCAATGATTTGCTGGAGCCCCTATGAATCAACAATATGGGATGCTGGTTAGCCGTGCAGCAATTGCCGCGACGGTAATGGCCTCACTGTTACTTTTGATAAAGATTTTCGCCTGGTGGAACACCGGTTCGGTCAGTATTCTGGCCGCATTGGTCGATTCGCTGGTGGACATTGCTGCGTCGCTGACTAACCTACTTGTCGTGCGTTACTCGCTGCAACCTGCAGATGAAGAACATACTTTTGGCCACGGCAAAGCTGAATCGCTGGCAGCACTGGCGCAAAGTATGTTTATTTCCGGTTCTGCGCTGTTCCTGTTTTTGACTGGCATTCAGCATTTAGCTGAACCGTCGCCAATGAAACAGCCAGTAGTGGGTGTTGTGGTCACGGTCATTGCATTAGTCAGCACGTTAATTCTGGTGACATTCCAACGCTGGGTCGTGCGGAAAACACAAAGCCAGGCGGTTCGAGCAGATATGCTTCATTATCAGTCTGATGTTATGATGAATGGAGCCATTCTGGTTGCGCTAGCGTTGTCCTGGCATGGCTGGCACCGCGCAGATTCGATATTTGCTTTAGGTATTGGTGTCTATATTTTGTATAGCGCGCTGCGTATGGGTTATGAAGCCGTGCAGTCTCTTTTAGATCGCGCTTTACCCGATGACGAGCGACAAGTAATTATTGATATCATCAATTCATGGCCGGGTGTTAAAGGGGCGCATGATCTACGAACGCGGCAGTCAGGGCCGACCCGCTTTATTCAAGTTCATATCGAAATGGAAGACAACCTACCACTGGTTCAAGCACATGTTATTGCTGAACAAGTGGAGCAAGCTCTCTTGCGTCGTTTCCCTGGATCAGATGTGATTATTCACCAGGACCCCTGCTCGGTTGTGCCGACGCAGCAGCAAGGGCATTTTGAGCTTTAATTTTTCGTTGTAAAAGTCAGACAGAGTCGATGCTTTGTGAATAAAATACCGACATATGGCCTGACCTGAATCAATTCAGCAAGAAGCGGCTGTTATACTATTTGTAGCAGAGTCGAGCCACGGCATGCCGCAGGCCGTTTCCGGCAACAGGATTAATTTGCATTCAAAAGTTCAGAGGTAGTCATGATCAAAAAAATTGGTGTGTTGACGAGTGGTGGTGATGCTCCAGGCATGAACGCTGCAATTCGTGGTGTTGTCCGTGCAGCATTGAGCGAAGGTCTTGAAGTTGCGGGCGTATATGACGGCTATCTCGGTTTGTACGAAGACCGCATGGTAAATCTGGACCGCTATAGCGTATCCGATATGATCAACCGTGGCGGTACTTTCCTGGGTTCAGCCCGCTTCCCGGAATTCCGTGATGAGAAAATTCGCGAAGTAGCTATCGAGAATTTAAAAAAACGTGGCATTGATGCGCTGGTGGTTATCGGTGGTGACGGTTCCTACATGGGTGCAAAACGTCTGACCGAAATGGGTTTCCCATGCATCGGCCTGCCAGGCACGATTGATAACGACATCAAAGGTACCGATTACACTATCGGTTTCTTCACGGCACTGGAAACAGTCGTTGAAGCTATCGACCGTCTACGCGACACTTCTTCTTCTCACCAGCGTATTTCTATCGTTGAAGTGATGGGGCGTTACTGTGGCGATCTGACCCTGGCTGCGTCAATCGCAGGTGGTTGTGAGTTTGTCGTATTGCCGGAAGTCGAGTTCAAGCGCGAAGAGCTGGTTGAAGAAATCAAAGCTGGTATTGCGAAAGGAAAAAAACACGCCATTGTCGCGATTACAGAACACATCTGTGATATTCACGAACTTGCGCAGTTCATCGAGACTGAAACCAAACGTGAAACGCGTGCAACCGTACTGGGCCACATCCAGCGCGGTGGGGCTCCGGTTGCTTATGACCGCATTCTCGCTTCCCGTATGGGCGCGTACTCCATTGAACTGCTGTTGCAGGGCTATGGCGGTCGTTGCGTCGGTATTCAGAACGAAAAACTGGTTCACCATGACATTATCGACGCTATCGAAAACATGAAGCGTCCGTTCAAAGGTGACTGGTTGGATTGCGCGAAGAAACTGTACTAATTCGCGGATTGTGAAAATTGAAGCCGGGAAACCCGGCTTTTTGCTGTTTGTTATATGCTCTATAGTTATAGCCAATCTTTTTTTATTCTTTAATGAATGGTTAACTTTCTGGCACGCTGCTTTCATCAAATCCGATTAAAGAGAGCGAACGATGAATAAGTGGGGAGTTGGACTTACATTACTGTTGGCATCAACCAGCGTGTTGGCTAAAGATATTCAGTTACTTAACGTCTCTTACGATCCCACTCGCGAACTTTATGACGAGTACAACAAGGCGTTCAGTGCTCACTGGAAACAGCAAACCGGCGATGACGTTGTGGTTCGTCAGTCTCACGGTGGTTCCGGTAAGCAAGCGACCTCTGTTATCAACGGTATTGAAGCTGATGTGGTGACTCTGGCACTGGCATACGATGTGGATGCTATTGCTGAGCGTGGCCGTATCGATAAAAACTGGATCAAACGCCTGCCTGATAACTCCGCACCTTACACATCGACCATCGTGTTCCTGGTACGCAAAGGCAACCCAAAACAAATTCATGACTGGAACGATCTGATTAAACCGGGCGTTTCTGTTATCACCCCGAACCCAAAAAGCTCAGGTGGCGCGCGCTGGAACTATCTGGCAGCCTGGGGCTACGCTCTGCATCACAACAATAACGACCAGGCAAAAGCGCAGGATTTTGTGAAAGCGTTGTATAAAAACGTTGAAGTGCTGGATTCTGGGGCTCGTGGTTCAACCAGTACTTTTGTTGAGCGTGGAATCGGTGACGTGTTGATTGCCTGGGAAAACGAAGCGTTTCTGGCAACCAACGAGTTAGGCAAAGACAAGTTTGAAATCGTAACGCCAAGTGAGTCAATTCTTGCTGAACCTACTGTTTCAGTCGTAGATAAAGTAGCAGAGAAGAAAGGCACTCAGAAAGTTGCTGAAGAGTACCTGAAATACCTCTATTCACCGGAAGGGCAGGAAATTGTGGCGAAAAATTACTATCGTCCACGTAATGCCGAAGTGGCGAAGAAATATGAAAACGTCTTCCCAAAACTTAAATTGTTCACGATTGATGACGAGTTTGGCGGTTGGACGAAAGCGCAGAAAGAACACTTCTCGAATGGGGGTACCTTCGACCAAATTAGTCAGCGTTAAGCGTAGTAACGGCCCTGAAAAGGGCCGTTTTGCTTTTGTGGCCCCCACGATTGCGTTACGCTGAGCAGCCCTCTTCATTGTTCCTGAGGTTTCAATGCTGCGCCACCGACGCACAATTGTTCTCTTGATCCTCTTATTAATCGTGGTTGTTGTTGGTGGGTTAACCCTGCGGCAATACCTGCATCATCCAGACGCCTTGTGGCGTATCGTTAGCGAACAGTGCATCCCTCATCAGCGTGATAATCAGAACCCTGAGCCTTGCGCCAAAGTGGATTTGCAGACGGGATATGTGCTGCTAAAAGATATCAATGGCCCGCTGCAATACCTGCTGCTACCGACTGCGAAAATGAACGGCATGGAAAGCCCGGAATTATTGCAGTCTAAAACCGCTAATTTCTTATGGCTGGCGTGGCAACAGCGTAACGTTATGAGTGTGCGGCGGGGGGCTCATGTTTCTGACGACGTCATTTCACTGACCATTAACTCCGCGACAGGGCGCTCGCAGAATCAGCTTCATATCCATATTTCTTGTTTGCGGGCGGAAGTACGTGACCAGTTATATCAGTATGCGAATGCAATACACGCCGACTGGCAGACTTTCCCGGTATCTCTGGCTGGAAATCAGTACATTGCCAGAAAGGTCACTACGACGGAGTTTTCACAACATAGCCCATTTATGATGTTGGCCTCTCAGGTTCCGCAGGCAAGGGAAAATATGGGGCGATACAGCCTGGCGATGGCACAACTGAAGGATGGGGAGTGGATAGTGTTGGCGACGGAGCGGAATTTACTGCGCTTCAACCTGGCATCTGCTGAGCAACTGCAAGATCACGACTGTAGATTGTTGAATAAATAAAGGCCCTGCCAGAGCAGAGCCTTTATACCCCTTTGAGTAATCAAAGGGGTATCTAGCTAAGCAGAAACTTACGCTTTTTTCGCTTCAGCCGCAGCTTTAACGATAACGGCGAATGCGTCTGCTTTCAGGGAAGCACCGCCAACCAGCGCGCCGTCGATATCCGGCTGAGCAAACAGCTCTGCTGCGTTTTTGTCGTTTACGGAACCGCCGTACTGGATGATGACTTGCTCAGCCACTTTCGCATCAGCTTTAGCAATGTGGTCACGAATGAATTTGTGAACAGCCTGAGCTTGAGCTGGAGTTGCTGATTTGCCAGTACCGATTGCCCATACTGGTTCGTAAGCGATAACAACGCCTTCGAATGCCGCAGCGCCCTGAGTTTTCAGAACGGCGTCGATTTGACGTGCGCAAACTTCTTCAGTTTTGCCTGCTTCGTTTTCTGCTTCGGTTTCACCGATGCAAAGAACGGGGATCAGGCCAACTTCTTTCAGAATTGCGAATTTTTTAGCGATCAGTTCATCAGACTCTGCGTGGTAAGTACGACGCTCGGAGTGACCGATGATGATGTATTTAGCACCTACATCTTTCAGCATTTCTGCAGAAACTTCACCAGTGAATGCGCCAGACAGGTTCAGGTCTACGTTCTGAGCACCAAGAATGATGTGGCTGCCAGATGCGGCGTGTTTAGCCAGATCCAGATACATAGTAGGAGGAGCGATAGCAACGCCACAGCCAGCAACGCCAGCCAGTTCTTTGCGTAAGCCAGCAATCAGCTCGTGTACCATGTGCTTGCTGCCGTTCAGTTTCCAGTTACCCATCACCAAAGGATGTCGCATCTTCATTCTCCACAAGGTCAAACTAATAAAAGAATCGCTGCCATTCAGGGCAGCATGGTCTGTGAAACAGTATAGAGACTCAACAGGCGAAAGGCTTTGCTTTTTGTCATTTATTCGCCGTTGTTAAGTGTTTCAGATAGCGTCAGCTTAATCGGTTCAACAGCGAAGGTAAGCCCCTTTTCACCGTTGTCTGCGACAACATAGCGGATAGCGCCATCGGTTTGCGCGTAATAACGTTTGTTCTTGCCATTGCTGAGGAGTTTAGTGAGTTTTGCCACGCTTTGCGGCTTTGAAAGCGAGGGCGTAAATGTGCGGATCAGCGCTGCCATATACTCTGTCGCTTTTGCCCGCGCTGCTTTTTGCTCAGGTCCTTGAATCGGCAACCACGTTATCTGGATAGACTTTATTTTCAACGTGCCGCGCTCTAGCGCAGAAGATGTGTAGAGATTTTCGTTAATTTTACTGGCAGCACGTATCAAATTTACTTCATCAGCATTGGCGTCAATGGCACGGAACTCATTGATGAGCAATGTCGGGTTTTCAGCGTTGAATTTTTCCCGAAACTGCGTGATGTTCATGTCGAATGTTGGGGCGCCTGCTAATAAATAGGGAGCGACTTGTAGCGTTGAGGTGGAATCTGAAGGCGGATCAGCCCAAACCACCGAGACGGGTAGTGTCAGTAAAGCCAGAGCTGCAACCAGATGTCTCATCGACAAATTCTCCTGTGAATTCTGCTTTCCGATTAAATCGGCATTCCGTTGGCTTGTCAAAACCCAGCATAGCCAGGGTACACTACGGCGCTAAACAATAAAATGGACCTTACCATGACCATACAGCAATGGCTGTTCTCTTTTAACGGACGTATAGGGCGCCGTGATTTCTGGATTTGGATTGGCGTTTGGTTAATCGCGCTGATCATTCTCTTCACCCTCGCGGGTGCTGAAATCATGCCATATTCTACCGCCGGTTTCTTTTTATCGGGTTCGTTGATACCGACTGCCGCCGTGATTGTGAAACGTCTGCATGACCGAAATAAGAAAGGCTGGTGGGCGCTGCTGTTTATTCCTGCGTGGCTGCTGCTTGCAGGTAATTGGGAAACTTTCGGTACGTTAGCGCAGTGGGGACTTGGTCGTTTTATCCCAACGCTTATTTTTGTGATGATTATTATGGACCTGGGCGCATTTGTTGGCACCCAGGGTGAAAACCGATTTGGTAAAGACACCAGCGAAGTGAAATTCCGCTAACTCACCGCTTTTGATCTTACCAATAGTGTTCAGCAGTCATATGCCCCGGCCGGCGGCGAAGATGTTTGGTCATCTGCCGGGTCTCTTTGAGCAACTGCTGCGTATCTCGTACCATTTGCGGATTCCCGCACAACATCACATGGCTGGTTTCGATATTCATCGGCAGGCCAACCGCTGCTTCAAGCTCACCGCTTTCTATAAGTGCAGGCACACGCCCGGTTAATGACCCTGCAATGGATTCCCGGCTAACAACCGTCTGAATGCGTAATTTCCCTTCATATTGCTGCTGAAGTTTCTGCATCAACGGTAGATAACTCAAGTCCTGCGCATAGCGCACAGCATGCAGCAAAACGATATTTTCGAAGCGCTCGAGGCCTTTTCCTTCCTGTAAAATAGAAAGATACGGGCCGAGTGCTGTTCCCGTTGCCAGCATCCATAATGTCTGACAATCCGGGATTTCATCTAGCACGAAGAATCCAGCCGCTTCGCTCACCAGCATAAGCTCATCGCCAGGTTGCAGTGCGTGTAGGCGAGGGCTGAGTTTGCCTTCAGGTACCGTAACCAGATAGAACTCAAGGTTGGGATCACTCGGCGAATTGACGTAGGAATAGGCGCGCTGAACGCGTTCGCCATCAATTTCCAACCCAAGTTTGGTAAATTGACCCGCAGTGAAAGGGGCGACAGGCGCATGAACTGTGAGACTAAAAAGAGCGTCAGTCCAGTTTTGAACCTGAACAACTTTACCTTTAACCCATTCCGCCATGATGCACGCTCCCCTTTGTTGTGTTTTTCCTATCTTCACCAGAAAAGTGAGAGATTTCCAGCCGGTTAAAGCTGGAAAGCTCAATCAGACAAACGACGGGCTTACAGAATATGGGTCTGTACGTCCTGGTCTTTACGGTCGAGGTAGTGAATGGATTTGATGCGGCGTATGGTGCGTGATTTCCCACGAATCAACAGCGTTTCAGTGGTCGCCATATTCCCTTTACGCGTGATCCCTTCCAGCAAATCGCCTTTGGTTATACCGGTGGCCGAGAAAATAACGTTGTCATTACGCGCCATATCATCAAGCTTCAACACCAGACCGGCTTCAATGCCCATGGCTGTACAACGAGCTATCTCTTGCTCACCGATACGACGGTTTTCTTCGTTGTCACCTTTCACGTGGTGGCGAGCCAACAGGCGGCCGTGCATATCACCGTCCAGAGCGCGGATAACCGCTGCGGAAATAACGCCTTCAGGTGCGCCGCCAATACCGTACATCACATCGACTTCACTATCAGGCATGCAGGTCAAAATAGATGCCGCAACGTCACCATCAGGAATCGCAAATACGCGCACCCCGAGTTTTTGCATTTCAGCAATGACTTCATCGTGGCGAGGTTTAGCAAGAATAGTGACGGTGAGTTCGCTGAGCGGTTTATTGAGTGCTACGGCGACGTTAACCAGGTTTTCAGCCAGCGGAAGATTCAGGTCGATGATGCCTTTAGCACCCGGACCCACAATCAGCTTTTCCATATACATGTCGGGAGCGTTCAGGAAGCTGCCCTTATCACCCACGGCTAAGACTGCCAGCGCGTTTGCCTGGCCCATGGCAGTCATACGGGTGCCTTCAATCGGGTCAACGGCAATATCTACCGCATCGCCCTGGCCAGTACCGACTTTTTCGCCAATGTAGAGCATAGGCGCTTCGTCGATCTCCCCTTCGCCAATCACAATCTGGCCATCAATATTGACCTGATTGAGCACGATACGCATCGCGTTAACAGCGGCGCCATCCGCAATATTCTTATCGCCACGCCCTAACCATTTATAACCCGCCAGCGCTGCAGCTTCGGTTACACGGGAAAATTCAATCGCCAGTTCTCGTCTCATCGCACACTCATTTAGCAAGCCCAATTGCGACGGATTGTAGCACAGATTGATCCCCTCTCCTTTGAGGGAGAGGGGCAGGGTGAGGGGGAAATGAAGATTAGCTTTCTTCGTGATCTTCCCAGGCCAGCGCACGCTTAACGGCCTTTTTCCAGCCAGCATAACGGACGTTGCGCTCAGTGGTTTCAATACCCGGGCGGAACTCTTTCTCGATAACCGCTTTCTCGCTGACTTCATCCAGATTCTGCCAGAAGTCAACCGCCAGACCTGCCAGATAAGCTGCACCTAACGCAGTCACTTCGCGCACTTCAGGGCGCTCTACGCGGGTACCCAAAATGTCCGCCTGGAATTGCATCAGGAAGTTATTCGCCACTGCACCGCCATCAACACGTAAAGCGTGCAAACGAATGTCAGCGTCGGCCTGCATCGCTTCCAGAACATCACGCGTCTGGTAGGCAATGGATTCAAGCGTTGCGCGGATAATATGGTTTGCGTTCACACCGCGAGTCAGGCCGAAGATAGCGCCACGGGCATACGGGTCCCAGTACGGCGCGCCCAGGCCGGTAAAGGCGGGAACGACATACACGCCGTTGGTATCTTTGACTTTAGTGGCAAAGTACTCGGAGTCCGTTGCATCGCTGATAAGTTTCATCTCATCGCGTAGCCACTGAATGGATGCGCCGCCCATAAATACCGCACCTTCCAGCGCATAATTCACTTCGCCACGCGGGCCACAGGCAATAGTGGTCAGCAAACCGTGAGTGGATTTAACCGCCTGCGTGCCGGTGTTCATCAGCATAAAGCAGCCCGTACCGTAGGTATTTTTCGCCATCCCTTCTTTGACGCACAGTTGGCCGAACAGTGCAGCCTGCTGGTCACCGGCGATCCCGGCGATAGGAATACGCGTGCCGCCTTTGCCGCCGATGTTGGTCTGGCCATATACTTCAGACGATTTGCGTACTTCTGGCAGCATGGCGCGCGGAATATCCAGCGCTTCCAGCATGCGGTCATCCCAGTCGAGAGTATGGATATTAAACAGCATGGTACGTGAGGCGTTGGTGTAATCGGTGACGTGTACACGCCCCTGAGTCATTTTCCAGATAAGCCAGGTATCAACCGTACCAAACAGCAGTTCGCCACGGCGAGCACGCTCACGCGAGCCTTCTACGTGGTCGAGGATCCACTTCACTTTGGTGCCAGAGAAGTACGGGTCAACCACCAGGCCAGTCGTTGATTTGATGTACTCTTCCAGGCCATCGCGTTTCAGCTGTTCGCAGATTTCTGCGGTGCGGCGGCATTGCCAGACGATGGCGTTGTAAATCGGTTTACCGGTTTCCTTTTCCCAGACAATCGCGGTTTCACGCTGGTTAGTGATGCCAATGGCGGCAATTTGGTCTGAGTTAATGTCCGCTTTCGCCAGCACTTCAACCAACGTGGAGCTTTGAGTTGCCCAAATCTCCATTGGGTCGTGTTCTACCCATCCTGCTTTTGGATAGATTTGCTGAAATTCGCGCTGTGAAACGCTGACGACGTTAGCATCGTGATCCAGGACGACGGCGCGAGAGCTGGTGGTACCTTGATCAAGTGCGACGATGTATTTTTTTTCGTGAGTCATAATTTTGTCCTGAAGTCAGTCTTACAAAGAAGCATTTTGCTGCGTGGAGTGACTGGATTTTTCTTCCTCTTCCACACAAACATCACACGGTAAATGGCGACCAATAAGCTTACGGTAGCCAAACGCACCTAACGCAGCGCCGACTATCGGGCCAAATACCGGCACCAGGAAGTAAGGGATATCACGACCACCTGTAAAGGCAATGTCACCCCAACCTGCAAGCCAGGCGAAAAGTTTCGGGCCAAAGTCACGCGCAGGGTTCATGGCAAATCCGGTCAAAGGCCCCATTGATGCGCCGATTACTGCGATCAACAAACCAATCAACAGTGGAGCTAACGGGCCACGAGGGACGCCGTTACCATCGTCCGTCAGCGCCAGGATAACGGCCATCAAAATGGCGGTTATCACCATCTCTACTGCGAACGCCTGTAGAAAATTAATGTGCGGATTAGGGTAGGTTGAGAAAATTCCCGCCAAATCCAGACTTTCTACACTGCCACGCACCATGTGATGCGTCTGCTCGTAATCAAGGAATAAATTGTAATACAGGCCATAAACCAAAGCTGCTGCGCAAAACGCACCTGCAACTTGCGACACAATAAATGGCACGACTTTGCGTTTATCGAAACAGGCAAACAACCATAATGCGATGGTCACAGCCGGATTAAGATGCGCGCCGGAAACCCCCGCGGTCATGTAGATAGCCATTGCCACCCCCAGACCCCAGATGACACTAATTTCCCACTGTCCAAAGCTGGCACCTGCCACTTTTAAGGCGGCTACACATCCTACACCGAAGAAAATCAACAACGCGGTACCCATGAACTCGGCGATGCACTGACCTTTCAAGGTTGATGGAGCTGTCTGACTCATAATAGGGTCCTGAAGGCAAAATTAATGATTATTGTTTGTTCGGGCATTCCCTGCCGCGCAGGTGCCATGTAGGCATAGTGTTAATTTATCGTTAACGAACATAAACGAGAAATATCGAGCTTTAAATTTGTGTGTTACGTCATAAAAATGAGCGATTTCGCGCCAACTTGTGCGCATTATCACCCAAGAAAGGCAACGTAAACGCTCATAGAAGTAATCAACGGGTTAACAAAGAGTGATTTTTGAGGGCCGTATCATTCGGCATATGCTGAAAAACGTTATGTTACGCAAAGAGCGCTTGAACTCGCTGGACACGGGTACTCACGCTACTTACAATCGAGACACGCCGCGTGGAGCGCATATATTCATAAGGTGTCTTCGGGGAATATCCGGGACGGGGATTTAAACATCCATCAACGCCTTGCAATTCAGGAGAGATTCTAAATGTCATTTGAAGTGTTTGAGAAACTGGAAGCAAAAGTACAGCAGGCGATTGATACCATCACCCTGCTGCAAATGGAAATCGAAGAGCTGAAAGAGACCAACAACAATCTGTCTCAACAAGTTCAGCAGTCTCAGAGCAATCATGAAGAATTAGTACGCGAAAACAATTCTCTGAAAGAACAACAGCACGTTTGGCAGGATCGTCTGCACGCGTTATTAGGTAAAATGGAAGAAGTGTAAGACCAGAGCTTCAAAAAGAACGGGCGCCCTTGGGCGCCCGTTTTGTTATTCGATTTCGTTATTCTATATCGAGGGGATCTTCGGAAAGGATGATGCCAGTGTTATCGGCATATAAATGGTCACCGGAGAAGAATGTCACGCCACCAAAGTTAACGCGCACATCGCTTTCGCCAACACCAACACCTGCGGAACCCACTGGAATGGCGGCAATCGCCTGGATACCAATATCCAGTTCTTCCAGGTCATCAACCTGACGCACGGCACCGTAAACCACAATGCCTTCCCACTCGTTTTGAGTCGCCAGACGGGCAAGTTCTGCATCAATCAAAGCACGGCGAACTGAACCACCGCCATCAATGACCAGAACACGGCCACGGCCATTTTGTTCGAGCAGATCATACAACAATCCGTTGTCCTCGAAACATTTCACCGTGATGATTTGCCCGCCAAAGGACGACCGCCCACCGAAATTGGAAAACAGCGGTTCAACGACGTTGACATCTTCCTGATAGATGTCGCAAAGCTCGGAAGTATCATATTTCATAGGATTAAGATTCTGTTGCTGCACGAGTTGTCAGTATATCGCTTAATGTTAACTGTTGGCAAAATCATCAATTGTTAATTGATATTTGTCAGCTAAAACGACACCGTACTTAACACAACCCCTACTGCAAACAACAGGTTAGTGAGTAATGCGGCTTTTACCGTGCGTTCAAGCATCGGACGCATAGCGACAGGTTCCTTCTCAAGCAAGACATAACGCGTCTGCTTTATCAGCAATGGAGCGGCCAGGACAAACAGCCATCCCCAAAGGCTTTGCAGCCAGAACAGATTAAATAGCGCAAGGCACGCCAGAGCGCCTAGCAACAGGCAGGCATGATAGCGACGAGCTAACACAGGCCCCAGGCGTACAGCCAGCGTGTTTTTACCGTTTTCTCGATCGCTGTCGATATCACGTAAATTGTTGATATTAAGCACTGCTGTTGCGAGTAATCCGCATGCCGTCGCGGGGAAAAAGACCAATGGCGCGAGGGTATGAGCTTGCAGATACCAGGTTCCTGCCACACTCAGCCAGCCAAAAAAGACCAGTACTGAAATATCGCCAAGCCCCATATAACCATACGGGCGCGTGCCAACGGTGTAGGTAATTGCGGCGATGATGGCCAACAAACCCAGAGCAAGGAAACCAAGGAAATCTGCCAATGTGCGGCAAGCGACGGCGACCAAAGCAAGCCCAGACAAGCAAATCAACACCACGGTGATCATCAGCGCTTTTTTCATTTGCGCCTGAGTAATCACCCCTTTCTGCATTCCGCGTAGTGGGCCGATTCGGTCTTCTTTATCGCTACCTTTAACCGCATCGCCGTAGTCATTCGCCAGATTCGAGAGGATTTGAAGTAGCCCCGCTGTCAGCAACGCCAGTAATGCAATGGCCGGATTAAACACGTCTTGCCAAAAAGCCAACGCGGAGCCACAGACGATAGAGGCAAATGCCAGGGGTAACGTGCGTGGACGCAAGCTTTCAAGCCAGGCCTGAGTTGTGCTTACAGAGTGCGATTCGCTCATAAGTCTCTCTGTTAGATATAAAAAATGGAGGGCATAAGCCCTCCATTTGAAATGAAGAAAATACGTTGAGCGGGATTATAGGATAAAACGGCTCAAGTCTTCATCTGCTACCAACTCATCCAGATGCTTACTGACATATTCACCGTCAATGAGAATGGATTGGCCACTCAGGTCGCTGGCATCATAAGAGATGTCTTCTACCAGACGTTCCAGCACGGTGTGCAGACGACGTGCGCCGATATTTTCGGTGGACTCGTTCACCTGCCATGCGGCTTCAGCGATACGGCGAATACCGTCTGGAGTGAAGTCGATAGTCACGCCTTCAGTGCCCATCAGTGCTTTGTACTGCACGGTGATAGACGCATTTGGCTCAGTCAGAATGCGTTCGAAATCTTCGACAGTCAGCGCCTGTAATTCCACACGAATTGGCAGACGACCCTGCAATTCAGGGATCAGATCTGACGGGCTTGCCACCTGGAACGCACCGGATGCGATAAACAGAATGTGGTCAGTTTTGACCATACCGTGTTTGGTCGAAACGGTGCAGCCTTCAACCAGCGGCAGCAAGTCACGTTGAACGCCTTCACGAGATACATCCGGGCCGGAGCTGTTGCCGCCACGCTTACAGATTTTGTCGATCTCATCGATAAACACGATACCGTGTTGCTCAACGGCATCAATCGCGTCTTGCTTCAGTTCTTCCGGGTTTACAAGCTTCGCGGCTTCTTCTTCAATCAGAAGTTTCATCGCATCTTTGATTTTCAGCTTGCGTGGTTTTTGCTTCTGCCCACCCAGATTCTGGAACATAGACTGCAACTGGCTGGTCATTTCTTCCATGCCAGGAGGCGCCATGATCTCAACGCCCATTGGTGCTGCAGCCAGATCGATTTCAATTTCTTTATCGTCTAACTGGCCTTCACGCAATTTCTTACGGAATGACTGACGAGCTGCTGATGGCTCTTGCGGTGCTTCAGCCTGACCCCAGTTATTTTTAGCGGGTGGGATCAATACATCAAGAATGCGCTCTTCGGCCATTTCTTCGGCACGGAAGCGGTTTTTCTCGATGGATTGCAGACGTACCATTTTCATCGCGGAATCAGTTAGATCGCGGATGATAGAATCCACTTCTTTACCAACATAACCGACTTCGGTGAATTTGGTGGCTTCAACTTTGATGAACGGTGCGTTTGCGAGTTTCGCCAGACGACGGGCAATTTCGGTTTTACCGACACCCGTTGGGCCGATCATCAGAATGTTTTTTGGGGTAACTTCATGGCGCAGCTCTTCATCAAGCTGCATCCGGCGCCAGCGGTTACGTAGCGCAATCGCCACGGAACGCTTGGCATTGTCCTGGCCAATGATATGTTTGTTCAGTTCGCTGACAATTTCGCGTGGGGTCATTTCAGACATGGGGATTCCTTACGCCTTAGACGCTAATTCTTCAATAGTATGGAAATGGTTGGTGTAGATGCAGATATCACCGGCGATCCCCAGCGATTTCTCTACGATGTCACGAGCACCCAGTTCGGTGTTTTCAAGAAGCGCACGCGCTGCTGCCTGGGCGTAAGGGCCACCTGAACCAATAGCAATCAGGTCGTCTTCTGGTTGGATAACGTCACCATTACCGGTGATGATAAGGGAAGCATTTTCATCGGCGACGGCCAGCAGCGCTTCGAGCTTGCGCAGCATACGGTCGGTACGCCAGTCTTTTGCCAGTTCAACCGCCGCTTTCACCAGATGACCCTGGTGCATTTCAAGCTTGCGCTCAAACAGTTCGAATAGGGTGAAGGCATCAGCGGTGCCGCCAGCAAAACCGGCAATCACTTTGTCGTTATACAAACGACGCACTTTTTTGACGTTGCCTTTCATCACGGTATTGCCAAGAGTGGCCTGACCATCACCACCGATTACGACATGGCCGTTGCGGCGTACACTTACTATTGTTGTCACGAGCAGACCCCTTATTGCATCAGCTAAAAAAGTACCCCGATATTATATCGGGGCTGAATGCAATTATAGATGGGGGGGATTTTGGGGGTTTCAACCCCCAGTACCAAGACGAATACAGTTAGAGTGACCCGCCATTTTCAGACGGTTGATCGTCCCATCAGCATTCTCTTTGCCTTTGATTGGCCCAATCACGACGCGATTCCAGCCATTATTGGTGGTAATGCGCGAATCAAAACCTTCGAAAGCCAATTGAGCTCGAACGGTTTCTGCCTGCTCGCTGCCTTTAAATGAACCACACTGCACCATCCAGCGTTTTTCATCTTTCGGTTTGTCCTGCGGAGCCGGAGTTGATTTTACAACGTCGATCGGCGCTGCCGGTTGAGCCGCTTTTGGTTGCGCCTGTTCACGCGGTTGAGTCGTTGGTGTCGTTGCACGCTGCTGAGTATGCGGCGGGGTTTGCAACAAATCCTGGTACGGCTGCTGCGTTGACACTGTAGTACGCGGTTGCTGCTGTACTGGACGCGGTTGCGTCGTTACTGGCTGCGATTGCTGTTGCACGGCTCTTGGTTGTGGCGCAACTTGTTGAGCGGTGAACTGCTGCTGTTGTACTTGCTGCTGCTGAATGGCTTTCTGCCGCTGTAATGTGTGTTGACGCTGTTCTGGCGTCTGTTCATTCCATGGCACTTCATTCAACTGAGTAGGCTGCTGGCGCATATCCGCCTGCATTTTCTCCAACAACTGGCGCTGTTCGCTGGTGAGCTGATCTTTATTCTGCACTTCGCCACCGGCAGTCGGTTCAGTAGGGCTACGCACACCGGTCTGGCGATTCTCCAGCTCTTTGATATAACGCCAGCGTTCTTCTGGTTTAGGTGGCAGACCATTTCCTGTGACTTTATGGCCAGGCAGGGTTTCGCTTTCATCTTTCTTATGATGAGTAATGAAGTACAGAGCACCAATAAAGGTCACCAGAACGGCGGCCGCAATGGCGACCATTGTCGGCGAGACAGATGGTAGGCTGCGTTGCTTGTTGCGGGTGCTACTTTTCTTACGCCGCGTACCTGCCGATTGCCCGCGGCGTACATAATCTCGTTGTGCCACTATCGATTCGCTATATTTTTTACGTTTATCAGCCCGCCATGTTACTTAATGGACATCCCTTTGACCAGAATCCAGTGTCCTAAAGCGGTTCATTTTCTACTGCCTGGTGCGCTGGTGGAGCCTCGTTCAATGAGCTCACAGTCCAGCAAACGCGAACCACTACTCACGGCTTGCCCGTGAAGCTGATCCAATAGCAACAGCATAGCTTCTCGCCCGATATCGAAACGGGGTTGCGCTACAGTGGTGAGCGGTGGGTCACAGAACTGGGAAAGAGCGATGTCATCAAAGCCCATGATTGATAAATCTTCCGGCACGCGTAAGCCGCTGCGCTTGGCCTGGGACAATGCACCCAATGCCATAACGTCGCTATGGCAGAACACCGCGGTCGGCGGATTCGGCAGCGCCAGTAATTTCGATAATGCCGCTGCACCGGCTTCATAGGTGAAGTTTCCCCGCGCTATGTAATGCGGATCGACAACGGTTCCTGCACGGCGCAATGCCTGCACGTACCCTTGCAAGCGGTAGTGACAAAGCGGCATCTCTTCAGGGCCAGCAATACAGGCAATTTTTTGATGACCAAGCTGCTGCAGATAATAAACAGCGTTAAACGCGGCTGTCAGGTTATCAATATGAACTGTTGGCAGTTCCAGTTCAGGCGCAAATTCGTTTGCCATGACCATCGGCGGCAAATTACGTTGCTCTTCAATGCTGGCATCGAAGGGAAGACGTGAGCCGAGCAATAGCATCCCGTCAATCTGCTTGGTGATGATCAGATTGATGAAGGTTTTTTCTTGCTGGTTTTGATGAGCGCAATCACCAATTAGCACCAAATAGCCTTGATCCGCTGCCGTCACTTCGATACCGCGAATAATTTCGCTAAAGAAGGGATCGCAGATATCCGGGACAATAACCAGAATAGTGCGTGATTCATTACGCTTTGAATTTCGCCCCAATGAATGGGGTAAATAACCTACGGCTATTGCCGCTTGTTCCACACGATTACGAGTGCTTTGCGATACTTTGTCCGGGTTCATTAGTGCCCTGGACACTGTTGCGGTTGAGACTTTCGCCTTAACAGCAACATCTTTCATGGTTGCACTTGCAACCTGATTCTTCGGCTTCAACTTCTTCTCCTCGCGTGCACTCGACAGGTGCTGACAACGTCCCTGGTGTCTGACCATGTCCACATTCTTAGCAGAAATTGATGTTCGTTGGTTACAGTTATTTCATTAAAAGTGTGATGCTTGTTGAATTTCTAGATCCGCTTCGCATATCCGCAGGAGTTTGTGCTACCCGTCTATCGGATCAACGTCCAGCGTCCACTTCACTTTGCGTGATTCCGGCAAGGTATTGACCAGTTTCAGTGAATGACTGACCAGGCGTTGCAGGCGTGCTCGAGAAGGGTGTTGCAGCAGAATTTGCCAGCGGAAACGTCCGCCTCGTTTAGGCTGCAAACAAGGAACGGGCCCCATAATCCATAACTGCTCATCTCTTAACGGGCTGGATTCCAGCAGATTGCGTAATTGCTGCAAAAACAGTGGTGCTTGATGATTATTCTGATCTTCCGCGCGGAACATGATGTGGCTAGTAAACGGCGGTAAAAAGACCGTCTGGCGTTCTTTTAGAGCCTGGCTTGCGAAGTCGTCGTAACCTTTGGTGAGCAATGTTTGTAATAAAGGGTGCTCAGGATGGTGCGTTTGTAGAAGGACTTCACCCTGCTTGCCTGCTCGTCCAGCGCGCCCAGAAACCTGAATGTAGAGTTGGGCAAAGCGCTCCGCTGCACGGAAATCTGCGGAAAAAAGTGCACCATCGACATCCAGCAACGCCACCAGAGTGACGTCCGGGAAGTGATGGCCTTTCGCTAACATTTGCGTACCAATCAAAATACGCGCACCACCCTGATGGACCTCCGCCAGTTGTTGCTCAAGCGCCCCTTTTCGGCTGGTAGTATCGCGGTCGATGCGTGAAATCGGAACCCCAGGGAATTCCGGTGCAAGGCTATGCTCAAGCTGTTCCGTTCCCATTCCGACCGGAACCAGATTGGTTGAACCACAGTGCGGGCACTGCTGAGGAACCGGCCTTTGGCTGTCGCAATGGTGGCAGCGTAAATGGCGCTGGCCTTGATGATAGGTGTAGTAGTGATCGCAACGTGGGCATTCCGCTATCCAACCGCACTCATGGCACAGCAGGGCGGGGGCAAATCCACGGCGATTAAGGAACAGGATCACCTGATTATCAGCCTTTAAATGCTGGCCAATTTTTTTGATAAGCGCAGGTGCCAGGCCGGACTTCAACGGCTGTCCTTTTAAATCCACGACTTGTTGTGTCGCAGGGCGTGCATTACCGGCACGCTTTGTCAGGCGCAACTGCCGATATTTTCCCAATTGCACATTGTGCAGGGTTTCCAGTGCGGGAGTCGCGGAGCCAAGAATAATAGGGATGTCTTCCGCATGGGCGCGATAAACGGCTAAGTCACGTGCGTGGTAGCGCCAGCCTTCTTGCTGTTTATACGAGCTGTCGTGTTCTTCATCAATGACGATCACGCCGAGTCGGCAGAATGGGGTAAACAGCGACGAGCGTGTGCCAATGACAATCGCGGCCTCACCGCTGCGTGCTTTTAACCATACGGCAAGGCGCTCGCTGTCGTTAAGCCCGGAATGCAGGACTTCTACTGGCGCGTTAAAGCGTTCGCGGAAACGAGCGATGGTTTGTGGCGTTAAACCAATTTCTGGCACCAACACCAATGCCTGCTTGCCTTGTGCCAGTACATTTTCCAGCACGCTGAGATACACCTCCGTTTTACCGGAGCCGGTAATGCCCGCCAAAAGCCAGACCGCAAAGTGATCGGCAGAGCTATGAATGGCACCGATTGCGGTGGCTTGCTCAGTGTTCAGGCGTAAGCGTTCGCCTTCGACGGAATAGCTGTCGCGCCAGTCAGTCGTCGCAGGTGCGGCACTTTTCAGATCGCACAAACCTTTGGCCCGCAGCGCTTGTAGCCCTGCTTCGCTGATTTCCAGCTCGCTTACCTGATGACGCCAGATGATATTTTGCCGAACCGCTGCCAGCGCCTGCTGCTGTTTAGGCGCGCGCTTGAGGCTATTAAGGTCAACAGCTTTGCCTTCTTCGGTGGCGAACCAGTACCACAAAGGCGCGTGGTGCGCGGGTTTGCCTTCACGCAGCAAACCAGGGAGCGCATGAAAAAGCACATCGCCGATGGGATGATGGTAATACTCGGAAGCCCATATCAGGACGCGCCATAGAGAAGCTGGAAACAATGAGGTTCCATCCAGAACTTCAGCCACCGGCTTGAGCTCGTTGAGCGGCAATTCGCTGTGTTCGCTAACGGCTACGACAATCCCGACAGCCTGGCGTTTGCCAAACGGCACCTTGACGCGGCAGCCTGATGTCACCTGCATTCCAGTGGGAACGAGGTAGTCAAAAGTTCGGGCAAGGGGAACCGGCAAAGCGACGTGGGCTACTGACATGAAAGCTTCCAGGCTGAAAAAGAGGAAATAGTGTACACTGTGTGTTCCAGAAAATGCGGATCAGTTTGCATCCGTGGGCGGGGTTCTGTATGATTCGCCGCCTTTGATGCGCAGTTTTTGGTATCAAAAAACCTAATTTATCAACTTCGCGTGGTGTCTGGCGTTAGGGCTGGAAGAGCGACGCGGCCTTATACAGAGGTTTTCCATGAAAAAGAATATTCACCCGAACTACGCAGAAGTTACTGCAAACTGCTCTTGTGGTAATTCTATCAAGATTCGCTCTACCGTGGGTCATGATCTGAACCTGGACGTATGTGGCGAATGCCACCCGTTCTACACTGGCAAGCAGCGTGATGTTGCTACCGGTGGCCGCGTTGACCGCTTCAACAAGCGTTTCAGCGTTCCAGGCGCAGCGAAGAAGTAATTTCGCCCGCACGGTAAGAGAAAGGCGCCCTTGGGCGCCTTTTTTGTTACCCGTCATCATTCGAGCCATAGGCGCGTTAGCTGCGCTCGTTCACCCCAGTCACTTACTTCAGTAAGCTCCCGGGGATTCGCTCTCTTGCTGCCTTCCTACGACTCGAATGCTATAGGGTAACCCTGTGATTTCTGAAATCAGTATTCCCAGGTTTCTGGATCGATCCCCAGCTCACGCATAATCACCTTCGCCGCTTCTGGAATCTCATCGCTACGTTCTTTGCGCAGGTCTGCATCGTTTGGCAACGGTTGGCCAGTAAACGCGTGCAGGAATGCTTCGCACAGGAGTTCACTGTTAGTCGCATGACGCAGGTTATTCACCTGCCGACGGGTGCGCTCATCGGTGAGGATTTTTAACACCTTCAGAGGAATGGAAACCGTAATTTTCTTTACTTGCTCACTCTTCTTCCCGTGCTCAGCGTAAGGGCTGATATATTCGCCGCTCCATTCAGCCATGAGATACTTAATCCTCTTATCAATGTATACGTGCTTCAATCGGGGTATATGTGATTGAAGCGATTTTCTGGTCGTAGTGTACAGCGTTTATTGATTCGCGGTCTGCGACGCTATCACCCTAAAGCGTATAATTTTAACGGCTATTGCGCGTTTGCTCAATCTATACGCAAAGAAGTTTAGATGTCCAGATGTATTGACGTCTAACTCGGCAGTGTTTACTCTGGGGCCTGACCTTATATTCGACCAGCAAGGATTCGAGAGCCATGACGCGTAAACAGGCAACTATCGCAGTACGTAGCGGTTTAAACGATGACGAGCAATACGGCTGCGTTGTACCGCCTATCCACCTCTCCAGTACTTACAATTTCACCGGGTTTAACGAACCGCGCGCGCATGACTATTCGCGTCGAGGGAATCCTACGCGTGATGTTGTACAGCGTGCACTGGCCGAACTGGAAGGGGGAGCGGGGGCTGTGCTGACAAATACCGGTATGTCAGCAATTCACCTGGTCACGACGGTTTTCCTGAAACCTGGCGATCTGCTGGTGGCTCCACATGACTGTTACGGCGGCAGCTACCGCCTTTTTGATAGCCTGGCAAAACGCGGCGCATATCGTGTTTTGTTTGTCGATCAAGGTGATGAAGCAGCGTTAGCTAAGGCTCTTAACGAAAAACCAAAACTGGTGCTGGTCGAAAGCCCAAGTAATCCCTTGTTACGAGTGGTAGATATTGCGAAAATCTGCGCCGCTGCGCGCGAAGCAGGGGCAATCAGTGTGGTGGATAACACCTTCCTGAGCCCTGCGCTGCAAAACCCGTTGGCCTTGGGCGCGGATCTGGTCCTGCACTCTTGTACTAAATACCTGAATGGTCACTCAGATGTTGTTGCGGGTGTGGTGATTGCGAAAGACGCGGAAACCGTCACAGAGCTTGCCTGGTGGGCAAACAACATCGGCGTAACTGGCGGTGCTTTCGATAGCTACTTGCTGCTGCGCGGCCTGCGTACACTTTCACCACGTATGGAAGTGGCACAACGAAATGCACAGGCGATTGTCGATTTCCTGCAAACGCAGCCGCTGGTGAAAAAGCTGTATCATCCTTCGCTGCCAGAAAACCAGGGCCATGAAATTGCTGCTCGTCAGCAAAAAGGTTTTGGCGCGATGCTGAGTTTTGAATTTAATGGCGACGAGCAAACGCTGCGTCGATTCCTGAGTAGCCTGACTCTCTTCACTTTGGCGGAATCGCTGGGTGGAGTAGAAAGTTTGATTTCACACGCGGCGACAATGACCCATGCGGGCATGGCGCCAGAAGCGCGTGCCGCAGCGGGGATTTCCGAAAGCCTGCTGCGTATTTCGACTGGCATTGAAGATAGCGAAGATTTAATTGCTGACCTGGAAAATGCGTTCCGGGTTGCAGCCGAGGGGTAAGCATGAGTGTTTCAGCACCTGCAGGGGCGCCGGTTCGTCAACTGCATAAATTTGGTGGCAGTAGTCTGGCAGATGTGAAGTGTTACCTGCGCGTTGCGGGGATTATGGCCGAGTACTCTAATCCTGGCGATTTGATGGTGGTTTCCGCCGCTGGTAGCACAACTAACCAGTTGATTAACTGGTTGAAATTGAGCCAAAGCGATCGTCTTTCAGCTCATCAGGTTCAGCAAGCACTACGCCGTTATCAGAGCGATTTGATTAGCGGCCTTGTGGCGCCTGATGTTGCTGACAGCTTAATCGGTCAGTTTATTCATGATCTTGAGCGTCTGGCGGGTTTGCTCGATGGCAAAATAACTGACGCAGTGTATGCCGAAGTTGTGGGTCATGGTGAAATTTGGTCTGCACGTCTGATGTCTGCGGTGCTGAATCAATTAGGTCATCCAGCCGCGTGGTTGGATGCACGTGAATTTATGCGCGCTGAACGTGCTGCTCAACCACAAGTTAACGAAGGCTTATCATGGCCTTTGTTGCAAGAGCTCATGGCGCAACATCCGCATAAACGCCTCGTCGTTACCGGTTTTATTTGTCGTAATGATGCGGGTGAAACCGTGTTGCTTGGCCGTAATGGTTCTGACTATTCTGCAACGCAGATTGGCGCACTGGCTGGGGTTTCCCGCGTGACCATCTGGAGTGATGTTGCAGGGGTTTACAGCGCGGATCCACGCAAAGTAAAAGATGCGTGCTTGCTCCCACTCTTACGCCTCGATGAAGCCAGTGAATTGGCTCGTCTGGCCGCTCCTGTACTGCACGCTCGTACATTGCAGCCTGTTTCTGGTAGCGACATCGACCTGCAATTACGTTGCAGCTATTCCCCGGAGCAAGGCTCAACACGTATCGAACGTGTACTGGCATCAGGTACTGGCGCGCGTATCGTCACCAGCCACGACGATGTCTGCCTGATTGAACTACAGATTTCCCCACAGCAAGATTTTAAGCTGGCGCACAAAGAGCTGGATACGTTTTTAAAACGTGCTCAGATTCGCCCGCTGTCAGTGGGGGTTCATCCCGATCGTAACCTGTTGCAACTTTGCTATACCTCAGAAGTTGCAGGCAGCGTGTTAGAAACGCTCACGAAGGCGAGTTTGCCTGGTGAATTACGCTTGCGCGAAGGCCTGGCGCTGGTGGCAATGGTCGGGGCAGGCGTATGCCGTAACCCGCTTCATAGCCACCGTTTCTGGCAGCAGCTAAAAGACCAGCCTGTTGAGTTTATCTGGCAGTCTGAGGACGGAATTAGTCTGGTTGCGGTACTGCGTGTTGGCCCAACTGAAAACTTAATCAAGGGTCTGCATAAGTCTCTGTTCCGCGCCGAAAAACGCGTTGGTCTGGTTTTGTTCGGCAAAGGAAACATTGGTTCGCGTTGGCTGGAGCTGTTCGCTCGCGAACAAGAAACTCTTTCTGCTCGTACCGGTTTTGAGTTCGTTTTGGCCGGTGTAGTGGACAGTCGCCGCAGCTTGCTGAATTACGAAGGGCTGGACGCCAGTCGCGCGCTCGCTTTCTTTAACGACGAAGCGGTAGAGCAGGATGAAGAATCGCTGTTCCAGTGGATGCGTTCGCATCCGTATGACGATTTGGTGGTTCTGGATGTAACGGCGAGCGAGCAATTGGCCGACCAATATCTTGATTTCGCGAGTCACGGTTTCCACGTTATTAGCGCTAATAAACTGGCGGGTGCCAGCAACAGCCAGAAGTACCGTGAAATTCGTAACGCATTTACCAAAACTGGCCGTCACTGGCTGTATAACGCCACCGTGGGTGCGGGTTTGCCGGTGAACCATACCGTTCGTGACTTGCGTGAAAGTGGTGACTCGATTCTGGCGATCAGCGGTATTTTCTCCGGCACGCTCTCCTGGCTGTTCCTGCAATTCGATGGCACGGTGCCTTTCACCGATTTGGTGGACCAGGCCTGGCAGCAAGGATTGACTGAACCTGATCCACGCGTTGATCTCTCCGGTAAAGATGTGATGCGCAAGCTGGTGATCCTTGCCCGCGAAGCGGGTTATGACATCGAACCGGATCAGGTGCGTGTTGAGTCTCTGGTAACCAACGGTAGCGAAGAAGGCTCTATTGACCATTTCTTTGAAAATGGCGATGAGATAAACGAGCAGATGATTCAACGTCTGGAAGCCGCTCAGGAAATGGGACTGGTGTTGCGCCATGTCGCACGTTTCGACGCTAACGGTAAAGCGCGTGTGGGTGTGGAAGCGGTGCGTCCTGAGCATCCTTTGGCTTCATTGCTGCCGTGCGATAACGTCTTTGCCATTGAAAGCCGTTGGTATCGCGATAACCCATTGGTTATTCGTGGGCCGGGTGCTGGACGTGATGTGACAGCGGGCGCTATTCAGTCGGACCTCAACCGCCTGGCGCAGTTGCTGTAAATTTCTGAGGCATAAAAATATGAAGGCCAGCTTTTGCTGGTCTTTTTTTATTGTTTTTATCTAACATGAAGAAATTTCAAGTTGATTGAGAATTCCTCATTTCTTGTGTTGAATTTTCAGTTGACGACGTCACGCTTTTCCTTCATCTTGCTATCTAGACGTCTAAACGTATAGAAGTCGAATATAACAACACATTATTACAAAGCGATTGATGAGGTAAGGGTATGAGCTTTTTTCACGCCAACCAGCGGGAAGCACTAAATCAGAGTCTGGCTGAAGTTGCTGGGCAAATTAACGTTTCCTTTGAGTTTTTCCCGCCGCGCACCAGTGAAATGGAACAGACCCTGTGGAGCTCAATTGACAGGCTCAGCAGCCTGAAACCAAAATTTGTCTCCGTGACTTACGGCGCAAATTCTGGAGAGCGCGACCGTACGCATAGCATCATCAAAGGCATTAAAGATCGCACGGGCCTGGAAGCGGCACCTCACCTGACCTGTATTGATGCAACTCGCGACGAACTACGCACCATCGCTCAGGACTATTGGAATAACGGTATCCGTCATATTGTTGCTCTGCGCGGTGATTTACCTCCAGGTAGCGGCAAGCCTGATATGTATGCTTCGGATCTGGTGACGTTACTGAAAGATGTCGGTGATTTTGATATTTCGGTTGCGGCTTACCCGGAAGTTCACCCTGAAGCAAAAAGCGCGCAAGCTGATCTGATCAACCTGAAGCGCAAGATTGATGCCGGTGCAAACCGCGCTATTACTCAGTTTTTCTTTGATGTGGAAAGCTACCTGCGTTTCCGTGACCGTTGTGCTGCCGCCGGTATCGATGTCGAGATCGTGCCGGGCATTCTGCCGGTAAGTAACTACAACCAGGCACATAAATTCGCCACTATGACCAACGTGCGTGTTCCACATTGGATGGCGCAGATGTTTGAAGGGCTGGATAACGACGCAGAGACTCGCAAAATGGTCGGCGCCAATATCGCGATGGATATGGTGAAGATTCTGAGCCGTGAAGGGGTTAAAGATTTCCACTTCTATACGCTGAATCGCGCAGAAATGAGCTATGCGATCTGCCACACCCTGGGTGTTCGCCCAACAGTTTGATTCAGAAAATGGCCCGCCAGGGCCATTACTCCCTCTATAGTTCTACTCTCCCTTCAAATACCCCTTTCATTTCTAATGTTAAGTTTTGAAAGTTTATGTAGCTGTCGACGTTTCGTATGACAATTTTTGCTATGTTGCCTGGTAGCCAGTAGGAAATAACTATCAAATCTGTAGTTTTTTTCATCTATAACTTATCTGCAGAGCTGTATATCCTGATAAAAAAATAGTGAAGGGAGCAGGAAGATGAGCACAAACGAAAACGATCAAAATACGTTGTCCGCAGGAAAATGCCCGTTCCATCAGAATAGCCATGATGAAAGTGCTGGAGCCGGAACAAGCAGTCGTGACTGGTGGCCGAAACAACTCCGCGTCGATCTCCTCAATCAGCATTCCAACCGTTCAAACCCTCTTGGTGAAGATTTCGATTACCGCAAAGAATTTTCCAAACTCGATTACTCTGCGCTGAAAGGCGATCTGAAAGCATTATTAACGGATTCTCAACCATGGTGGCCTGCGGACTGGGGCAGCTACGCCGGGCTGTTTATTCGTATGGCCTGGCATGGTGCCGGTACTTATCGTTCTGTTGACGGCCGTGGTGGTGCAGGCCGTGGTCAGCAGCGCTTTGCTCCACTCAATTCCTGGCCGGATAACGTGAGCCTTGATAAAGCTCGTCGCCTGCTGTGGCCTATTAAACAGAAATATGGTCAGAAAATTTCCTGGGCCGACCTTTATGTGCTGGCAGGGAACGTGGCGCTGGAAAACTCCGGCTTCCGTACCTTTGGTTTTGGCGCTGGGCGTGAAGACGTTTGGGAGCCAGACCTCGATGTGAACTGGGGTAATGAAAAAGCCTGGCTTGAGCATCGTGACCCAGAAGCGCTGGCCAAACGTCCATTAGCTGCGACCGAAATGGGGCTGATTTACGTTAACCCTGAAGGACCAAATGCCAGTGGTGAACCGCTCTCAGCGGCCGCTGCCATTCGTGCTACGTTCGGCAACATGGGAATGAACGACGAAGAGACGGTTGCGCTTATTGCGGGCGGTCATACGCTGGGTAAAACCCATGGTGCCGCAGAGGCAACCCATGTGGGAGTCGATCCAGAATCAGCACCTATTGAAGCTCAGGGTTTAGGTTGGGCGAGCAGCCACGGCACTGGAGTAGGTGCAGACGCAATCACTTCTGGCCTGGAAGTCGTCTGGTCACAAACGCCGACTCAATGGAGCAACTACTTCTTCGAGAACTTGTTCAAATTCGAATGGGTACAAACACGCAGTCCTGCTGGCGCCATTCAATTTGAAGCAGTGGATGCGCCAGAAATCATTCCAGATCCCTTTGACCCATCGAAAAAACGTAAGCCGACTATGTTGGTTACTGACCTGACGCTGCGTTTCGACCCGGAATTCGAAAAAATTTCACGTCGTTTCCTCAATGATCCTCAAGCATTCAATGAAGCTTTTGCCCGTGCATGGTTCAAGCTGACTCACCGCGATATGGGGCCGGTAGCGCGTTACATTGGCCCGGAAGTGCCAAAAGAAGAGCTGATTTGGCAGGATCCATTGCCAAAAGCCACATTCAAGCCAACTCCAGCAGATATTGATCACCTGAAAGCAGAGATTGCTCATTCCGGTCTGTCGGTCAGTGAGCTGATTTCTGTGGCCTGGGCGTCAGCGTCTACTTTCCGTGGCGGCGATAAACGTGGCGGCGCAAATGGTGCGCGATTGGCTCTGGCTCCTCAGCGTAACTGGGATGTGAACGCCACTGCTGCGCGTGCTCTGCCTGCACTGGAAGCCATTCAGAAAGCCTCTGGTAAAGCCTCGCTGGCCGATATCATTGTGCTGGCGGGTGTTGTGGGTGTTGAGCAGGCGGCGGAAGCTGCAGGCATCAGTGTACGTGTTCCATTTATTCCTGGACGTGTGGATGCGAGTCAGGAGCAGACTGATATCGAGATGTTCAACCTGCTTGAACCTGCTGCAGACGGTTTCCGCAACTACCGTGCGCGTATTGATTCGGAGACAACAACAGAGTCACTGCTGATTGATAAAGCGCAACAATTGACGCTAACCGCGCCGGAACTCACCGTGCTGGTGGGTGGTTTACGCGCGCTGGGTGCGAATTTTGATGGTAGCAAGCATGGGGTGTTCACCGATCGTTTGGGTGTACTCAGTAACGATTTCTTTGTCAATCTACTGGATATGCGCACGGAATGGAAAGCGACCGATGCCTCTTCTGAACTGTTTGAAGGCCGTGACCGTCAAACGGGTGAAGTGAAGCACCTGGCGACTCGCGCGGATCTGGTCTTTGGTTCCAACGCCATTTTGCGTGCACTGGCAGAGGTCTATGCCAGTGAAGATGCGAAAGAGAAGTTTGTGAAAGACTTCGTTGCGGCTTGGGTAAAAGTGATGAATCTGGATCGTTTTGACCTGAACTAAACCTGAATCTGACACAAAAATCCCCGCAAATGCGGGGATTTTTTTATTGGTGTTATTCCCACGCTTGCAGGAGACGCTGGCCGTACTGGTCGGCGACCAAAAGCGCAGCGTAGACCTGGTCGGGTGATGCGCCACCTGGCATGTTGTGAATAGTTTCTCCTTCCGCGCAGGCCGCTTGCGCAACAATCCGCATTTTTTCCTCAACGTCAGTTTTGATATCCAGCTGCGAAAGCGTGAGCGGTAAACCGACCGCGTGGCACAATGCTGCGACGGTTTCGAACTCTTCTTGCGGTGCGTTTTCCAGCACGAGTTGGGTTAGCGTCCCGAAAGCCACTTTCTCACCATGATAAAAATGGTGAGCATCTGGAATTGCCGTCAAGCCGTTATGTATCGCATGCGCTGCTGCCAGGCCGCCACTTTCAAAACCGACACCACTCAAATAGGTGTTTGCTTCGATGACGCGTTCCAGTGCCGGTGTGACAACATGCAGCTCTGCCGCGAGCATGGCTTTTTCACCCTCTTCCAGAAGCGTGTTGTAGCACAACTCCGCCAGAGCCAGAGCTGCTTGTGTGCAACGGCCTCCTGCCATAGTGGTGGCGCCACTGCGTGAACAGGCGCGGGCTTCAAACCAGGTTGCCAGAGCATCGCCAATACCTGCGGCCAGTAAACGAGCGGGTGCATTGGCGACGATCTGAGTATCAATGACGACCATATCTGGGTTATTGGGGAGCAACAGATAGCGGTCAAATTCCCCTGTATCCGTATAAATGACGGACAGTGCGCTACAGGGGGCGTCTGTTGAGGCAATGGTCGGGGCGATAGCAACCGGGACATTCATAAAATGCGCCAGTGCTTTGGCAGTATCGAGAGTTTTCCCCCCGCCGATCCCCAGAATGGCACCGCACTGCATCTTTTCGGCCACGGCTCGCAAACGATCAATTTCAGTTTGCGAACATTCACCACCAAATGGTGCAACTTCCAGCGTGAGCCCGGCATCCTTCATGCTTTTGCATAATGTTTCTTGCGCAAAACTTAATACGAACTTATCGCCGACCACTAGCCAGCGTTCGGCCAGCGGTTTGAGATAATCACCAAGACGAGAGATAACGTCTGCGCCCTGAATGTACTTACCCGGTGACTGTATTATGCGGTCCATTTACTGCCTCCTGCGATTAAGCCAAATAAATCGGGTTACAGGCTTAAGCGACCAAACGCTTTCTGCCAGTCCTCTTCAAACTTCACGATCGCCGCTTCTACAGCGGGTGCCGCTAAAAACTGCTGGGCAACATCCAGGGGGAGCGTGATGGATTCACATCCAGCCAGTAAGCAATCCAGTGCCTGACGCGGTGTTTTAAAACTAGCAGCCAAAATTTTGCTATCTGGCGCGTGAAGCTCGAGGAGTGCTTGTAACTCTTGCACCATGCGAATCCCGTCCCCGCCTTGAGCATCAACGCGGTTAACGTAAGGTGCGACATAAGCCGCTCCAGCCAATGCTGCCAATAGCCCTTGCGCTGCGCTGTAAACGGCAGTGCCCAGTGTTGGAATGCCCAATGCAGTGAGCTGTTTAATGGCGGCTAATCCAGCAGATGTGACTGGGATCTTCACTACAATACCGGGAACATGAGCGACCAGTTTTTGCGCCTCATCAACCATCCCGCAGGTTTCGCGGCTCATTACCTGGGCAAACAAGCGGCCTTCTTTACCCACTGCTGCTTGCAAGCGCGGCAGCACATCCCAGATAGATTCTGCACCAGCCGCGATAATGCTTGGGTTTGTTGTCACGCCCTGTAACGGGAAAATACGTGCCAGACGTTCCACTTCTGCGACATTTGCCGTATCGAGATAAAGCTCCATCAATATTTCCTCTTAATTGAATTACAGTTCCAGCTCACGCTCCAGCAGAGCAGCAATGTCTTCGCAACGCACAGCATTCACCAGCGCATTACGGAATTCCTCATGCATAATGCGGCGCGCCAGGCGGGAGAAAATACGCATATGCTGATCGCCTGCGGCATGCTTATTGAGTGTCAACATGATGATGAATTGCGCCTCGTCATCACCCCAACGAACCGGTGCAGGCAAACGAGCCACGCTGATGGTGGACTGCTCAATATGTTCCGATTTGCTATGTGGGATGGCGAAACTAAAGCCCAGGCCTGTGGAGAACACCGCTTCACGCGCCCATAAATCAGCTTCCAACTTGCGGGGGTAGCGGCTACGTCCGGCTAACAGCAAATTATCTGTCATGCCTTTAATCACTTCTTCTTTGCTGCGCCAGTCGTTCTCGAGCGAAATACACTGCGTGGTGATCAGAGGAGTATCTTGCTGAGCCATACGGAACTGCGCTAATAAATGTTCGACTTCCAGCGAGGTGCGGCAGGCCATAGCGCGATTGAGTAACTGGCGACAGGCTTTGCTGTCGAGCTGTGCAAGACGCGCTTTGGTGGCCGGAATTGCCGGGGCACTCATGCTGATTTCATCCAGGCCCAGGCCAACCAGTAATGGAAGTACAGAACCTTTCGCACCTAATTCACCACATAAACCAATCCATTTCCCCTCGCGGTGAACGGCTTGCACTGCGTAATCCAGAGCGCGCAAGAATGCCGGATTCAGACTGTTATAGTGGCGGGTCACTTTGGCGTTATCACGATCTACTGCCAGCAAATATTGCGTCAGGTCGTTGCTACCAATGCTAAAGAAATCAATTTCTTCGCAGCACTGGTCGATGATAAACATCACCGATGGCACTTCCAGCATAATGCCCAACGGGATTTTTTCATCAAATGGAATATGTTCATTGCGCAGGCTTTGCTTCACTTCCGCCAGTTGATCTTTCACCCATAGGATCTCTTCCATTGAGGAGATCATGGGGATCATGATTTTTAACGATCCGTGTGCCGAAGCGCGCAAAATTGAACGCAGCTGCGTTTGAAAAAGTGCCAAAAATTCCTGGTAAATTCGTACAGCGCGATACCCCAGAAATGGGTTGTTTTCAGTCGGAATATTTAAATATTCCACTGGCTTATCACCACCTATATCGATAGTGCGTACGATAATGCTACGCCCATTAGCCCCTTCCAGAGCCTGACAATAGATATTGTAAAGCTCATCCTCGGAGGGAGCATGAACGCGGTCCATATACAGCATTTCTGTTCGGAACAGGCCAATGGCCTCAGCACCGTTATTGAAGGCTGGGGCTGACTCTATCGAATGCGCAATATTTGCTGCGACTTCGAGTTGTATTCCGTCATGTGTCCGCCCAGGCAGGTTTAGCCAAACCTGCTGTTGTGCGCGAATTGCTTGTTGCACCGCGGCTTCTTGCTGGTAATAACGGGTGACGTCTTCAGTTAGCGCCCCGGCAACCAGGCCAATATCACCATCAATTTGCACGTTCTGGCCAAGCCACGGGGTGAGGGCGTCGAGATTAACCCCTACCAGCGTTGGAATATTGAAAGAACGTGCGAGGATCACCGTGTGCGAGGTCGTGCCGCCACTACGTAGCAGCAAGCCTTTGAGCAAGGTTTTATCCAATTCCAGAAACTGGCTTGGCGTGAGTTCGTCCGCCATGCATATCGCCGCTTGTTGTAGTTTGCCAGGCGTAGGGAAGCGGCTTGCACCATAAATATGCTGTAAAAGCTGGAAGCAAACATCACGGACATCAAGCGCGCGTTCCTGAAGATAGGTACTTTCAGACTGGGTAAATTGCGTGCAGAAATGGTCGGCTGTTGCAACGATAGCCTGCGCACAACTCGCGCCAGTGGACACGATTTCCAACAACATGTTGCGTAGTGATAAATCACTCGCCAGTGAACGATGTGCTTCCAGAATCGCGCTGGCAGTCCCTTCATTGGCCAGCAGCTCGAGATTTATCGCTTTAAGAAGTTGCGCCAGCCCCTGATCCAGAGCCGCTTGTTCCTGGTCGAGACTTCGCGTGGCTGGTAGCTCGCCCAACTGGTGTAAATCAAGAGAAGCCAGGCGAATCAACATCCCGTTGGCTGCGCCGCCACAGACGGGCAGAGCGCGGAAAAAGGTCGGATTCAAGCGCGAAAGAGATTCAGGAAGTTCGGAGATTTCAGCGATGGGCGCCTGGGGCAAAGGTGCGTCACAATGAGGAAACTCTTCAACGATATAGGTTGAAAGCCTTGCGAAGGCACTTTCTTCATCTTCACCACTGATCGACAGCTGGCACTCATCTCCCTTCAAAGTACCGGTACCTATCAACGCCAGCGCACTTTTAGCATCACCGCTCCGCTCGGTACGCAGGTTGAGCCACTCAATGGTAGAGGAAAACTGATTACACAGCGTTTCAACATGACTGGCTGGACGGGCGTGTACGCCATTGGGTAAGTCGCAGCGGAATTTTACTATCAAGGCCATAACCTTCTCCTGAGCCAACGCTTGAAATGAGTTACAGCATAAGAGCGCCACGACCTGGACTACCACGAGACAAAACTGCCAAAAACTGGACAAATGTAATGTCCATGCCAATTTGCGAGACGCCTCACAAAATCAAGGTGTAACAGATAATGTCCGCTACCAGTGGAAGTTTTGAGTCTGATCGCATTTTTCTTTCTGTATTACAAAAATCCAGTAAATGGCTTTTTTGTCCACTGTCTGCCGTTGCACAGATTACCTATTGTGTGCCCAACGCTGTTTGGACAATCACTGCTCGAGAAGGAAGTGCTTTATGAAAGAGTTAGTCCAGATCCTCAAGAATACGCGTCAGCATTTGATGACTGGCGTTTCACATATGATCCCATTCGTGGTGGCTGGCGGTATCTTGCTGGCTGTTTCGGTGATGCTCTATGGCAAAGGCGCTGTCCCGGATGCGTTGACAGACCCCAATCTGAAAAAGTTATTTGATATCGGAGTGGCTGGGCTAACGCTGATGGTGCCATTTTTGGCGGCATACATCGGCTACTCCATTGCGGAGCGTTCTGCACTGGCACCCTGCGCAATTGGTGCATGGGTAGGTAGCAGTTTCGGCGCAGGTTTTTTTGGCGCCATCATCGCCGGCATCATTGGCGGCATCATCGTTTTTTACCTGAAGAAAATCCCTGTTCCTAAAATCTTGCGTTCAGTAATGCCCATCTTCGTTATTCCAATCATTGGCACCTTTATTACCGCAGGCGTAATGATGTGGGGCCTTGGTGAACCTGTTGGGGCAATAACAGGCAGCCTGACGCAGTGGCTGCAAGGAATGCAGCAGGGCAGCATCGTGGTTCTGGCCGTCATTATGGGACTGATGCTGGCATTCGATATGGGTGGCCCGGTGAATAAAGTGGCCTACGCCTTCATGCTGATCTGTGTGGCGCAAGGGGTTTATAGCGTTGTTGCGATTGCCGCCGTGGGGATTGCAGTACCTCCACTTGGGCTGGGACTTGCGACATTAATGAACCGTAAAAACTTCTCGGGTGAAGAACGAGAAGCGGGTAAAGCGGCGCTGGTGATGGGATGCGTGGGCGTAACTGAAGGGGCAATTCCTTTTGCAGCGTCTGACCCGTTACGTGTGATCCCTTCAATTATGTTGGGTTCAGCTTGCGGTGCAGTGACAGCCGCATTGTTAGGTGCGCAGTGTTACGCGGGCTGGGGTGGTTTGATTGTACTGCCAGTCGTTGACGGGAAATTAGGCTATATCGCCGCATTGCTGGTGGGTGCTGTGGTGACTGCGGTGTGCGTCAACCTCCTCAAAAGCTATGCACGTAAAAATCAGTCTGCTACGCCTGCAAAGGCTGAAGACGACCTGGATTTGGATTTTGAAATTAACTGATTGAGATAGAAGGAATTGACCATGACGAAAATTATTGCTGTGACCGCTTGTCCATCAGGTGTTGCCCATACTTACATGGCCGCTGAAGCGCTGGAAAGTGCTGCAAAAGCGAAGGGCTGGGAAGTTAAGGTTGAGACTCAAGGCTCAATTGGCCTGGAAAATGAACTGACAACATCCGATGTAGCGAGCGCCGATATGGTGATCCTGACCAAAGACATTGGCATCAAAATGGAAGAGCGCTTTGCCGGGAAAACGATTGTGCGCGTTAACATCAGCGATGCAGTGAAACGCGCTGACGCCATTATGAATAAAATTGAAGCCCACTTAGCGCAGACCGCTTAATTTTACATGCCCTTTAGCTTTCGAGTTGCAGCCAACACCCCTGCAGCTTGAAGGATGAAGGGGATATGCAGGAAGGAATTCATCATGACTCATCGCATCGAACGACTGAAATCAGCTTTGTTTGCTCACCCGCGCGAAATCTCGCTTGAACGAGCTGTGCTGTACACCGCCAGCCATCGTACAACGGAAGGGGAACATGTCCTTTTGCGGCGAGCAAAAGCAACGGCGTACATTCTCGACAATGTTGAAATAGCCATTCGTGAAGATGAGTTAATCGCAGGGAATCGCACAGTGAAACCCCGTGCTGGAATTATGTCCCCGGAGATGGACCCTTACTGGCTGCTCAACGAGTTAGATAAATTTCCCACTCGCCCGCAAGACCGTTTTGAAATCAGCGAGCAAGACAAAGCGCTTTATCGTGAGCAGCTTTATCCCTACTGGGAAAAGCGTTCAATGAAAGACTTCATCAACAGCCAGATGACAGATGAAGTTAAAGCTGCAGTAAAAACGCAGATTTTTAGCGTTAACCAGACTGACAAAGGGCAAGGGCATATCATCATTGATTATCCGCGCCTGCTGCAAAATGGCCTGGGTAAGTTGGTGTTGGAACTACGTGAACATTGCGGGCAAGCCCCAGAAAACCCTTTCTATCAGTCAGCCTTAATTCTGCTTGAAGCCTCACAAAGACATATCTTGCGCTACGCCGCTCTGGCGGAGCAGATGGCAACGCTATGCGAAGATGCGGTACGGCGTGAAGAGCTGCTGAGAATAGCGGCCATTTCTCGCCATAATTCGGAATGCCGCCCGGAAGATTTCTGGCAAGCGTGCCAGTTGTTCTGGTACATGAACATTATTTTGCAGTATGAATCCAACGCCAGCTCGCTGTCGCTGGGTCGCTTCGACCAGTACATGTTGCCGTTTTATCAGGCGTCTCTCAATCGTGGCGAAAGCCCGGCGCTCCTGCGTGAATTGCTCGAATCCCTATGGGTGAAATGTAACGACATCGTATTGTTGCGCTCCACAAGCAGTGCTCGCTACTTCGCTGGCTTCCCGACGGGTTATACCATTTTGTTAGGCGGTCTGACGGAGAGCGGGCGCAGCGCGGTGAACGTGCTCTCTTTCCTGTGTCTGGACGCCTATCAGAGCATCCAGTTGCCGCAGCCTAACCTTGGGGTGCGGGTCAATGAGCTTATCGACCGCCCATTCCTGCTTAAAACAGCTGAAACTGTGCGGCTCGGGACGGGGATTCCACAAATTTTCAACGATGAAGTTGTGGTACCTGCATTCCTCAATCGGGGTGTTTCGCTGGAGGATGCCCGTGATTACGCGGTTGTTGGCTGTGTAGAACTCTCCATTCCTGGTAAAACTTACGGTTTGCACGACATTGCCATGTTTAACCTGCTGAAGGTGATGGAAATTGTATTACTTGAAAACGAAGGGCGTCAGGGGTTGGATTACGCAGATTTAATCGCGCAAATCCGTAACAAAATCAGCCATTACATCAAGCTGATGGTAGAAGGTAGCAACATTTGCGATATCGGCCACCGCGACTGGGCACCGGTTCCGTTGCTCTCGTCATTCATCGATGATTGCCTGATGAAGGGCAAGGATATTACCGATGGCGGAGCGCGCTATAACTTTTCTGGCGTGCAGGGTATCGGTATCGCAAACCTAAGTGACTCATTGCACGCTCTCAACGGCATGGTGTTTGAACAGCAGCGTTTGAGTTTTGATGAATTGTTGGCGGTGCTGAAGGCGAATTTTGCCACGCCAGAAGGTGAGCAGATCCGTGGACGGCTGATTAATCGTTTTGAGAAATACGGCAACGATATCGACGAAGTCGATAACATTAGTGCTGATCTGTTGCGTTTTTACTGCAAAGAAGTCGAGAAATACGCTAATCCTCGAGGCGGTTATTTCACGCCTGGTTCTTATACTGTTTCTGCACATGTTCCGCTTGGCGCGGTAGTGGGCGCAACGCCTGACGGGCGCTATGCGGGTGAACAGCTTGCCGATGGCGGATTGTCGCCAATGTTGGGACAAGATTGTCAGGGGCCAACCGCTGTGCTCAAGTCAGTTAGCAAACTGGATAACTATCTGCTTTCCAACGGAACACTACTCAACGTGAAATTCACCCCCAGCACCTTAGAAGGTGATGCCGGCTTACACAAACTTGCCGATTTCCTTGGGGCATTCACCAAACTCAAATTACAGCATATTCAGTTTAACGTGGTGAATGCAGAAACGTTGCGTGAAGCACAACTGCGCCCACAAGACTATGCAGGTTTGGTGGTGCGGGTTGCAGGCTACAGTGCCTTCTTTGTTGAGCTGTCGAAGGAGATCCAGGATGACATTATTCGCCGCACAGCGCATCAACTGTGACGTGATTATTGATGAAGGGGAATTAACCGCACGGATCTTTAATATTCAGCGTTACTCATTAAACGATGGGCATGGGATTCGGACAGTTGTTTTTTTCAAGGGTTGCCCGCATCACTGCCCGTGGTGCGCTAATCCTGAGTCTATTTCCGGCAAAATACAGACCGTACGGCGCGTGGCGAAATGCATACATTGTGCAACCTGCCTCAATGATGCGGATGAATGCCCAACAGGTGCCACAGAAAGAATTGGGCGCGATATTTCTTTCGCTGCACTGGAAAAAGAAGTGCTGAAAGATGAGATTTTTTTTCGCGCATCTGGCGGTGGCGTAACGCTTTCGGGAGGTGAAGTGCTGATGCAAGCGGCCTTTGTCACACGCTTTTTGAAGCGTCTGAAGTCGTTAGGAATTCGTACCGCCATTGAAACCGCGGGTGACGCGGCACCTGAAAAAGTGCTCGCTCTCGCACAACAGTGTGATGAAGTGTTGTTTGACCTGAAAATCATGGATGTGGCTCAAGCGAAGAATGTGCTGAATATGCATCAGTCACGCGTGCTGGAAAACTTCAGGCTGTTGGTGGAAGCGGATGTGTGTGTTATTCCAAGGGTGCCGCTTATTCCTGGCTATACCCTGGATTTGGATAATATGCAGGCGATTATCAATTTCCTCGCTCCCATGAAGCTTACTGAGCTGCATCTGCTACCCTTCCATCAGTACGGAGAGCCGAAATATCAGTTGCTCGGCAAACCATGGCAAATGGCAGGAATAGCACCGCCTGATGAGAGGGAAATCGCTCAAATGCGCCGGATGGCTGAAGATGCAGGGTATCGGGTGATCATTGGCGGTTAATGGTAATGCTCGTTATGAGGAAAGTGCAGATGACAAGACAGTTGGTTGCCGTTACGGCATGTGTCAGCGGTGTCGCTCACACTTATATGGCGGCAGAGCGTCTTGAAAAGCTCTGCCAGATAGAGAAATGGTCGATAAAAATTGAAACCCAGGGAGCGTTGGGCATTGAAAACGAACTGACCGCGGCGGATATAGAACAAGCTGATGTGGTTTTGTTAATCACGGATATTGAGCTTGCTGGTGCTGCGCGCTTTACTCACTGTCGCTGCGTGCAATCTGGGATTAACGCATTTTTGCGTGAACCACAAAAGACAATCTCTGCTGTACGCCGAATTTTTGGAACGCCCCAGGATACTCATATCATCCTTAGCTGAGCGTTTTTTCCGTTAGCTGGCTGTGGTACTGGCGGCGATACTCTGACGGCGAACGCTCGGTATTCTTCCTGAACAGGCGGCAGAAGTAGTTGCTGTCAACAAATCCACAGGCGTGAGCCACTTCCTTGACCTTCAGGTCGTAGCGTTTGAGCAACGTTCTGGCGTGCTCCAGACGGGTGTGATTCAGATATTCGTTAAAGCCCACTGCACCGGTTTTCTGAAACAGATGCGAAAGGTAGTTTGGTGAAATATAAAAAGCCTGGGCAACTGACTCTCGCGTGAGCGGTTGGGCATATTTTTCATCAATGTACTCGCGTATAGCATCGAACAACGCTTCGCTGCGGGAGGCTGTTTGGATCTGGCTGCCCAGTAAATCAGTGCAATGACTAAGAATACTACTGACGATAAATTTTGCGGTTTGCTGGTCTTGAGGTTGTGTGACCAGTTCGTTGAGTGCCTGAAGCAAGAATGAGCCGATACGCGGCCCGCGACGCGCCACGTTTTGTTTCCCCAACGTGGTAAATTTCGCTCCATCCCAGTGCAGAATGCTGAACCCAAGCTGCTGTTTGCCAAATAAAATGCTTAGCGTGGTGACCGGGGTGTTCCACTGCGGGTTGTTCCAGCATCTGGCCGGGACGTAGAGCACGTCGTGCTGCTCAAGCCTTGCAGGCATGCCTTCATCACAGGCGTCCAGTAGCACGCCATCAAGCACCACTTCAATGCGTGGGAAGTCTACCTGCCAGGCAAGTTCTGAAGGGGCCACCTGGCTGCCAGCAAACCAGACGTGATGAACGCCTGAGGGGCTATTGAGCAGTCGGGAAAGAATTTGGCTTACGTCGTCATTCATAGGAATCTGCTTTGAGCCTGCCGGGATGGCCTATCCTGGCACAATAGTCGTACTTTGCGCATGCGCCAAAACAAAAAACCCCGCTTGCGCGGGGTTTGAAAGAAACGATTTTTACTGCTTAACCGGTATTACGCATACCTGCAGCAACACCGGCGATGGTCACCATCAACGCTTGTTCAACCTGCGGATCTGGCACTTCACCTTTCTCTTCCGACTGACGCGAGCGGTGCAGCAATTCAGCCTGCAACACGTTTAATGGGTCGGTATAGATGTTACGTAACTGGATGGATTCGGCAATCCACGGCAGGTCAGCCATCAAGTGCGAATCGTTGGCGATATCCAGCACCACTTTGATGTCTGCTTCCAGTTGATCGCGCAGCTGTTTACCCAGTTTCCACAATTCTGGTTTCACCAGACGTTGGTCGTAGTATTCCGCCAGCCACAAGTCAGCTTTGGCGAACACCATTTCCAACATCCCAAGGCGCGTGGAGAAGAACGGCCAGTCGCGGCACATGGTTTCCAGGACGTCTTGCTTGCCATCTTCTACGACTTTTTGCAGTGCGGCACCGGCACCCAGCCAGGCTGGAAGCATCAGGCGGTTTTGCGTCCAGGCAAAGATCCACGGGATAGCACGCAAAGATTCAACACCACCGTTCGGGCGGCGTTTTGCAGGGCGTGAGCCCAGCGGCAGTTTACCCAGTTCCAGCTCAGGTGTAGCTGAACGGAAGTACGGCACAAAGTCTTCGTTTTCGCGGATATAGCCACGATACATATCACAGGAGATAACAGACAGCTCCTCCATGATATGTTTCCACTCTTTTTTAGGCTCTGGTGGTGGCAACAGGTTCGCTTCCAGAATCGCGCTGGTGTAGAGCGACAGGCTGCTGATAGTGATTTCCGGCAGACCATATTTGAAGCGAATCATCTCGCCTTGCTCGGTCACACGCAGGCCACCTTTCAGGCTTCCTGGCGGTTGAGAAAGCAGAGCAGCATGTGCCGGTGCACCGCCACGGCCAATTGAACCACCGCGTCCGTGGAACAGCGTCAGAGTAATTCCGGCTTTCTCACAGGTTTTGATCAGTGCGTCTTGCGCCTGGTACTGTGCCCAGGATGCAGCCATTACGCCGGCATCTTTCGCGGAGTCAGAATAGCCAATCATGACCATCTGCTTACCCTGAATGAAGCCGCGATACCAGTCGATGTTCAACAACTGGGTCATTACGTCATCGGCGTTGTTCAGGTCGTCGAGTGTTTCAAACAGCGGAGCAACAGGCAGCGCGAAGGTGCAACCCGCTTCTTTCAACAGCAAGTGGACTGCCAGCACGTCAGACGGTGTTTTCGCCATGGAAATAACATACGCAGCGATAGAACCACGCGGTGCTTCGGCAACGACTTTACAGGTTTCCAGCACTTCACGAGTTTCATCGCTTGGCTCCCACTGGCGTGGCAGCAGCGGGCGCTTAGAATTCAGCTCGCGGATTAAGAAGGCTTGTTTGTCCGCTTCGGACCAGCTTTCGTAGTCACCAATGCCCAGATAGCGAGTCATTTCGCCCAGCGCTTCGGTATGACGAGTGCTTTCCTGACGGACATCAATACGGACTAACGGCACGCCGAAGCACTTCACACGGCGCAAGGTATCAAGCAACTGGCCGTTGGCGATAATGCCCATGCCGCACGCTTGCAGCGACTGGTAACACGCATAGAGCGGCTCCCAAAGCTGTTCGTTCTGCGTCAATAAACCTTCTGGTTTTGGCAGACGCTGGCCTTTCAGGTGAGCTTCTAACCAGGCTTGAGTCGCCAGTAATTGCTGACGAATGCCTTTCATGATGCAACGGTAGGGTTCTTGCGCAGCGTCAGGACCTGCCAGTTCGCTTAGCTCTTTCGTGCATTCCACCATCGAAAGTTCGGAAACCAGTACCTGAATATCGCGCAGGAACAGGTCAGTTGCTTTCCAGCGGCTGAGCAACAGCACGTGGCGGGTGATATCGGCGGTCACATTTGGGTTACCGTCGCGATCGCCGCCCATCCACGAAGTGAAACGCACCGGAACGAAATCGACCGGCAGTTTGTAATTCAGGTTGTCTTCGAGTTGCTCGTTCAGCTCACGCAGGTAGTTTGGAACCCCTTCCCACAGGCTGTTTTCAACCACTGCAAAACCCCATTTCGCTTCATCGACTGGGGAAGGGCGGTGTTTACGGATTTCATCGGTGTGCCAGGCTTGAGCGACCAACTGGCGCAGACGGCGCATGATCTGGTTGCGCTCGTAGTCGGCGATGTCGCTGTGATCGAGCTGTTTCAGGCAACTGTTTACTTCAACCAGCTTGTGAATCAAGGTGCGACGGGTAATTTCAGTCGGGTGTGCGGTCAGCACTAATTCCAGTGACAATGATTCAACAGCATCACGAATGGCGGCTTCGCTAAGGTCAGGCTGATTTTTTAATTTTTGGAGTGTCTTAGCGATGACTTCAGGATTGCTGGCAGCTTCGCCATTGGCGGAAATACTGTGATATTGCTCGGCGGTGTTGGCCAGGTTCAGGAATTGGCTGAATGCACGGGCTACGGGGAGTAATTCGTCGTTAGACAGGTTCTGTAACGTGGTCAGCAATTCCTGACGGTTTGCTTCATTGCCTGCCCGTGAGGACTTTGACAACTTGCGGATTGTTTCTACGCGGTCAAGAATGTTTTCACCTAACGCATCCTTGATGGTATCCCCGAGCAACTTGCCGAGCATACTGACATTACTTCGCAAAGCGGAATATTGTTCGTTCATTATAGTCCCACACACCCCATCTTTTATGTAACTTAATTTCACCCGTGAAGGTTCAACACCGTCTTTATAAAGCCACGTAAGTTTTGTTTCGTCAATTGCTACGAAATCGTTTCAGCAAACGAATAAATTGCGCTAATTCATGAAATTTAATTACTAACTTCGTGGATAAGCATTTCTTATGAGGATCCGCTAAAAAGTAGCTTAAAAAGGGGGCAAAACCCCCATAAACGCTATTTTTCAATGCCAGCAAAAATGATGCACGACTTGCGTGATGAGTTTGCGAGTGGGTTCGATAAAACGCGTTTCTATGTATTCATCTGGCTGGTGGGCCTGATTGATTGAGCCCGGCCCCAGAACCAGCGTTGGGCAAATCGTCTGAATAAATGGCGCTTCGGTGCAGTAGTTCACGACCTCGGTTTGCGCGCCCAGTAATTTCTCGACCACTTGCACTAACTGGTGATCTTTGGCGCATTCGTAGCCTGGAATCGGCGGGTGCAGTTCAGAAATCGTCAAACGACCCGGCCATTTCTGGCTCACGGGCTCTAATGCTTCATTTAGCAAACCATTAAGATCATTTAACGTCAGCCCAGGCAGTGGGCGAATATCCATATGCAATTCACAACAGGCACAAATACGGTTGGCGGCATCGCCACCGTTAATGTGCCCGAGGTTCAGCGTGGGATAAGGCACAGTGAAGGCGTCATGGTGATAACGCTCTTTCAACGTGTTCTTCAGCGACATGATATGGCCGATTGCGTCGTGCATCAGTTCGATTGCGTTCACACCACGAGCCGGATCGCTCGAGTGGCCAGATTGTCCAAGTATGCGGATAGCATTTGAAATGTGGCCTTTGTGGGCGCGCACTGGCTGTAAAGATGTTGGTTCGCCGATGATGGCGCAGTCTGGGCGAATATGCGTGGTTTCAGAGAAATAACGTGCACCTGCCATCGTCGTTTCTTCATCGGCGGTCGCCAGAATGTAGAGTGGTTTTTTAAGCGCGGTGACATCCACATCACGCAGCGCGTCAAGAATAAAGGCGAAGAAGCCTTTCATATCCGCAGTACCGAGGCCGTACAGTTTATTTTCATGCTCGGTCAGCGTGAAGGGATCGCGTGTCCAGCGGCCATCGTCAAACGGCACGGTATCGGTATGACCCGCCAGCAGTAGCCCACCGGCACCGCTACCGGTACTCGCCAGCATGTTGAATTTATTGCGCGTACCCGGCACCGGTTGTATTTCGACGTTAAATCCAATGTCGCGGAACCATCCCGCCAGCAAATTGATTAAAGACTCATTACTCTGATCCAACGCGCTGTCGGTAGCGCTGATGGAAGGGGTAGCGATCAATGCGCGGTAAATCTCGATAAAAGGAGGTAATTTCATCTTCACTGTTGACAGGCCTTAGCTCAGGTTGGTATACATAATCATGCAGTAATATTGAATAAAAATACATTATTACCTGCCGCGATGGAACCCCTGGTTCCGGTGGATTGAACCACGTAATTGTACGTTGGGTGATGGCTTTCCAGCTGACACCTTTAGCAGACACAACCTAAGAAGGTGTACAGCCGAGATGTTGAATACGCTGATTGTTGGTGCCAGCGGTTATGCAGGCGCAGAGCTTGTGAACTATTTGAATCGCCATCCTCATATGAACATAACCGCTTTGACGGTTTCAGCGCAAAGTAATGACGCAGGAAAATTGATATCTGATTTGCACCCGCAATTAAAAGGTATCGTTGATATGCCGTTACAGCCAATGTCGGATATCAGCGAATTTACCGACGGTGTAGATGTCGTGTTTCTCGCAACTGCCCATGAAGTCAGCCATGACCTGGCACCGCAGTTTCTGGCGAAAGGCTGTGTTGTTATCGACCTTTCTGGCGCCTTCCGCGTTAACGACGCCAAGTTTTATCAACTTTTCTACGGCTTTACGCATCAGCATCCTGAATTGCTGGAACAGGCAGTTTATGGTCTGGCGGAATGGCAGAGCGACAACATTAAAGAAACCAGTTTGATCTCGGTTCCTGGCTGTTATCCCACCGCATCTCAACTGGCGTTAAAACCTCTGATTGATGCCGGACTGCTGGATTTGAACCAATGGCCTGTGATCAACGCAACCAGCGGTGTTAGCGGCGCTGGGCGTAAGGCTGCGATTTCCAACAGCTTTTGCGAAGTGAGTCTGCAACCGTATGGCATTTTTAACCATCGCCATCATCCAGAAATTGTCAGCCACCTTGGTACTCCAGTGATTTTCACCCCGCACTTGGGCAATTTCCCGCGTGGGATCCTGGCGACCATTACCTGCCGTCTGAAAGCAGGGGTAACTCAGCAGCAAGTCGCTGAGGTGTTTAATCAAGCTTATCAAGATAAACCGTTAGTGCGCCTGTATGACAAAGGCGTGCCGGCACTGAAAAACGTGGTTGGCCTGCCGTTCTGCGATATTGGTTTCGCAGTGCAAGGCGAGCATCTGATTGTCGTCGCAACTGAAGATAATCTTCTTAAAGGCGCGTCGGCTCAGGCTGTGCAGTGTCTGAATATTCGTTTTGGCTTTGCCGAAACGCAGTCTCTTATTTAACCGGTAGTTGGGTGACATGATGAATCCATTAATTATCAAATTAGGTGGCGTGCTGCTGGATAGCGAAGAAGCGCTGGAGCGTCTGTTTACTGCGCTGGTGAACTATCGTCAGTCTCATCAACGTCCACTGGTGATTGTTCACGGCGGCGGCTGCGTGGTCGATGAGCTGATGAAAAAGCTCTCCTTACCGGTTATCAAGAAAAATGGCCTGCGTGTGACTCCTGCTGACCAGATTGACATTATTACCGGTGCGTTGGCGGGAACGGCGAACAAAACATTGTTGGCGTGGGCAAAAAAACATGACATCAATGGTGTCGGTCTTTGCCTCGGCGATGGCGATAGCGTAACGGTTTCCAGACTCGACGAAGAACTGGGCCATGTAGGCCTGGCAAAACCAGGTTCAGCTAAGCTGATTACCACGCTTTTGGATTCTGGCTTCCTGCCGATTGTCAGCTCTATTGGCGTGACTGCTGAAGGCGAGTTGATGAACGTAAATGCTGACCAGGCGGCTACGGCGCTGGCGGCAACACTGGGTGCCGATCTCATTCTGTTGTCCGACGTCAGCGGCATTCTTGATGGCAAAGGGCAGCGTATTGCAGAAATGACGGCGGCAAAAGCGGAGCAGTTAATCGCTCAAGGCATTATTACCGACGGCATGATTGTTAAAGTCAACGCGGCGCTGGATGCAGCCCGCACGCTGGGTCGCCCTGTGGACATCGCGTCCTGGCGTCACGCGGAGCAGTTACCTTCTTTGTTTAACGGTGTGGCCATTGGCACCCGTATTCTGGCCTAGTTTAAAATTAAGTTTTTGAAGGATAAGACAATGCAAAATCACGGCATCAAAAAAATCGTTCTCGCATACTCTGGCGGCCTTGATACTTCTGCCATCATTCCATGGCTGAAAGAAAACTACGGCGGCTGTGAAGTGGTCGCGTGTGTGGTGGATATTGGCCAGGATCGCGAAGACCTGAAAGGCGTGGAACAAAAGGCACTGCGCTCTGGCGCCACTGAGTGCTATGTCGTGGATGCGCGTGAAGAATTCATCAGCGATTACGTTTATCCAGTATTGCAAACTGGCGCACTGTACGAAGGCAGCTACCTGCTGGGTACGTCTATGGCGCGTCCATTGATTGCTAAAGCACTGGTTGATGTAGCGAATAAAGTCGGCGCAGATGCCCTGTGTCACGGCGCGACCGGTAAAGGTAACGACCAGGTACGTTTTGAATCTGCGTGGGCGGCTCTGGCGCCACATCTGAAAGTGGTTGCGCCATGGCGTGAGTGGGACCTGCGTTCCCGTGAAGCACTGCTGGATTACCTGAAAGAGCGTGATATCCCGACCACCGCTTCACTAGAGAAAATCTACAGCCGTGACGAAAACGCTTGGCACATCTCGACCGAAGGCGGCGTGCTGGAAAGCCCGTGGAATGCACCGAACAAAGATTGCTGGGTCTGGACGGTTGATCCTAAAGAAGCACCAGATCAAGCAGAGCAAGTCACTGTAACTGTTAAGCAGGGCAAAGTCGTTGCGGTGAATGGCGAAACCATGACGCCATTCCAGTGCCTGGAAACGCTGAACAAGATCGGTTCTAAACACGGCATCGGTCGTATTGATATCGTAGAAAACCGTCTGGTAGGGATTAAATCCCGCGGCTGCTACGAAACCCCAGGAGGCACCATCATGATGGCTGCACTGCGTGGTGTTGAGCAGTTGGTTCTGGATCGTGATAGCTTCAAATGGCGTGAGCAACTGGGCCTGGAAATGTCCTACGTGGTTTACGATGGCCGTTGGTTTGCACCGCTGCGTAAATCTTTGCAGGCATCAGCTGAGTCACTGGCAGAAGAAGTGAACGGTGAAGTCGTACTGGAGCTTTATAAAGGTCAGGTAACGGCGTTGCAGAAAAAATCTCCGAACAGCCTGTACAGCGAAGAGTTCGCCACCTTCGGTGAAGATGAAGTGTATGACCACAGCCACGCGGGCGGCTTCATCCGTCTGTTCTCGCTGTCGTCACGTATTCGTGCATTGAACGAGCTGAAGAAGTAATAGTTTAAATAATTGCCCTCACCCTAACCCTCTCCCCCAGGAGAGGGGACTTTCTTTTCTCCCTCTCCTTTGGGAGAGGGTCGGGGTGAGGGGGACAAGATGATAATTTTATGGAGCATCAATATGGCACTTTGGGGTGGACGTTTTACTCAGGCAGCAGATCAGCGGTTCAAATCGTTCAATGATTCATTACGCTTTGACTATCGACTGGCGGAGTTTGACATTGTTGGTTCTGTCGCCTGGTCCAAAGCGCTGGTCACGGTTGGTGTTCTGACGGTTGCTGAGCAACAGGAACTTGAGCAAGCGCTGAGTTTCTTGCTTGAAGAGGTTCAGGCTAATCCGCAGGCGATTCTTGAAAGCGATGCGGAAGATATTCACAGCTGGGTGGAAGGCAAACTCATCGATAAAGTCGGTCAGCTTGGTAAAAAACTCCACACGGGTCGTAGCCGTAATGACCAGGTCGCCACTGACCTTAAACTGTGGTGCAAAATGCAAATCAGCGAACTTCTGGGGGCGACTCGCCAACTGCAACAGGCGCTGATTGAGACTGCAGAACACAATCAAGATGCGGTGATGCCGGGCTATACGCACTTGCAGCGTGCCCAGCCTGTGACTTTTGCACACTGGTGTCTGGCGTATGTAGAAATGCTGGCGCGTGACGAAAGCCGTTTGCAGAGCACGCTCGAGCGTCTGGATGTCAGCCCTCTGGGTAGCGGCGCACTGGCGGGCACTGCCTATGAAATTGACCGTGAGCAACTGGCGGGCTGGTTAGGTTTTGCCTCGGCAACACGTAACAGTCTGGACAGCGTGTCTGACCGCGATCACGTGCTGGAACTGCTTTCAGATGCGTCCATCGGTATGGTGCACTTGTCGCGTTTTGCTGAAGATCTGATTTTCTTTAACACCGGTGAAGCAGGCTTTGTTGAGCTGTCTGACCGTGTGACATCGGGTTCTTCCCTGATGCCACAGAAGAAAAATCCGGATGCGCTGGAACTTATCCGTGGCAAATGTGGCCGTGTGCAGGGTGCGCTGACGGGCATGATGATGACTCTGAAAGGGCTGCCGCTGGCGTATAACAAAGACATGCAGGAAGACAAAGAGGGCTTGTTCGACGCACTCGATACCTGGATGGATTGCCTGCATATGTCGGTGCTGGTGCTGGATGGTATTCAGGTTAAACGTCCGCGCTGTAAAGAAGCCGCCGAGCAGGGTTATGCCAACGCAACGGAGCTGGCTGATTACCTGGTCGCGAAAGGCGTACCATTCCGCGAAGCGCACCATATCGTGGGTGAGGCTGTGGTGGAAGCGATTCGTCAGGGCAAAGCGCTGGAAGCATTGTCACTCGCTGATTTGCAGAAATTTAGCGCGACGATTGGTGATGATGTTTATCCCATTTTGTCACTGCAATCTTGCCTGGATAAGCGCGCAGCAAAAGGCGGCGTGTCTCCACAGCAGGTAGCACAGGCGATTGCCGACGCGAAGCAGCGTCTGGGTTAAAATCGTTTTCAAACGGAAGAACCTGGCCTGGTGCCAGGTTTTTTTGTTTATAACGGATAAAAAAAAGCGGACATATTGTCCGCTAAATAACTCACGTTGGCTTCAGTACTTATTTAGGTTTTCGGGGTTGTCTCTACAACAAAACCACGGTCATGGATGGTTTGTGCTGTTGCTGGCTATTATTTACCATCAATAGTTGATAGGGATAATCGTTCGTTGCTATGATTTCTATCGCCATGGGCTATCATGGCGACGGAGGATAGAGAATGAATATTCGTGATCTTGAATATCTGGTGGCGTTGTCTGAACATCGCCACTTTCGTCGGGCAGCGGATGCCTGCCATGTCAGTCAGCCAACGCTGAGCGGCCAGATTCGTAAACTTGAAGATGAACTCGGTGTCATGTTGCTTGAGCGCACCAGCCGAAAAGTGTTGTTCACTCAAGCGGGTTTACTGTTAGTGGATCAGGCTCGTACAGTGCTGCGTGAAGTGAAAGTCCTGAAAGAGATGGCGAGCCAACAAGGCGAAGCGATGTCCGGACCGTTGCACATTGGGTTGATCCCAACCGTTGGGCCATATCTGTTACCGCAGATTATCCCGATGCTGCATAAAACCTTCCCCAAACTAGAAATGTACCTTCACGAAGCGCAAACCCATCAACTGCTCGCGCAGCTTGATAGCGGCAAGCTTGATTGTGCGATTCTGGCTCTGGTGAAAGAGAGTGAAGCGTTTATCGAAGTACCGTTATTCGACGAGCCGATGAAGTTGGCGATTTACCAGGATCATCCATGGGCAGAGCGCGATCGCGTGCCATTGTCGGATCTTGCGGGTGAAAAGCTTTTAATGCTGGAAGATGGACATTGCCTGCGCGATCAGGCACTGGGTTTCTGCTTTGAAGCGGGCGCCGATGAAGATACGCATTTCCGCGCAACCAGCCTTGAAACGCTGCGTAACATGGTTGCGGCAGGGAGCGGAATTACCTTGTTACCCGCACTGGCTGTGCCGAATGAGCGCTGCCGTGATGGTGTCGTCTATCTGCCGTGTTATAAACCAGAACCGCGCCGTACAATCGGCCTGGTTTATCGTCCGGGTTCTCCGCTGCGCGGTCGCTATGAGCAGCTCGCAGAGGCCATCCGTACGCACATGGATGGCCATTTTGAGCCAGCGTTAAAACAAGCGGTTCAGGCCGTTTAGTGCCGCAACCCGATAGGCTTCCGCCATAGTCGGGTAGTTGAAGGTGGTGTTAACAAAGTATTCGATCGTGTTACCGCCACCTTTCTGCTCCATAATCGCCTGGCCGATGTGAATAATTTCAGCCGCGCGTTCACCGAAGCAGTGAATACCTAAAATCTCTTTCGTCTCGCGATGGAAGAGAATTTTTAGCGTACCCACATTCATGCCTACAATTTGCGCGCGAGCCAGGTGCTTGAACTGCGCACGGCCCACCTCGTACGGCACTTTCATCGAGGTCAGCTGTTGTTCAGTTTTCCCGACGGAACTGATTTCTGGAATGGTGTAAATACCGGTTGGAATATCTTCAATCAAATGAGCCGTCGCTTCGCCTTTAACCATCGCTTGCGCCGCGATCCGGCCCTGATCGTAAGCCGCTGATGCCAGGCTTGGATATCCAATGACATCGCCCACGGCATAAATGTGCGGTTGCGCTGTCTGGTACATGCTGTTGACCTTCAACAGACCGCGACCATCTGCTTCCAGCCCGATATTTTCCAGTGACAATGAGTCCGTATTACCGGTACGTCCGTTGGCATACAGCAGGCAGTCAGCTTTCACTTTTTTGCCGGACTTCAGCGAAACAATGACGCCATCTTCCACGCCTTCGATTTTCTCGAACTCTTCGTTGTGGCGAATGACGACGCCGCTATTCCAGAAGTGGTAAGAGAGCGAGTCGGACATCTCCTGATCGAGAAACGCCAACAGGCGATCGCGGGTGTTAATCAAATCCACCTTGACGTTCATGCCACGGAAAATTGACGCATATTCGCAACCAATCACCCCAGCGCCATAAATAATGACGTGGCGCGGTTCATGGTGCAGATTGAGAATGGAGTCGCTGTCGTAGACGCGGGGATGGCTGAAATCAACTTCTGATGGACGATAAGGCCGCGAGCCGCAAGCTATCAAGAATTTCTCAGCGGTGATCAACTCCACTGAACCATCGTGGCATTCCAGCGAGATGGTGTGTTCATCGACAAAACGTGCATCGCCCTGCAACATCTCGCAGCGGTTGCGCTCATAGAAGCTCTGGCGCATGCGTGTTTGTTGGTTAATAACGCTGTCGGCGTGATTAAGAATGTCGGCGAAAGAAGAACGGAGAAGATGGGTGTGGTCGCTGTATAAAGGGTTTTGATTAAATTCGATAATGCGGCTGACTGCGTGGCGGAGGGCTTTCGAGGGGATGGTTCCCCAGTGGGTACAACCGCCGCCCACATTATGGTAGCGCTCGACAACGGCTACCCTTGCTCCAAGTTTCACCAGCCCCATTGCAGCGCCTTCGCCGCCAGGACCGGAACCAATTACTATTGCGTCATAATCGTAGGTGTGTGACATGGTAAGGCTTACCTGTTCTTATACATAAAAGCAACACGATGGTAACATCAACGCCGAGATAACCCAATTGTCGTTGTGCTTTTTGCTGCGTAACGCGAGGAAGCTCGCGTAAACAATCATTCACGATCCCGTATAAAACCAGTTAAGTTAATCTCTGGTATAGTGCGTTTTCGATTTAAGAGATTCAGGCAATATGATGGGTGTAAGAGCGCAACAAAAAGAAAGAACCAGGCGTTCTCTGGTAGAAGCCGCGTTTAGCCAGTTAAGTGCTGAACGGAGTTTTGCCAGCCTGAGTTTGCGCGAGGTCGCTCGTGAGGCTGGTATTGCGCCAACATCGTTTTATCGCCATTTCCGTGACGTTGATGAACTTGGGCTGACGATGGTCGACGAGAGCGGCCTGATGCTGCGCCAGTTAATGCGCCAGGCTCGACAACGAATTGCTAAAGGCGGAAGCGTAATTCGTACTTCCGTCTCAACATTTATGGAATTTATCGGTAATAATCCCAACGCGTTCCGTTTACTGCTGCGTGAGCGTTCTGGAACGTCAGCGGCTTTCCGTGCCGCCGTCGCACGTGAAATTCAGCACTTTATTGCGGAACTTGCTGACTATCTGGAACTCGAAAACCGCATGCCGCGCAGCTTTACTGAGGCGCAGGCGGAAGCGATGGTAACTATTGTATTTAGTGCTGGTGCCGAAGCGTTGGACGTTGATGCCGATCAGCGTCGTCAGCTTGAAGAGCGACTGGTGCTTCAGCTGCGCATGATTTCTAAAGGTGCGTATTACTGGTATCGCCGGGAGCAAGAAAAAATGGCATTGGCTCATTTATCCGAAGAGTGAGTGAAGGAAGAGCTATGAAACAGTTACAAGAGAGAGGTACGCTCGGGTTAGCGTTTATCGCTGGCTTGTCGATAAACGGTACGTTTGCCGCGGTGTTTAGCTCGGTTGTGCCATTTTCCATTTTCCCCATTATTGCGCTGGTGCTGACCGTGTACTGTTTGCATCAACGCTACCAAAACCGCACGATGCCGGTTGGTTTGCCAAGTATTGCCGCCGCGAGTTTCGTATTGGGTGTGTTGCTGTATAGCGCTGTTGTGCGCGCTGAATACCCGGCGATTGGCTCTAACTTCTTGCCATCCGTGCTTTCAGTTGCTCTGTTGTTCTGGATTGGGTTTAAAGTCCGTGCGCGTAAAACGCAGGTGACTGAATAATCACGCAGGAAGAAACAAAAACGGACGCCGAGGCGTCCGTTTTGCTATTTGCGTGTTAGCCACACGCCGCATTCCATATGGTGCGTATACGGGAATTGGTCGAATAGCGCCAGGCGTGAGACGTTATGGGTTTCGCTCAATGTTTCCAGGTTCTCGCAAAGGGTTTGCGGGTTGCAGGAAATATAGAGGATGCGCGGATACGCCTGTACCATTTTCACGGTGTCAGCATCCAGGCCACTGCGAGGAGGATCGACAAAAATGGTTTCGCACTGATAGCTTTTCAGATCGATACCTTTCAGGCGGTTAAACTCACGTACGCCATTCATCGCCTGAGTAAACTCTTCTGCGGCCATGCGGATAATTTGCACGTTATCGATTTGGTTAGCGGCAATGTTGTATTGCGCCGCAGCAACAGAAGGTTTGGCAATTTCCGTCGCTAACACTTGATTGAAATTACGCGCCAGAGCCAGCGAGAAGTTGCCGTTACCGCAGTACAATTCCAACAGATCGCCTTTTGAACCTTGAGTCGCATCCAGCGCCCATTCCAGCATATGAACATTCATCGCTGCGTTAGGCTGAGTAAAGCTGTTCTCAACCTGGCGATAAATCATCTCTTTACCGGCAACGGTTAAGCGTTCATCAATGAAGTCCTGATCCAGTTCGATCTTGGTTTTGGTGGCGCGACCAATCAAATGAACGTTGAAACCCTGCGCGCGCAGATTATCGCGCAGCGCCTGGGCATGTTGCTGCCACTCTTCACCAAGCTTGCGATGATAAAGCAGTGAAACAACCGCCTGGTTGCTCATTGTTGTCAGATAATCGATCTGGAAAAGTTTATGGCGCAGGGCAGGGATGTCACGAACCCCATCAAGCATTGCAGGCATCAGCGCATTGATAAGCGTACTGGCAGCCGGGAAGCTATTGACCCGGATACGCTGTTTGGTTTGCTGGTCAAACATGATGTGGTACAGATCGTCTTCATCGTGCCAGATGCGGAATTCGGCACGCATCCGGTAATGGCTGACCGGCGAGCGAAACACCTCCGGCGCTGGTGCCGTAAAAGGGGCCATCATGCTTTGCAAGCGGGCGACTTTTTCGGCCAGTTGCGCGTCGTACTGTTCAATTGGGAGATGTTCGGGGGTCATGAGCTCATACCTGTTAATGAAGTCAAACTACGCGGCGATTGTAGGGAATAGGCACGTGATGTCCAGTGCTGTTGCATTTTGATGTTTCTAGACAAACTTGTTAACAAAATCGTAGCATAGCGGTTCCGGCCTCTTTTTTATGAGTTAAAAGGGAACCCAGTGTAATTCTGGGGCTGACGCGCAGCGGTAAGGAAGAGTGGGATGAGTGCTATATGCAGACACTGCTTAACTAAGTGGGAAGTCATCATCCGGAAGTAAAACGCCTCCAAGCCCGAAGACCTACCGGTATACGTCGCAATCTGCATAACTATCGCGTGCTATCGGTTATGTCTGCGGCATCCTTATTGGAAAGCGGATGCTTATTAAAAATGATGGTAAAAAAACTTTCGCTGCTTACGGCTCTGTCCGTAACGGCTTTTTCAGGCTGGGCGCAAGACAGCAATTCTGACGAAACCCTGGTGGTAACGGCTAACCGTTTTCAACAACCAGTGAATACTGTTCTGGCTCCAACTGATATTGTCACCCGGGAAGAGATCGACCAATGGCAGGCAAAATCACTTAATGATGTGATGCGCCGTTTACCGGGTGTCGATATTGTACAGTACGGTGGTCTGGGGCAGAGCTCCTCCATGTTTGTTCGTGGGACGAGCGCCAGCCATGTCTTAGTGCTGGTTGACGGCGTTCCACTTGCGCGCCCTGGCATTTCTAATTCTTCAGATATCAGCCAAATCCCTATCTCTTTAGTGCAGCGAGTGGAATACATTCGTGGCCCGCGTTCCGCCGTTTATGGTTCCGGTGCGATTGGTGGTGTGGTGAACATCATTACCCAGAGTGATGAAGAGAGATCGCAGATCAATGCAGGTGTCGGCTCACATAGCTACCAGCAGTACGATGGTACTGTGCGTAAACGCTTTGGTGATACGGTGGCGACAATCTCTGGTGCGTATGAATCCACCAACGGTTTCAACGTTCAGCCACACTCGACTTATAGCGGTGATAACGACAGCGATGGCTACCGTAGTAAAAGCTATTGGGCGGGCCTTGAGCACAAATTTAGCGAAGAGTTTGATGGTTTCTTCCGTACCTACGGTTACACCAACAACAGCGATTATGATTTAGGTGCTCCTCCTTATTCACCAGCGTATAGCGCCGATGAGCATCAACTCTATAACCAGAATTATGATGCTGGTCTGCGTTTCCATTCTGGAATCTATTCCACGCAGTTGTTGGCGAGCTATCAAAAAGTTAAGGACTACAACTATAGCAGTGTATATGGCCGCTATAACGATGGTACGACGCTCGACCGCATGACCCAGAGCAACATCCAATGGGGTAACAACTTTCTTGTTGGGAATGGCTCAATCAGTGCTGGGGTGGACTGGCAGCAACAGCGTCTGACGTCGTCTGATACTGTGATGTCTGATAGCTATAAACGCGATAACACGGGCGTGTACCTGAGTGGGCAGCAGCAGTTTGGTGACGTAACCTTAGAAGCCTCTGGTCGTGAAGATAATGACGAACAATTCGGCTGGCACGGCACATGGCAGACTGCCGCGGGTTGGCAGTTCGTTGAAGGGTATCGTGCAACTATTTCTTACGGTACAGGGTTCCTTGCGCCATCACTGGGGCAACAGTACGGTTCCACACGTTTTGGTATCGACTCAAACCCGAACCTGAAACCAGAAGAATCTAAACAATGGGAAGCAGGGCTTGAAGGTTTGACCGGACCGGTGGACTGGCGTCTGTCGGCTTATCACTACACGATTGATAACCTGATTACCTACTATTCCGATCCGATCACCTATGATGGGTCTTATGACAACATCAAGTCTGCGACCATCAAAGGGCTTGAATGGACCGGGAGCGTTGATACTGGCATCTTTACCCACAAGTTAACGCTGCAGTATATGGACCCACGTGATGACCAGAATGATGAAGTGCTGGCTCGTCGCGCCAAGCGCCAGGCAAAGTACCAGCTCGACTGGACCATGTTTAACGTAGATATGGATGTGGCGTGGCAGTATTACGGAAAACGCTATGACAACAACACCTCAGCTTATAACCCTACTCAGCAAATTTTGCCGAGTTACAGCACAGTTGATGTTGCGGCTTCATATCCAGTCACCTCACAGTTAACCGTTCGTGGTAGAATCGCCAACCTGTTCGATAAAGATTACGAGACGGTTTATGGCTATCAAACCCCAGGACGGGAATACTACCTCTCTGGCAGCTATACCTTCTAATACACGTCCCACCGTACTGGTTTTTGACTCCGGTGTCGGTGGGCTCTCTGTGTATGATGAAGTCCGGCAACTTCTGCCTGACCTGCACTATATCTATGCTTTCGATAACGTAGCATTTCCCTACGGTGAGAAAAGCGAAGAATTCATTGTTGAACGCGTAGTGGAAATTGTTACCGCTGTTCAGGAACGTTATCCACTCGCGCTCGCCATCATCGCCTGTAATACGGCGAGTACCGTTTCGCTTCCTGCTCTTCGTGAAAAATTCGCTTTCCCGGTTGTTGGTGTCGTTCCTGCGATTAAACCTGCTGCCCGTCTGACGACCAATGGTGTTGTCGGATTGCTGGCGACTCGCGGTACGGTTCGCCGTCCTTATACTCATGAGCTGGTCGCGCGCTTTGCTTCGGAATGCAGAATCGAAATGCTCGGCTCGGCAGAGTTGGTGGAATTAGCAGAGGCCAAGTTACACGGTCAGCCTGTTGACCTTGAGGAGCTGCGCAAGATTCTTCGCCCGTGGCTACGAATGAAGGAGCCGCCAGATACTGTTGTATTAGGTTGCACCCATTTCCCTCTATTAGAAGAAGAGTTGCTGCAAGTTCTTCCTGAAGGTACCAGGTTGATAGATTCAGGTGCTGCGATTGCTCGCCGTACGGTATGGCTTCTGGAGCATGAATCTCCGAATGCAACATCTGCGGATGAGAATATTGCATTCTGCATGGGGTTAACTCCTGAGATTGCACAATTAGCACCCGTTTTGCAGCGTTATGGCTTCCCAAGGCTAGAAAAACTGGCTGTTTGCGACGATTTTGAATAAAAAAGCGACGGTTGAAATAAAAATTGAAAATAGGGGTTGTCAGCTTCCAGAAAATCCCTATACTGCGCCTCCACTGACACGGCACAACGGCTTACAAACCGGCCCGTCAGTCAGATGAAAAGCGAAAATAAACGCTTGACTCTGAAAGAGGAAAGCGTAATATACGCCACCTCGAGTTAGCAAGCGAAAGCGCGTAACTCACTGCTCTTTAACAATTTATCAGACAATCTGTGTGGGCACTCGCAGGATTGATATCTCAGATACCTTCGGGTATCAAAAAAATATCAAGTCTTGAAGAGTGACCAAGCAGTAATTCATTTAGTTGAATTATTACGAAAGTTAATTTTTGAGCACCGCTTCACGAGTTGAAGCAAATCAAGCTTTTAATTGAAGAGTTTGATCATGGCTCAGATTGAACGCTGGCGGCAGGCCTAACACATGCAAGTCGAGCGGTAGCACAGAGGAGCTTGCTCCTTGGGTGACGAGCGGCGGACGGGTGAGTAATGTCTGGGAAACTGCCTGATGGAGGGGGATAACTACTGGAAACGGTAGCTAATACCGCATAACGTCTTCGGACCAAAGTGGGGGACCTTCGGGCCTCATGCCATCAGATGTGCCCAGATGGGATTAGCTAGTAGGTGGGGTAATGGCTCACCTAGGCGACGATCCCTAGCTGGTCTGAGAGGATGACCAGCCACACTGGAACTGAGACACGGTCCAGACTCCTACGGGAGGCAGCAGTGGGGAATATTGCACAATGGGCGCAAGCCTGATGCAGCCATGCCGCGTGTATGAAGAAGGCCTTCGGGTTGTAAAGTACTTTCAGCGAGGAGGAAGGCATTGTGGTTAATAACCGCAGTGATTGACGTTACTCGCAGAAGAAGCACCGGCTAACTCCGTGCCAGCAGCCGCGGTAATACGGAGGGTGCAAGCGTTAATCGGAATTACTGGGCGTAAAGCGCACGCAGGCGGTTTGTTAAGTCAGATGTGAAATCCCCGGGCTCAACCTGGGAACTGCATTTGAAACTGGCAAGCTTGAGTCTTGTAGAGGGGGGTAGAATTCCAGGTGTAGCGGTGAAATGCGTAGAGATCTGGAGGAATACCGGTGGCGAAGGCGGCCCCCTGGACAAAGACTGACGCTCAGGTGCGAAAGCGTGGGGAGCAAACAGGATTAGATACCCTGGTAGTCCACGCCGTAAACGATGTCGACTTGGAGGTTGTTCCCTTGAGGAGTGGCTTCCGGAGCTAACGCGTTAAGTCGACCGCCTGGGGAGTACGGCCGCAAGGTTAAAACTCAAATGAATTGACGGGGGCCCGCACAAGCGGTGGAGCATGTGGTTTAATTCGATGCAACGCGAAGAACCTTACCTACTCTTGACATCCAGAGAATTTGCTAGAGATAGCTTAGTGCCTTCGGGAACTCTGAGACAGGTGCTGCATGGCTGTCGTCAGCTCGTGTTGTGAAATGTTGGGTTAAGTCCCGCAACGAGCGCAACCCTTATCCTTTGTTGCCAGCGGTTCGGCCGGGAACTCAAAGGAGACTGCCAGTGATAAACTGGAGGAAGGTGGGGATGACGTCAAGTCATCATGGCCCTTACGAGTAGGGCTACACACGTGCTACAATGGCGCATACAAAGAGAAGCGACCTCGCGAGAGCAAGCGGACCTCATAAAGTGCGTCGTAGTCCGGATCGGAGTCTGCAACTCGACTCCGTGAAGTCGGAATCGCTAGTAATCGTAGATCAGAATGCTACGGTGAATACGTTCCCGGGCCTTGTACACACCGCCCGTCACACCATGGGAGTGGGTTGCAAAAGAAGTAGGTAGCTTAACCTTCGGGAGGGCGCTTACCACTTTGTGATTCATGACTGGGGTGAAGTCGTAACAAGGTAACCGTAGGGGAACCTGCGGTTGGATCACCTCCTTACCTGAAAGATACAAACCCGCGTAGTGCTCACACAGATTGTCTGATAGAAAACGAGCAGTAAAACCTTATAGGCTTGTAGCTCAGGTGGTTAGAGCGCACCCCTGATAAGGGTGAGGTCGGTGGTTCAAGTCCACTCAGGCCTACCAAATTCCCCCCTGTTCTGCGTTGCACCTCCGGCTCGCATAATTCATTATGCGTCGCGAAGTTGCGCCTTGAACAGTGACGAATTCACGGTAAATCAAAGGTTTTACGAAATCGATGGGGCTATAGCTCAGCTGGGAGAGCGCCTGCCTTGCACGCAGGAGGTCAGCGGTTCGATCCCGCTTAGCTCCACCATTATTTCATGCTCACTCAATATCTCAAAACTGACTTAACAGTCACGTTTGAGATATTTGCTCTTTAAAAATCTGGAACAAGCTGAAAATTGAAACGACACACTGTTTCCTTTCTCCGTAATAAGAAAGGAAGTATCGGTGTGTTCGAGTCTCTCAAATTTTCACAACATCGATTGTGTCTCACGAGACATCTTCGGGTTGTGAGGTTAAGCGACTAAGCGTACACGGTGGATGCCCTGGCAGTCAGAGGCGATGAAGGACGTGCTAATCTGCGATAAGCGTCGGTAAGGTGATATGAACCGTTATAACCGACGATTTCCGAATGGGGAAACCCAGTGTGATTCGTCACACTATCGTTAAGTGAATACATAGCTTAACGAAGCGAACCGGGGGAACTGAAACATCTAAGTACCCCGAGGAAAAGAAATCAACCGAGATTCCCCCAGTAGCGGCGAGCGAACGGGGAGCAGCCCAGAGTCTGAATCAGTTTGTGCATTAGTGGAAGCGTCTGGAAAGTCGCAGGGTACAGGGTGATACTCCCGTACACAAAAATGCACTTGCTGTGAACTCGAAGAGTAGGGCGGGACACGTGGTATCCTGTCTGAATATGGGGGGACCATCCTCCAAGGCTAAATACTCCTGACTGACCGATAGTGAACCAGTACCGTGAGGGAAAGGCGAAAAGAACCCCGGCGAGGGGAGTGAAACAGAACCTGAAACCGTGTACGTACAAGCAGTGGGAGCCTCTTTTATGGGGTGACTGCGTACCTTTTGTATAATGGGTCAGCGACTTATATTCTGTAGCAAGGTTAACCGTATAGGGGAGCCGCAGGGAAACCGAGTCTTAACTGGGCGTTAAGTTGCAGGGTATAGACCCGAAACCCGGTGATCTAGCCATGGGCAGGTTGAAGGTTGGGTAACACTAACTGGAGGACCGAACCGACTAATGTTGAAAAATTAGCGGATGACTTGTGGCTGGGGGTGAAAGGCCAATCAAACCGGGAGATAGCTGGTTCTCCCCGAAAGCTATTTAGGTAGCGCCTCGTGAACTCATCTTCGGGGGTAGAGCACTGTTTCGGCTAGGGGGCCATCCCGGCTTACCAACCCGATGCAAACTACGAATACCGAAGAATGTTATCACGGGAGACACACGGCGGGTGCTAACGTCCGTCGTGAAGAGGGAAACAACCCAGACCGCCAGCTAAGGTCCCAAAGTCATGGTTAAGTGGGAAACGATGTGGGAAGGCACAGACAGCCAGGATGTTGGCTTAGAAGCAGCCATCATTTAAAGAAAGCGTAATAGCTCACTGGTCGAGTCGGCCTGCGCGGAAGATGTAACGGGGCTAAACCATGCACCGAAGCTGCGGCAGCGACGCTTATGCGTTGTTGGGTAGGGGAGCGTTCTGTAAGCCGTTGAAGCTGGACTGTGAGGTCTGGTGGAGGTATCAGAAGTGCGAATGCTGACATAAGTAACGATAAAGCGGGTGAAAAGCCCGCTCGCCGGAAGACCAAGGGTTCCTGTCCAACGTTAATCGGGGCAGGGTGAGTCGACCCCTAAGGCGAGGCCGAAAGGCGTAGTCGATGGGAAACAGGTTAATATTCCTGTACTCGGTGTTACTGCGAAGGGGGGACGGAGAAGGCTATGTTAGCCGGGCGACGGTTGTCCCGGTTTAAGCATGTAGGCGGAGAGTTTAGGTAAATCCGGACTCTTATCTAACGCTGAGGTGTGATGACGAGGTACTACGGTGCTGAAGTAACAAATGCCCTGCTTCCAGGAAAAGCCTCTAAGCATCAGGTAACATCAAATCGTACCCCAAACCGACACAGGTGGTCAGGTAGAGAATACCAAGGCGCTTGAGAGAACTCGGGTGAAGGAACTAGGCAAAATGGTGCCGTAACTTCGGGAGAAGGCACGCTGTCGGTAGGTGAAGCGATTTACTCGTGGAGCTGAAGGCAGTCGAAGATACCAGCTGGCTGCAACTGTTTATTAAAAACACAGCACTGTGCAAACACGAAAGTGGACGTATACGGTGTGACGCCTGCCCGGTGCCGGAAGGTTAATTGATGGGGTTATCCGCAAGGAGAAGCTCTTGATCGAAGCCCCGGTAAACGGCGGCCGTAACTATAACGGTCCTAAGGTAGCGAAATTCCTTGTCGGGTAAGTTCCGACCTGCACGAATGGCGTAATGATGGCCAGGCTGTCTCCACCCGAGACTCAGTGAAATTGAAATCGCTGTGAAGATGCAGTGTACCCGCGGCAAGACGGAAAGACCCCGTGAACCTTTACTATAGCTTGACACTGAACATTGAGCCTTGATGTGTAGGATAGGTGGGAGGCTTTGAAGCGTGGACGCCAGTCTGCGTGGAGCCAACCTTGAAATACCACCCTTTAATGTTTGATGTTCTAACGTAGACCCGTGATCCGGGTTGCGGACAGTGTCTGGTGGGTAGTTTGACTGGGGCGGTCTCCTCCTAAAGCGTAACGGAGGAGCACGAAGGTTAGCTAATCACGGTCGGACATCGTGAGGTTAGTGCAAAGGCATAAGCTAGCTTGACTGCGAGAGTGACGGCTCGAGCAGGTGCGAAAGCAGGTCTTAGTGATCCGGTGGTTCTGAATGGAAGGGCCATCGCTCAACGGATAAAAGGTACTCCGGGGATAACAGGCTGATACCGCCCAAGAGTTCATATCGACGGCGGTGTTTGGCACCTCGATGTCGGCTCATCACATCCTGGGGCTGAAGTAGGTCCCAAGGGTATGGCTGTTCGCCATTTAAAGTGGTACGCGAGCTGGGTTTAGAACGTCGTGAGACAGTTCGGTCCCTATCTGCCGTGGGCGCTGGAGAATTGAGGGGGGCTGCTCCTAGTACGAGAGGACCGGAGTGGACGCATCACTGGTGTTCGGGTTGTCATGCCAATGGCATTGCCCGGTAGCTAAATGCGGAAAAGATAAGCGCTGAAAGCATCTAAGCGCGAAACTTGCCCCGAGATGAATTCTCCCTGAGACCTTGAGTCTCCTGAAGGAACGTTGAAGACTACGACGTTGATAGGCTGGGTGTGTAAGCGTAGCGATACGTTGAGCTAACCAGTACTAATGATCCGTGAGGCTTAACCTTACAACACCGAAGGTGTTTTAAGAATAATGAGAAAGACACTTTAATTTTCAGCTTAATTCCAAGATTTTAAGTTAATGGTTGCAGATAACACTGCGACGGTTAATGAAAACAGAATATGCCTGGCGGCAGTAGCGCGGTGGTCCCACCTGACCCCATGCCGAACTCAGAAGTGAAACGCCGTAGCGCCGATGGTAGTGTGGGGTCTCCCCATGCGAGAGTAGGGAACTGCCAGGCTCCAAATTCAAGAAATAAATCAGGGTGTAACCCTGATGTTGTAAGAAATTCGGTGGAGCGGTAGTTCAGTCGGTTAGAATACCTGCCTGTCACGCAGGGGGTCGCGGGTTCGAGTCCCGTCCGTTCCGCCACTTATTAAAATTATTATGCCTGCTAAATTAGCGGGCTTAATAATAAGCGTTATTTAGGGGCGTAGCTCAGTTGGTAGAGCACCGGTCTCCAAAACCGGGTGTCGCGAGTTCGAGTCTCTCCGCCCCTGCCATATAATGATCCTTTGCTTCGGCAAAGGATTTTTTTTGTCCAAATTCCTCACACCTCCCCCCAAAAAACTACAAAAGCGCATTACTGCGCCATGAGTGGTGTCTTTAATAACTCTTTGATTATGCTTTGTTTATCACTATTTTGTAACCAGATTGCATACAGTGGACGCGAAAGCGCAGTTGTATCAGGTACCTGATAAATTCCTTCACGATTTTTAGCCCATTCCACAGGCAAAAATGAGCATCCATTGAGCTGTGGTAATAACTTACAAGCAATTTGAGCTGAGCTGGTCGTCAAAACGGGAATATCATCATTGCTGATGAGACCCGCTTCATGCTGCTGGAAATCAGGCCCCCATTCCAGACGTAAATACGTTAATCCTTCCTTAGAGTTTTGCGCAGAGGCGGAAAATAGCGCCAGGTTGAAATGCCCCAATAACTGGCTCGAAAACTCGTCCATTTTAGGTGACTCAGTTGTGATCAGCAGATCAAGCTGCCGCTCATGTAGCTGCTTCACCAACGACTGTCGTTGGGAAATACGTGCTTCAAATTGCATGTCTTTATGCTGTTGATAGAGCGTCACTAGCCACTCTGAGAGCATGCATTCCCAAAGTGATGCACTGGCACCAATCGTGAGTTCATTGTGCTGAGATGTGTGGGAAACCTCTTTCTTGGCAGCAAGCCAAATATTCATGAGATTTTCTGCGTAAGGCAGTAAACGTTCACCAGCCGTAGTAAGACGAATATTATTACGATGGCGAGTAAAAAGATTTACACCGAGCTGATTCTCTAATTGGCGAATTCTGAAGCTAACGGCTGATTGTGTTAGATAAAGAGCCTCCGCAGCTCGCCCAAAATGACGAGTCCTGCTTACTTCGAGGAACGTTTTTAGTAATTCAGTATCCACGACTCACTCCAAAAAAAATTTTGTCGTTATGATTTAAATGTTTTGTTTGACGCTCTGTCAAGCGTAACTAATACTCCGCGCCATAAATAGCTCGACCAAGAGAATTAGGAGCGTGCAGGATGGCGGAAAGCTTTACGACGACTAATCGGTTTTTCGACAATAAACATTATCCGCGCGGGTTCGCTCGCCATGGTGATTTCACCATCAAAGAAGCCCAACTGTTAGAACGTCATGGTTATGCGTTCAATGAGTTGGATCTTGGCAAACGTGAACCTGGTACCGAAGAAGAAGTTCTGTTTGTTGCTGTGTGCCGTGGCGAACGTGAGCCAGTGACAGAAGCTGAGCGTGTGTGGAGCAAGTATATGACGCGAATCAAGCGTCCTAAGCGTTTCCATACTCTCTCCGGTGGAAAACCACAGGCGGACGCAGTTGAAGACTACACCGACAGTGATGATTAATAAAAAATGGGGCTAAGGCCCCATTTTTTATCCAATAAGCTGCTGTAAGTGAATCAGCAAGCGGTCGATTGCGCGATAGCTTAGCGCCTCCAAAAGATGTTCCCGCTTTATCTTCTCGCACTCCTGAATATCTGCGATTGTTCGCGCAACTTTTAATAATCGATGCCATGCGCGAACTGATAATCCCAGTTTTAGCAGCGTTGCTTCCAACCAAATCGCATCACTGTGCTCAATGACACAATGTTTGCGAATCTCATGGTTATCCAGTCTCGCGTTTAACTTTTGTTGGCGAATATACTGCCGCTGCTGTGTGGCGATTACTCGGGCTCTTACATCGCTGCTGCTTTCACTGCTCAGAACGGGATTGCTTAACATGCCGGATGGAGGCAGGGGGATCTCGACCGATAAATCAAAGCGATCGAGAAAGGGCCCTGAAAGACGACTGAGATAGCGTAATGTCTGCTCGGGAGTGCAGCGATTATGCATGCCCTGGTAATGCCCTGTCGGGCTGGGATTCATCGCAGCCAGCAATTGGAAATTAGCCGGATAACTGATTTTGGCCCGAGTACGAGATATGTGAATCTCCCCGGATTCTATAGGCTCACGTAATGCATCAAGCACACGACGTTCAAATTCCGGGAGCTCATCGAGAAACAGGATTCCGTTGTGCGCCAACGATATTTCACCGGGCCGGGGAATCGAACCGCCACCAACCATGGCACTTAGTGAAGCACTGTGGTGAGGCGCTCTGAATGGGCGCTGACGCCACTGCTGATGTAGCGTATGTGGATTGACCAGGCTGAGAATGGCCGCACTCTCCAATGCTTCGTTGTCGTTTAATGGCGGGAGCAGCGTTATCAGACGACTGACTAACATGGTTTTGCCCGTACCTGGCGGCCCTATGAGCAAGAGGTTATGCCCACCCGCTGCTGTGATTTCAAGCGCTCGCTTCCCTTGGGACTGGCCAAAGATTTCATTGAGATCTTGTCGATGCTCAATCTGCTGATGCTGTAGTTTTTCTGGGGCAGGCAATTCACCTTTGCCTTCCAGAAATGCGCATACCTCGGTGAGATGACTAGCAGTAAGGCAACCTGCTTGCTCAATTAAGCCAAGTTCCGCAGCGTTTTCATCTGCAACTACAATCTTCCTCCCTGATTTTAAAGCCTCCATGGCAGACGAAATCGCGCCAGGGACGCCACGTAACGCACCGGTAAGCGCGAGTTCTCCAACGAACTCATATTGACTCAACTTATCGGTTGAGAGTTGCTCAGACGCTGCCAGCAGCGCTAGCGCGATGGGTAAGTCATACCTACCACCATCCTTCGGAAGATCTGCCGGCGCGAGATTTATGGTTATCTTACGGGCCGGAAAAACGTAGCCACTATTTATGATGGCACTTCGTACCCGGTCCCGAGCTTCACGGACGGTTGTTTCCGGCAATCCAACCAGAGTCAAACCTGGCAATCCCTGGCTGATATGAACTTCTACGGTGACTAGCGGTGCGGCAATGCCTAAAGCTGCCCTTGTATTAACAACTGCCAGTGACATAGTTGGTTCCTCTGGGATGAGTTTTTATCCTGGCAGTTAGCAGAGACAGTCAAAAGTGGTGAAATGCTATTTCTCGAAAAGCCTTCCAGACTTTCGACCGAGACATCTTATTTTGAAAATTATTCTGCGATGTGTATCGCAAAAGATTTATTTATTGAGGTTTTTTTTGGAAAAGGAATAAGAGTTTGCTCTGCGTGAAATATTTTCACTATCGTGTTATCTACTGAAAACAAATAGATTTTCTTTAACTCTATTTTTAAAGTCTTTCACTGGTCATAAAAAAATCTTGTGCATCGGGCTGAGCCTGTGATAACTCTGTAGGCATTACTTCGAACAAGTTGTCAGAACATACAAATATGAAAGCCCTTCTACAAGTGATTAGCCTAGTCGTGATTAGCGTGGTGGTGATTATTATCCCACCGTGCGGGGCTGCACTTGGAGAAAGAAAGGCTTAAAAATCAAGCCTGAATCGAAAAGAACCCCCGCACCGAAAGGTCCGGGGGTTTTTTGTTGGGCAAAGAAATTCGGAGAGGAACAGAGGATGCGTTACAGAATAAAATTCTGTTTCTCCGATAATGAGACGGGGAACTAACTATGAATGGTGCACAGTGGGTGGTACATGCGTTGCGAGCGCAAGGGGTAGAGACTGTATTCGGCTATCCGGGTGGCGCAATAATGCCTGTTTACGATGCGTTATATGACGGTGGTGTAGAACATTTGCTTTGCCGTCACGAGCAGGGCGCAGCCATGGCAGCCATTGGTTATGCTCGTTCTACTGGAAAAACAGGCGTTTGCATCGCAACTTCCGGGCCTGGTGCGACCAACTTAATAACAGGTCTTGCTGATGCGCTATTAGATTCCGTTCCAATCGTTGCCATAACCGGCCAGGTTGCAGCCCCATTTATTGGTACTGACGCTTTCCAGGAAGTCGATGTTTTAGGATTGTCACTCGCCTGCACTAAACACAGTTTCCTCGTTGAATCTTTTGATGATTTGCCCCGCGTTCTCGCAGAAGCTTTTGAGATAGCAAACTCCGGTCGTCCAGGCCCAGTCTTGGTCGATATACCCAAAGATATTCAGCTTGCGCAAGGCGATCTGGAACCCTGGTTATCAACAGTTGAAGATGACGTTGAAATGCCACGTGCAGAGCTGAACCAGGCCTTCGAAATGATTGCCAATGCTCGGAAACCGATGCTGTATGTTGGTGGTGGCGTTGGTATGGCTCAGGCTGTTCCTGCATTGCGTGAGTTCATCGCGGTTACCAACATGCCTTCAACCGTAACACTGAAAGGTTTGGGTGCGATTCCGGCAGACAATCCGTTTTATACCGGCATGTTAGGAATGCATGGCACCAAAGCGGCGAATCTTGCCGTGCAAGAGTGTGACTTGCTGATTGCAGTGGGCGCACGTTTTGATGACCGCGTAACGGGCAAACTGAATACCTTTGCCCCACATGCCAAAGTGATACATATGGATATCGACCCGGCAGAACTGAGTAAGTTGCGTCAGGCGCATGTCGGATTGCAGGGGGATTTGACTCAGTTATTGCAGGCTCTGCAACAACCGTTGGATATCACTGAGTGGCAGCAGGAAGTTGCGACCTTACGTGCCGAAAACCCGTGGCGTTACGATCATCCAGGTGAAGCCATTTTTGCTCCGTTGCTGCTCAAACAACTCTCCGACCGTAAACCACAAGAATGCGTGGTGACCACCGATGTGGGCCAGCACCAAATGTGGACAGCTCAACATATGTCCTTTACTCGACCGGAAAACTTCATCACGTCGAGTGGGTTAGGGACGATGGGCTTTGGGTTACCAGCGGCAGTAGGGGCGCAAGTAGCCCGGCCGAACGATACGGTAATCTGTATCTCCGGTGACGGCTCCTTCATGATGAATGTTCAGGAGCTGGGCACCGTAAAACGAAAACAGCTGCCGTTGAAAATCGTTTTACTGGATAACCAACGTTTAGGGATGGTTCGCCAGTGGCAGCAGATGTTTTTCTCCGAACGTTACAGCGAAACCAACCTCTCTGATAACCCCGATTTCCTCACGCTGGCCAGCGCCTTCGGTATCCCTGGCCTTCACATTACCCATAAAGACCAGGTCGAAGCCGCCATCGACACCATGCTGAATAGCGATGGCCCGTACATGCTTCACGTCTCAATTGATGAGTACGAAAACGTCTGGCCGTTGGTACCACCCGGTGCCAGTAACTCACAAATGCTGGAGAAATTATCATGATGCAACATCAGCTCGCTGTGCAGGCCCGTTTTCGTCCTGAAACCCTGGAGCGCGTGTTACGCGTCGTGCGCCACCGCGGTTTTCAGGTGTGTTCTATGAACATGGTCACGCTGGGGAATACCGACGATATTAATATTGAATTGACCGTTGCCAGCCTGCGTCCAGTCGAATTACTGTTTAGTCAATTAAGCAAACTGGTTGACGTGGGCCGCGTCGAAATCCAGCAACAAACAACACAACAAATCCGCGCCTGAGCGTAGAAGGAAGAGAATAATGACAACGAAGAAAGCTGATTACATCTGGTTCAATGGTGAGATGACGCCGTGGGGCGAGGCAAAGGTTCACGTAATGTCTCACGCGCTGCATTACGGAACATCGGTATTTGAAGGCATCCGTTGCTACGAATCTCACATTGGTCCAGTGGTGTTTCGCCATCGCGAACACATGCAGCGTCTGCGTGATTCAGCAAAAATCTATCGTTTCCCTGTATCGCAAAGCGTTGATGAGCTAATGGAAGCTTGCCGCGCCGTTATTCGCAAAAACAATCTGACCAGCGCGTACATCCGCCCGTTAGTGTTTGTTGGTGATGTCGGTATGGGCGTGAACCCACCAGACGGATACACCACTGATGTGATCATCGCCGCCTTCCCATGGGGTGCATATCTCGGTGCAGAAGCGCTGGATCAAGGGATCGACGCGATGGTCTCCTCCTGGAACCGTGTTGCGCCAAACACCATTCCTACAGCTGCGAAAGCAGGAGGTAACTATCTTTCTTCCTTGCTGGTTGGCAGCGAAGCGCGCCGCCATGGTTATCAGGAAGGGATTGCGCTCGACGTGAACGGTTACATCTCCGAAGGTGCGGGCGAAAACCTGTTTGAAGTGAAAGATGGCATTCTGTTTACCCCTCCGTTTACCTCTTCCGCGCTGCCGGGCATTACTCGCGACGCCATCATTAAACTGGCGAAAGATATGGGTATCGAAGTGCGTGAACAAGTGCTGTCTCGCGAATCACTCTACCTGGCGGATGAAGTGTTTATGTCCGGTACAGCGGCAGAAATCACGCCAGTTCGTAGCGTTGATGGTATTCAGGTGGGCGAAGGTCGTTGTGGCCCGGTCACCAAACGCATTCAACAGGCATTCTTTGGCCTGTTTACGGGTGAGACTGAAGATAAATGGGGCTGGTTAGATCCAGTAAACCCGCAGTAAAAAATGATAATCAAGCGGATGGCGATAGATCGTCCGCTCTCAGACAGACGGGAGTAAATAAGCATGCCTAAGTACCGTTCAGCCACCACCACCCACGGCCGTAATATGGCGGGTGCCCGCGCTCTGTGGCGCGCAACTGGGATGACTGATGCCGATTTCGGCAAGCCAATTATTGCGGTAGTGAACTCCTTTACCCAATTCGTACCAGGCCACGTACACCTGCGCGATTTGGGAAAACTGGTTGCCGAACAAATTGAAGCCTCCGGTGGCGTGGCTAAAGAATTCAACACCATTGCCGTTGATGACGGTATCGCCATGGGGCACGGCGGCATGCTTTATTCTCTGCCGTCACGCGAGCTGATTGCCGACTCCGTGGAATACATGGTGAACGCACACTGCGCCGATGCTATGGTGTGTATCTCCAACTGCGACAAAATCACCCCAGGGATGTTAATGGCCTCTTTGCGCCTGAACATTCCGGTTATTTTTGTTTCTGGCGGCCCGATGGAAGCCGGGAAAACCAAACTGTCTGATCAAATCATCAAACTTGATTTGGTTGATGCGATGATTCAGGGCGCCGACCCGAAGGTCAGTGACGAGCAAAGCGAGCAGATTGAGCGTTCCGCATGCCCAACTTGCGGCTCTTGTTCAGGTATGTTCACCGCCAACTCGATGAACTGCCTGACCGAGGCGCTGGGCTTATCCCAGCCGGGTAACGGATCTTTGCTGGCAACACACTCCGATCGTAAAGAGCTGTTCTTGAATGCCGGCAAACGTATCGTCTCCCTGACCAAGCGTTATTACGAACAAGATGATGAAAGTGCGTTGCCACGCAGTATCGCCAGCAAAAAAGCGTTTGAGAACGCCATGACGTTGGATGTTGCGATGGGTGGCTCGACAAATACCGTTCTGCATTTGCTGGCTGCGGCTCAGGAAGCTGAAATCGACTTCACGATGACTGACATCGACCAGCTTTCTCGCAAAGTGCCTCAGTTGTGTAAAGTCGCGCCAAGCACCCAGAAATACCATATGGAAGATGTGCACCGCGCGGGCGGCGTCATCGGTATTTTGGGCGAGTTGGATCGTGGTGGTTTATTGCATCGTGACGTGAAAAACGTGTTGGGCCTGACGCTGTCGCAAACGCTGGAACAGTACGACGTCATGCTGACCAAAGACGAAAGCGTGAAAAGCATGTTCTCTGCGGGCCCGGCGGGTATTCGTACCACTAAGGCGTTCTCACAATCTTGCCGTTGGGATTCTCTGGACGTAGACCGTAAAGAAGGGTGTATCCGTTCCAAAGAGCATGCGTACAGCCAGGAAGGTGGTTTGGCGGTTCTGTACGGCAACTTCGCGGAAAATGGCTGTATCGTAAAAACCGCAGGCGTGGACGATGAAAGTCTGGTGTTCCGTGGCCCTGCAAAAGTCTACGAAAGCCAGGATGATGCGGTTGAAGCCATCCTTGGTGGAAAAGTTGTGGCGGGCGACGTCGTCGTCATTCGCTACGAAGGGCCAAAAGGCGGGCCGGGCATGCAAGAGATGCTCTACCCAACGACTTTCCTGAAATCTATGGGCCTCGGAAAATCTTGTGCTCTGATCACGGATGGCCGTTTCTCTGGGGGCACGTCTGGTTTGTCTATTGGCCACGTTTCCCCAGAAGCGGCAAGCGGCGGCAATATCGCACTGATTGAAGATGGCGACATGATCGCGATTGATATCCCGTCTCGTGGTATCCAACTGGAACTGTCCGAGCAGCAAATGGCAGCTCGTCGTGAAGCGCAAGAAGCTCGCGGTGATCAAGCCTGGACTCCACGTGCGCGTGAACGCCAGGTCTCCTTCGCTCTGCGCGCTTACGCCATGCTTGCCACCAGTGCTGATAAAGGTGCGGTGCGCGATAAAAGTAAGCTTGGAGGCTAATGATGGCCGAATCACAACCGCTACCTGACGCCCCTTGCGGGGCGGAATATCTGCGAGCCGTGCTGCGCGCTCCGGTTTACGAAGTTGCGCAGGTCACGCCATTGCAGAAGATGGAAAAGCTGTCGTCACGTCTGGATAACGTCATTCTGGTGAAACGTGAAGATCGCCAGCCGGTGCACAGTTTTAAACTGCGCGGCGCGTATTCGATGATTGCTGGACTGAACAGTGAGCAAAAAGCCAGTGGCGTGATTACGGCATCGGCGGGCAACCATGCCCAGGGCGTGGCGCTTTCATCAACGCGTTTGGGCATTAAATCTTTGATAGTCATGCCGGTGACCACGGCGGATATCAAAGTGGATGCTGTCAGAGCGTTTGGCGGTGAAGTGCTTCTGCATGGCGCAAACTTTGATGAAGCGAAGGCTCGCGCCATCGAACTTTCGCAACAGCAGGGTTTCACTTACGTGCCACCGTTCGACCATCCGGCAGTGATTGCCGGGCAGGGCACGCTGGCGCTTGAGCTGCTGCAACAAGATGCGCATATCGATCGCGTATTTGTACCCGTTGGCGGTGGTGGTTTGGCAGCGGGTGTTGCGGTGTTGATCAAGCAGTTGATGCCGCAAATCAAAGTGATTGCCGTCGAAGCAGAAGATTCAGCCTGTCTGAAAGCGGCATTGGATGCGGGCAAGCCGGTTGATCTGGCGCGAGTGGGTTTGTTTGCTGAAGGTGTTGCGGTTAAACGTATTGGCGATGAAACTTTCCGTCTGTGCCAGGAATATCTCGACGACATCATCACCGTAGATAGCGATGCGATTTGCGCGGCGATGAAAGATTTGTTCGAAGATGTTCGTGCGGTTGCTGAGCCGTCTGGCGCTTTAGCGCTGGCGGGCATGAAGAAGTACATCCAGCAACATCAGATCCGTGGCGAGCGCCTTGCGCATGTGCTTTCAGGTGCCAACGTCAATTTCCACGGCCTGCGTTATGTCTCTGAACGTTGCGAATTGGGCGAACAGCGTGAAGCATTGCTGGCCGTCACCATTCCTGAGCAAAAAGGCAGCTTCCTGAAATTCTGCCAGGTGCTGGGTGGGCGTTCGGTCACCGAGTTTAACTATCGCTATTCCAGTTCGTCAGATGCCTGCATTTTCGTGGGTGTTCGTCTGACACGCGGTGCGGAAGAGCGGCACGAGATTATCGCACTGCTGAATGAAAATGGTTACGGCGTGGTCGATCTTTCTGATGACGAGATGGCGAAACTGCACGTGCGTTACATGGTGGGTGGGCGTCCGTCTAAGCCATTGCGCGAGCGGTTGTACAGTTTCGAATTCCCGGAATCACCAGGCGCTTTGCTGAAATTCCTGCAAACGCTGGGGACGCACTGGAATATCTCGCTGTTCCACTACCGTAGCCACGGTACGGATTATGGTCGTGTACTGGCGGCATTCGAACTGGGCGATAACGAGCCTGATTTCGAAACCCGGCTTAACGAGCTGGGCTATGATTGCCACGACGAATCTAACAATCCAGCGTTCCGTTTCTTCCTGGCGGGCTAGTGGCTACCGGGCAGTAACTTCCAGAACGCATGAACAAGCGGCTCATTGAGCCGCTTTTTTTGTACACAAACGCCAAGCTCGAACGGCGTGGTTTCATCACTGCGTTCCAGTATCTGCACGCGGTTACGTACTGGCTCAGGGCTATTTTCCAGTACGATTTCAGGAATCAACGCCACGCCGCAGCCCAATGCCACCATCGAAACCATTGCTTCATGCCCCGCGACAGTCGCGTAAATAAACGGATTACTGATTTTTTGGCGGCGGAACCACAGCTCAATGCGGCGGCGTACCGGACCTTGATCCGGCAAAATAAACGGCACTTTTGCCCAGTCTGGGTCAGGTAGATTTACCTGTGCACGAACCGGGCAGGGTAACGCCGGTGCGATTAGGGCCACAGATAAATTATCCAGAATGGAAAAGGCAATACCTGGCGGCAATGTCTCAGGTTTGCCTGCAATAGCGATATCAGCCTCGTCAGAATCCACTTTTTCTACGGCGTCTGCGGCATCGCCCGTGGTCAGTTTGATCTCCACGTTGGGGTGCTCCGCACGGAATCTATCGAGAATGGGGGGTAAATGACTGTACGCGGCGGTGACGGAGCAAAAAAGATGTAACTCCCCGGTGAGCGATGGCCCTTCCTGCCCAATGGTGTGGCGCATTTGCTGATACTGCAAAAGGGTATGTTGGGCGAACTGTTTGAGTTGTTCTCCGGCTTCCGTCAGCGTAACGGTGCGGTTATCGCGTAAAAACAAGGGTTGACCCAGATCGTCTTCAAGGCGCTGGATCTGGCGCGAAAGCGTCGAAGGGCTCACGTGCATTGCACGTGCACTTCTGCCGAAATGGCGGCTTTCTGCGAGGTGAAGGAACGTTTTCAGATCGCGCAAATCCATGGTCATCAACCCTCATTTCTACGTTGCAAAAACTGCAACGTCACGTTGTTAATATATCAATTTAAGCAACGCATTTCCTGTCATATAGTGAGTTCATTATCGCAAGCAAGACACGGCTTGCGAACCTTACAAAAGCACAACACGACAATGACGGAGTACCACTACGATGGCTAATTATTTCAACACTTTGAACCTGCGCCAGCAGTTGGCGCAACTGGGTAAATGTCGTTTCATGGGGCGTGATGAATTCGCCAATGAAGCAAGCTACCTTAAAGGCAAAAAAGTCGTCATCGTCGGTTGTGGCGCACAGGGCCTGAACCAGGGTCTGAACATGCGTGACTCCGGTCTGGACGTGGCTTACGCTTTGCGTGCAGAAGCTATCGCTGAAAAACGCGCTTCATGGCGTAAAGCGACAGAAAACGGTTTTAAAGTTGGGACTTACGAAGAGCTGATCCCGCAAGCGGATCTGGTTGTTAACCTGACGCCAGATAAGCAGCACTCTGCGGTTGTTAAAGCCGTTCAGCCAATGATGAAAGATGGCGCAGCACTGGGTTATTCCCACGGTTTCAACGTGGTTGAAGTGGGTGAGCAAATTCGTAAAGACATCACCGTGGTGATGGTTGCTCCAAAATGCCCTGGTACTGAAGTTCGTGAAGAATACAAACGTGGTTTCGGCGTGCCGACGCTGATTGCGGTTCACCCGGAAAACGATCCGAAGGGCGAAGGTATGGCGATCGCCAAAGCCTGGGCTGCGGCTACTGGTGGCCACCGCGCAGGTGTTCTGGAATCTTCCTTCGTGGCTGAAGTGAAATCAGACCTGATGGGCGAGCAAACTATTCTGTGCGGTATGCTGCAAGCGGGTTCCCTGCTGTGCTTCGATAAGCTGGTGGAAGAAGGTACCGATCCAGCATACGCTGAAAAACTGATTCAGTTCGGTTGGGAAACCATCACTGAAGCGCTGAAACAAGGTGGTATTACGCTGATGATGGACCGCTTGTCCAACCCGGCAAAACTCCGTGCTTATGCGCTGTCCGAGCAACTGAAAACGATTATGGCTCCGCTGTTCCAGAAACACATGGATGACATCATCTCCGGTGAATTCTCTTCCGGCATGATGGCTGACTGGGCAAATGACGATAAAAACTTGCTGACCTGGCGCGAAGAGACCGGTAAAACGGCATTCGAAACCGCAGCACAGTTTGACGGTAAAATCTCTGAGCAGGAATACTTTGATAAAGGCGTTCTGATGATCGCCATGGTGAAAGCGGGCGTTGAGCTGGCATTCGAAACCATGGTGGATGCGGGTATTATCGAAGAGTCTGCCTACTACGAATCTCTGCACGAGCTGCCATTGATTGCGAACACCATTGCTCGTAAGCGTCTGTACGAAATGAACGTGGTTATCTCCGATACCGCAGAATACGGCAACTACCTGTTCTCTTACGCAGCGGTTCCATTGCTGAAAGAGTTTATGACTACGCTGCAAGCGGGCGATTTGGGCAAAGAAATTCCAGCGGGTGCAGTTGATAACGCGCAATTACGTGAAGTTAACGAAGCGATTCGCAATCATGAAATCGAAACCGTTGGTAAGAAGCTGCGTGGGTATATGAAGGATATGAAACGTATTGCAGTTGCGGGTTAATCGAGCCGCCTGATGCCCTCACCCCGGCCCTCTCCCACGTGGAGAGGTTACAAACACTAAAAGCCTTCTCATTGAGAAGGCTTTGTTATTTAGTTCCGGTACAACACTTTGATGATGTGGTAGCCAAACTGCGTGTGCAGCGGGCCTGTTGGCTCGAGCAGTGGGCAGGAGAACACCACTTTATCGAACGCCGGAACCATCTGGCCCTGACGGAATTCACCTAAGTGACCGCCTTTTTTGCCTGACGGGCAGGTGGAATGCTTTTTAGCCAGTTTCTCAAAGTCGCCGCCATTCTGAAGCTGCGCCAAAATTTCCTGAGCCAGTTTTTCTTCCTTAACAAGGATATGCAATGCTGCCGCGGTTTTTGCCATGATAGTACCTTGAGTCATGTTGATTACGCTCGTTATACTACCATGCTCTTTTTCTCCCCTCCTGACTTTCATTGAGTGACCTTATGCGTTTAAACCCTGGCCAACAACAAGCCGTCGAATTTGTCACTGGGCCTTGCCTGGTTCTGGCTGGCGCAGGCTCGGGCAAAACGCGTGTCATCACCAATAAAATGGCGTACTTGATCCGCGAATGCGGGTATCAGGCTCGTCATATCGCCGCCGTTACGTTTACCAATAAAGCGGCGCGTGAGATGAAAGAGCGTGTCGCACAAACGCTGGGGCGCAAAGAAGCGCGCGGCTTATTGATCTCAACTTTCCATACCTTGGGGCTTGAAATCATTAAGCGTGAATACGCGGCGCTTGGGATGAAATCTAATTTCTCATTGTTTGATGACACCGACCAGACAGCTTTGCTGAAAGAGCTGACCGAAGGTTTGCTCGAAGAAGATAAGACTTTATTGCAGCAACTGATCTCAACGATCTCAAACTGGAAAAATGATCTGATGTCGCCTTCTCAGGCCGCAGCGCAGGCGAAAGGAGAGCGTGACCGAATCTTCGCCCATTGCTATGGCCTGTACGATGCACACCTGAAATCCTGCAACGTGCTGGATTTTGACGATCTGATTTTGCTACCGACGCTGCTTTTGCAACGTAACGAAGAAGTGCGTGAACGCTGGCAAAACCGCATTCGCTATTTGCTGGTGGATGAGTATCAGGATACCAACACCAGCCAGTACGAATTAGTGAAATTGCTGGTCGGTGCGCGGGCACGATTCACCGTGGTAGGGGATGATGATCAGTCGATCTATTCCTGGCGCGGTGCCCGACCGCAAAACCTCGTCCTGCTAAGTCAGGATTTCCCGGCGCTTCAGGTCATTAAGCTTGAACAGAACTACCGTTCTTCCGGGCGTATTCTGAAGGCGGCGAATATTCTGATCGCCAATAATCCCCATGTTTTTGAAAAGCGGCTTTTTTCGGAGCTGGGTTACGGCACTGAATTGAAAGTGGTGACGGCAAATAGCGAAGATCATGAGGCTGAGCGGGTGACTGGCGAGCTGATAGCTCATCATTTTATCAATAAAACCAGTTACAAAGATTACGCTATTCTCTATCGCGGTAATTTCCAGTCGCGCGTGTTTGAGAAGATGCTGATGCAGAACCGCATTCCTTATCGCATTTCAGGCGGAACATCATTTTTCTCCCGTCCGGAAATCAAAGATCTTCTGGCTTATTTGCGTGTACTGACCAACCCAGATGATGACAGTGCATTCATGCGTATCGTGAATACACCGAAGCGTGAAATCGGACCGGCTACGCTGCAAAAACTGGGTGCATGGGCGATGCAGCGTAACAAAGGTTTGTTTGGCGCCAGCTTCGACATGGGTTTGAGTCAGACGCTTAGCGGGCGTGGCCTGGAGTCGTTACAGCGTTTTACCCATTGGTTGCGCGATGTGGCCACTCTTGCTGAGCGTGAGCCGATTGCGGCGGTACGCGATTTAATTCATGGCATTGATTATGAAAGCTGGCTCTACGAAACATCGCCTAGCCAGAAAGCGGCAGAAATGCGTATGAAAAACGTCAACCAACTGTTTAGTTGGATGACCGAAATGCTTGAAGGATCGGAAATAGACGAGCCGATGACACTAACTCAAGTCGTCACCCGTTTTACCCTGCGCGATATGATGGAACGCGGAGAAAACGATGAAGAAGCCGATCAGGTTCAGTTGATGACTCTTCATGCCTCGAAAGGGCTGGAGTTCCCCTATGTATTTTTAGTGGGGATGGAAGAAGGACTGCTGCCGCATCAAAGCAGTATTGATGAAGATAATATCGAAGAAGAGCGTCGCCTCGCGTATGTGGGGATTACTCGCGCGCAGAAAGAATTGACCTTTACGCTGTGTAAAGAACGCCGTCAGTATGGCGAACTGGTGCGCCCGGAGCCGAGTCGTTTCTTACTGGAATTACCACAAGATGATTTGCAGTGGGAGACCGAACGCAAGGTGGTATCGGCTGAAGAGCGGATGCATAAAGGTCAGAATAATGTTGCCAACATCCGTGAAATGCTGGCAAAAGCACGTAAAAACTGAGTTACTTGATGGTCAGAGGCCAGTGGACATAGCTTTGCCACAGGCTTTCTTGTGCCAGTAATTCAGCCCCCAATGGATGACATTCAAGCCACTTTTCTGGCAGCTCCAGAAGTAAGGATTCGCTTTCCACTTTCAGCGTGATTTCCGGCAGGATGTCATCCCGGCGGCGGCTGGCGAAAATAATCGCCAGACGTAGCAGACGGCAAAGATGTTCTGCAATGCGCGGCGGCACAGCATTTTGTTGGTGGAGTGAAGAGAGATCGACGGGGTTTGTCTGGTTTAACATCAGTGTCGAAAGCAGCTTTTTCTGTGCAGGCGTATAACCCGGAAGATCGAGATTCTTCACCAGATAGGCCGCATGTTGTGGTGCTTGTTTAAAATCGACACTCAGACCAATTTCATGAAGCAAAGCGGCGCTGTTTAGCATTTCGATGCTGAGCGGTGTAAGGCTCCATGCGTCCTTGACCTGGTTGGCGAGAGCCTGAGCTAACTGCTGTACGCGCTCTGCCTGGCCGGTATCGACCATAAAACGGCGTTGGATATTACGCACAGTGCGACTTCTGATTTCCTGATTAACAGACAGATGAAGCATGCCGTAGACCAGACCTTCACGTAACGCACCACCTGCAAGCGTCATACAATCAATCGATAACTCTTCGAATATCGCAATTAAAATGGCAAGACCGCTTGGGAACACCAGTGCTCTTTCGAGCGTCAGACCTTCAATTTCCAGCTCTTCAAGCCGCCCACATTGAATCGCTCTTTGCTTCAGCTGCTGAAGTTTTACAAGCGTGATGCGTTCGTCCATTCCCTGCGCCATCATGATTTCTTGCAATGCTTGTACGGTGCCAGAAGCCCCGACGCATACCTTCCAACCATGATGTTTTAACCGATCACAAATGGGCCTGAGCACTTCTTTTGCAGCCGCTTCTGCGGCATCAAAGTTTTCTTTTGCCAGATTTCGGTCGCTGAAGAAGCGCTCGAGCCAGGTCACACAACCCATGGATAAGCTAAACAGCGCTGTAGTTTGCGCACCGCTGCCAGTCACGAGTTCAGTACTGGCGCCGCCGATATCAACGACTAAGCGCTGATCTGCACCACCCGTAGTATGAGCAACACCCTGATAAATCAGGCGAGCTTCTTCTTCACCATGGATAATTTGTACCGGGCAACCGAGAATTTTTTCAGCCTGCTCGATGAATTCATTGGCATTGATAGCAAGGCGCAGTGTCGCGGTGGCGACAACACGAATTTGTGTCTGAGGGATATCTTGTAGACGTTCAGCAAATAAGCGCAGGCATTGCCACCCGCGCTCCATCGCTTCGCGTGAAAGCGTATTATCGCTGCTTAAACCAGCAGCAAGACGTACTTTCCGTTTAATGCGGGCAAGGGTTTGTATACTCCCTGCCACCTCACGTACAACCAACATATGAAAGCTATTTGAGCCTAAATCAATTGCTGCATACAGCGAGGTGGAGCTGAGCATAAATTTTTAACCTGTGCGACGACGATTACCACGGGAGGCGCCACCATTACGGCGAGGACCGTTACCCGGACGGGAACGTGTCAGACGCTTCGGTGGAGGAAGTTCGCTTAACAGTGCTTCAGTTTTGTACTTACTGACTGGGATTGAGTGACCGATATAGGTTTCAATAGCAGACAGGTTTAACGCATAGTCTTCACACGCAAGGCTGATGGAATGCCCACTTTCACCTGCACGACCGGTACGGCCAATACGGTGAACGTAGTCTTCGCAGTCATCCGGTAAATCGTAGTTGAAAACGTGAGTCACTAACGGGATATGTAAACCGCGAGCGGCAACATCGGTTGCAACCAGAATATCGAGATCGCCACGGGTGAATTCATCAAGGATGCGCAGACGTTTTTTCTGAGCAACATCACCTGTTAACAGCCCAACACGATGTCCATCTGCAGCCAGGTGACCCCAGATATCTTCACAACGGTGTTTGGTGTTGGCAAAGATGATTGCGCGATCTGGCCACTCTTCTTCGATAAGCGTCTGTAGCAGGCGCATTTTTTCTTCGTTAGAAGGGTAGAACAGCTCTTCTTTGATGCGATGACCGGTTTTTTGTTCCGGCTCAACTTCCACGTATTCCGCGTTGTTCATCTGCTCGAACGCCAGTTCACGCACACGGTAAGATAATGTGGCGGAGAACAGCATATTCAGGCGTTGTGTGACAGGTGGCATGCGACGGAACAACCAGCGGATATCTTTAATAAAGCCCAGATCGTACATCCGGTCGGCTTCATCCAATACCACAACCTGAATTGCACCTAAGTTAATGTGGTTTTGTTTAGCGTAATCAATCAAACGGCCCGTTGTGCCGATAAGAATATCAACACCGCTTTCCAATACTTTAAGCTGTTTGTCGTAGCCATCGCCACCATATGCCAGCCCGAGTTTCAGGCCGGTCGATTGTGCAAGTGGCTCTGCATCAGAGTGAATTTGTACTGCCAGTTCACGAGTCGGCGCCATGATTAAGGCACGCGGCTGGTTCACCTGGCGATTCTCTGGAACCGGGTGAGAGAGTAAATAATGGAACGTTGACGTTAAAAACGCCATCGTTTTGCCAGTACCGGTTTGCGCCTGCCCTGCAACGTCACGATTCGCTAGTGTCAGCGGTAGTGCCAGTGCCTGAATTGGGGTGCAGTTATGAAAGCCTTTATTTTCAAGGGCTTCAATCACCTTAGGGTGTAGGGCGAAGTCGGAAAACTTCTGTTCGGTCAAATGTGTTTTGCTCATAGTGTGGTAGAATATCAGTTTACTATTGCTTTACGAAAGCACATCCGTTGAAATAAACGGGGTGAAATAAAGTCACCCTGAGTTGGTTAATGCTACACCAACAAGGTAGACATAATCCTGCGGAGTAGAACATGAGCGATAAAATTATTCACCTGACTGACGACAGTTTCGACACGGACGTGCTAAAAGCTGATGGGTTGATTCTGGTTGATTTCTGGGCAGAGTGGTGCGGTCCATGCAAGATGATCGCCCCGATTCTTGATGAAATCGCTGATGAATATCAGGGCAATCTGACCGTTGCTAAACTGAACATCGATCAGAACCCGGGCACGGCACCGAAATACGGTATCCGTGGTATCCCAACTCTGTTGCTGTTCAAGAACGGTGAAGTGGCTGCGACCAAAGTGGGTGCGCTGTCTAAAGGCCAGTTAAAAGAGTTCCTCGACGCTAATCTGGCATAATGGAATCTCAGCCGGTGCGTGCGGGTTCGCAAATTTTTGTGAGCTGCTGGACGCCCGGCGTCAGTCATGCTAAGTTACTTTTACTGCATTTTGAACTTGTCTTGTAGTTTGAATCTTTGTAATACCCAATGCTTCCAGTTAACTTTCACTAAGACGCTGTTTTACAGTGAACATACGGTCGCAAAATCGATTTCGGGCGTATCACCCATTCCGTCGTGTCGTTTCAGTTCTGCGTTTTTCCTATGACCAGACAGCGATAAGACATGTGGTGGTGGCCATTAAACAGGCATGGATGATCCTGCCATACCATTCACGATACATGTTCGAGATTTACCCCGAGTTTAAGAACCCACCATTATGAATCTTACCGAATTAAAGAATACGCCGGTTTCTGAGCTGATTACTCTCGGCGAAAATATGGGGCTGGAAAACCAAGCCCGTATGCGCAAGCAGGACATTATTTTCTCCATCCTGAAGCAACATGCGAAGAGTGGCGAAGATATCTTTGGTGACGGTGTACTGGAGATATTGCAGGACGGATTTGGTTTCCTCCGCTCTGCAGACAGCTCCTACCTCGCCGGTCCCGATGACATCTACGTTTCTCCCAGCCAAATCCGCCGTTTCAACCTCCGCACAGGGGATACCATCTCCGGTAAGATTCGTCCGCCGAAAGAAGGTGAACGTTACTTTGCACTGCTGAAAGTTAACGAAGTTAACTACGACAAACCGGAAAACGCGCGTAGCAAAATCCTGTTCGAAAACTTAACCCCGCTGCATGCTAACTCTCGTTTACGCATGGAACGTGGTAACGGTTCTACTGAAGACTTAACCGCTCGCGTACTGGATCTGGCATCCCCAATCGGTCGCGGCCAGCGTGGCCTGATTGTGGCACCGCCGAAAGCCGGTAAAACCATGCTGCTGCAAAATATCGCGCAAAGCATCGCTTACAACCACCCTGATTGTGTGTTGATGGTTCTGCTGATTGATGAACGTCCTGAAGAAGTGACCGAGATGCAGCGTCTGGTTAAGGGTGAAGTTGTTGCTTCTACCTTTGATGAGCCAGCTTCTCGCCACGTTCAGGTTGCTGAAATGGTCATCGAGAAAGCGAAGCGTTTGGTTGAGCATAAGAAAGACGTGATCATTCTGCTCGATTCCATTACCCGTTTGGCTCGTGCCTATAACACCGTAGTACCGGCATCCGGTAAAGTATTGACCGGTGGTGTGGACGCTAACGCCCTGCATCGTCCAAAACGCTTCTTCGGTGCGGCGCGTAACGTGGAAGAGGGTGGTAGCTTGACTATCATCGCTACGGCTCTGGTTGATACCGGTTCTAAAATGGATGAAGTTATCTATGAAGAATTTAAAGGTACCGGCAACATGGAACTGCATCTGGCGCGTAAAATCGCTGAGAAGCGCGTGTTCCCTGCTATCGACTATAATCGTTCAGGTACGCGTAAAGAAGAATTGCTGACGACCCAGGAAGAACTGCAGAAAATGTGGATCCTGCGTAAAATCATCCACCCAATGGGTGAGATTGATGCGATGGAATTCCTCATCAACAAATTGGCGATGACGAAAACCAACGAAGACTTCTTCGATATGATGAAGCGCTCGTAAGCAATAAAAACTCGGGGAACGCCACGCTTAGTCGTGGCGTTTTTCTTTAGTGGTATATACGATATAGAATCGACCATCACCGTTAAGCATCAACCGTGGCAACGGATGCCATAATTTTATTATCAAAAACGCTGAGATAACGTTGTGTAAATAATAAACCGGTTGTTCAAGGATTCGATGTATATAACCATTGGACTGGGTAGACTTTGATTGAGTTCGCCTTGACCTTTTATTTTGCAGAGAGCTTGCACTGTGAATTTAATCACCGCTGGAACTGACCTGGTAAGTATTTTTTTATTCACCACCGTTTTTCTTTTCTTCGCACGCAAAGTGGCGAAAAGAATCGGCTTGGTAGATAAACCAAACTTCCGCAAACGCCACCAGGGACTCATTCCTTTGGTGGGCGGCATTTCTGTTTATGCCGGGATCTGCTTTACCTTCCTGATTGCCAATTATTACATTCCCCATGCATGGCTCTATTTGACCTGTGCCGGGGTACTGGTGTTAATCGGTGCTCTGGATGACCGCTTTGATATCAGTGTAAAAATTAGAGCCTCAATACAGGCATTAATTGGCATTGTTATGATGGTTGTCGGGAAATTATACCTGGTCAGCCTCGGGTATATTTTTGGTTCATGGGAGATGGTACTCGGCCCGTTCGGTTATTTTTTAACCTTATTTGCGGTTTGGGCAGCAATAAATGCTTTCAACATGGTTGATGGTATAGATGGCCTGCTTGGAGGACTTTCTTGCGTATCCTTTGCGGCAATGGGAATTATCCTTTATTTCGATGGGCAATTGAGTCTGGCGATGTGGTGTTTCGCAATGATTGCGGCCATCCTGCCTTATATTCTTTTAAACCTCGGGATACTTGGCCGTCGCTATAAAGTATTTATGGGTGATGCGGGCAGCACGCTCATAGGCTTTACTGTTATCTGGATCTTGCTGGAAACTACGCAGGGTCAAACTCATCCAATCAGCCCAGTCACCGCCTTGTGGATTATCGCCATTCCTTTAATGGACATGATTGCCATCATGTACCGTCGGTTACGCAAAGGTATGAGTCCATTCTCCCCAGATCGTCAGCACATTCACCATTTGATCATGCGTGCTGGGTTTACTTCTCGTCAGGCTTTCGTGCTTATCACAGCAGCGGCGGCGTTGCTTGCCAGCATCGGTGTCGCCGCAGAATATATTCATTCTATTCCTGAGTGGGTAATGTTGGCATTATTCTTGCTTGCATTTGTTCTATATGATTATTGCATCAAGCGCGCCTGGAAAGTGGCTCGTTTTATAAGACGTCATAAGCGTCGGCAACGTAGAAACAGCAGTGGCATTTCTTAATTCTGAATGTAATTGGGGAAGTGATGAAACAAAACGTGCCAGGAAGTAACCCGGGAATGGTAGACAACGAGTTGGACATTCGTGGTTTATTCCGGACACTTTGGCAAGGTAAGTTGTGGATTGTGGGTGTGGCTGTGTTGTTTGCAGCTGTCGCGCTAATCTACACCTTCTTTGCTAAGCAGGAGTGGAGTGCTAACGCGATAACTGACCGCCCTACAGTGAACATGCTGGGTGGTTACTATTCGCAGCAGCAATTCCTGCGGAATCTTGACCTCAGAGCCAATATGCTGCCGGTTGATCAGCCGTCGGTGATGGATGAAGCTTACAAAGAATTCATCATGCAGCTATCTGCCTACGATACCCGCCGTGATTTTTGGCTGCAGACTGACTATTACAAACAACGTCAGGTCGGCAACAGTAAAGTTGATGCTGCGTTGCTAGACGAAATGGTTGATAACATTCAGTTTACAGCAGGCGACGTCACCCGTAATACCAGCGATAGCGTCAAGTTAATTGCTGAAACTGCGGCCGACGCTAACAACCTGCTGCGTCAGTATGTCGCTTTTGCCAGCCAGCGTGCAGCAAGCCATCTGAATGAAGAGCTGTCGGGGGCTTGGGCTGCTCGCACTGTTCAGATGAAAGCACAAGTTAAACGCCAGGAAGCCGTTGCGAAGTCAATTTTCGACCGCAAAGTACACAGTATTGAGCAAGCGCTGAAAATCGCAGAACAGCAGAATATTTCTAAAAGTGAAACAGAAGTTCCTGCCGATGAGTTACCCGATTCTGAAATGTTCATGTTAGGACGTCCTATGTTGCAAGCACGCCTTGAAAGCCTGCAAGCGGTAGGTCCAAACTACGATATCGACTACGACCAGAATCGAGCCATGCTGTCGACGCTGAATGTTGGGCCGACGCTCGACGCTCGCTTCCAAACCTACCGCTATTTACGTACCCCTGAAGAGCCTGTGAAGCGTGATAGTCCACGCCGGGCATTCTTACTGATCATGTGGGGTATGGTTGGGGCCCTGATTGGTGCTGGCGTGGCATTAGCTCGCCGTCCAAAATTGTTATAACGCCCTTACCCGGTGAAAGCTCGATGGACGGCTTTCACCTTTTTTAATAAAAGAGAATTGCTGTGAAAGTGTTAACTGTTTTTGGCACGCGCCCGGAGGCTATCAAAATGGCTCCTCTGGTTGATGCGTTGGCAAAAGATCCATTTTTTGACGCAAAAGTCTGCGTGACTGCACAGCATCGTGAGATGCTGGATCAAGTGTTGAATTTATTTTCCATCGAGCCGGATTATGATTTAAACATCATGAAGCCGGGGCAAGGGCTGACGGAAATTACCTGCCGAATTCTCGAGGGATTAAAGCCGATTCTTGAGTCCTTTAAGCCAGATGTGGTGCTGGTGCATGGCGATACGACGACGACGCTTGCCACTAGCCTGGCTGCATTTTATCAGCGTATTCCGGTCGGACATGTTGAAGCGGGTCTGCGTACTGGCGATCTGTTTTCTCCGTGGCCAGAAGAAGCGAACAGAACGATTACCGGGCATCTGGCGACATATCACTTTGCTCCGACAGAAAATTCCCGACAAAACCTGGTACGTGAAAATATCAGCGACAATAATATCTTCGTCACCGGCAATACGGTGATTGATGCGCTGATTTCTGTCCGCGATCGTGTACTTGCCGATGACAATCTGCGTAGCTCTTTGGCGCAGTGTCACCCATTCCTGGATAGCAGTAAGAAACTGATTCTGGTCACGGGGCACCGTCGCGAGAGCTTTGGTGATGGTTTTGAGCGTATTTGTCACGCGTTGGCTGAAATTGCCAAACAAAACAGCGATGTTCAGATTGTTTATCCTGTACACCTGAACCCGAATGTTAGCGAGCCTGTTACGCGTATTCTTGGGGACGTCAAAAACATAGTGTTGATCGACCCGCAGGAGTATTTGCCATTTGTCTATTTAATGAACCATGCGTATCTCATTCTGACTGACTCAGGTGGCATTCAGGAAGAAGCGCCATCGCTGGGTAAACCTGTATTGGTGATGCGTGATACCACTGAACGCCCTGAAGCTGTAGATGCAGGTACTGTTCGTTTGGTGGGGACGGATACTCAAGAGATCGTCCGCCAGGTAACGCGTTTGTTGAAAGACGAAAACGAATATGAAGTGATGAGTCGGGCACATAATCCTTACGGCAACGGTAAGGCCTGTGAACAAATTTTGGCTGCATTAAAGAAAAATCAGGTGACACAACAATGAGTTTTGCAACCATCTCTGTGATTGGTCTTGGCTATATCGGATTACCCACTGCGGCGGCATTTGCTTCTAAACAGCAAAACGTCGTAGGTGTTGATATTAACCAACATGCGGTAGATACCATAAATCGTGGTGCTATTCATATTGTTGAGCCTGACCTCGATAAGGTGGTTAAAACTGCTGTGGAAGGCGGTTTCTTACGCGCCAGCACACAGCCAGTTGAAGCGGATGCTTTTTTGATTGCGGTACCTACGCCGTTCAAAGGCGATCATGAACCGGATATGGTTTTTGTCAAAAGCGCCGCTGACTCCATTGCGCCCGTTCTCAAAAAAGGGGCTTTGGTTATCCTTGAGTCAACTTCGCCTGTCGGTTCAACCGAGCAAATGGCGGAATGGCTCGCCGAACTTCGCCCTGACCTGACTTTCCCACAACAGGCCGGTGAAGCAGCAGATGTTAATGTTGCTTACTGCCCGGAACGCGTATTGCCAGGCCAGGTGATGGTAGAACTCATCAAAAATGATCGGGTGATTGGCGGTATGACACCGCTTTGTTCCGCGCGAGCCAGCGAACTGTACAAGATTTTCCTCGAAGGTGAGTGCATCGTAACGAACTCCCGCACCGCTGAAATGTGCAAGCTGACAGAAAACAGTTTCCGTGATGTGAACATCGCATTCGCTAACGAGCTTTCGCTGATTTGTGCCGATCAGGGGATCAATGTCTGGGAATTAATCCGCCTTGCTAACCGTCATCCACGCGTCAATATTTTGCAGCCAGGTCCTGGCGTGGGTGGGCACTGTATCGCGGTTGACCCTTGGTTTATCGTCGCGCAGAACCCTGAACATGCACAGTTGATCCGCACCGCGCGTGAAGTCAACGACGGCAAGCCACACTGGGTTGTAAACCAGGTGAAAGCTGCCATTGCAGACTGCTTATCAGAGACGGGTAAGCGCGCCAGTGAAATCACTATTGCCTGCTTTGGACTGGCCTTTAAACCGAATATTGACGACCTGCGTGAAAGCCCGGCGATGGAAATTGCTGAAACTCTCAGTTCGTGGCACAGCGGCAAAACATGGGTTGTTGAGCCCAATGTCCACCAACTGCCAAAAACGCTCGCTGGACACTGTGAATTAGCAACGACTGATGAAGCCCTTGCGCAGGCCGATGTCCTGGTGATGTTAGTTGATCACCAGGTATTCAAAGCCATCCCAGGTACGCAAGTCCAGCAGCGCTGGGTTGTTGATACCAAAGGGGTCTGGCGCTAGTTTTCGCCAGGCGCAAATGAAGCCGATGACGTTTTGCTCTGTGCCCGTTCAAGCAAGAATTGAATCTCTCGACTGGGAGAATCAATTCTTTGCGGTGAACAGCGGAATTCTTCGCTTTGAAGAAGACGCGCCTTTGCTGACCCCGCAACACCTCGATGCCTATGCTCGCGTACAGGCGAAAATCTCTACCCAGCAAACTGCCCTGCTTGATGGTTTGCAGCAACTCGGTTTTAAACTGGTTGAAGGGGAAGTCGATTTTGTACTGAAAGTTGGCACGCAACATGCTCCATCTTCTGTAGAGCTTGCCACAAGTGCTGATATTCCTGTATTGCGGGATTTAGCCGCCAATATCTTCACACAAAGCCGTTTTCGTACGCCCTGGTATCAGGCAACGGATAGTGGCCGTTTCTACGCACAATGGGTTGAGAATGCCGTGCTCGGCACCTTTGACCATGAGTGCCTGTTATTGAAAAACGGCAATGCGATACAAGGCTTTGTGAGCATGCGTCAGCTAAATGATGATGAGGCTCGTATTGGCTTGCTGGCAGGTCGTGGTGTTGGCGCTCAGCTGATGGATGCAGCCTGTTTTTGGTGTCAGCAACGTGGCCTCCAAACACTACGCGTGGCTACGCAAATCAGCAATACCGCAGCTCTGCGGCGCTATGTTCAAAGCGGTGCCACTATAGAAAGCACCGCCTTCTGGTTATACAGGTGAAAAAATGATCCCATTTAATGCTCCTCCAGTAGTAGGTACGGAAATCGAATACATGCAGGCTGCGATGGGTAGCGGCAAGCTTTGTGGCGATGGCGGTTTCACGCGTCGTTGCCAGCAATGGATGGAGCACCGCTTTGGTTGCAAAAAAGTGCTGCTAACACCTTCCTGCACGGCATCACTGGAAATGGCGGCGCTGTTGTTAAATATTCAGCCCGGCGATGAAGTTATTATGCCGAGCTATACCTTTGTTTCTACTGCTAACGCTTTCGTTCTGCGTGGGGCAAAAGTGGTGTTTGTCGATATTCGTCCGGACACCATGAACATTGACGAAAAGCTGATTGAAGCGGCAATCACCGAGAAGACTCGTGCGATTGTTCCTGTTCATTACGCCGGTGTAGCCTGTGAAATGGACACCATCATGGCGATTGCCAACAAGCATAATCTGTTTGTTGTGGAAGATGCGGCGCAGGGCGTGATGTCGACCTACAAAGGCCGCGCGTTAGGGACAATTGGCCACATTGGTTGCTTCAGCTTCCATGAAACCAAAAACTATACGGCGGGTGGCGAAGGCGGCGCGACGCTGATTAATGACCCTTCGCTTATCGAGCGTGCGGAAATTATTCGCGAGAAAGGCACTAACCGCAGCCAGTTCTTCCGTGGGCAGGTGGATAAATATACCTGGCGGGATATTGGCTCAAGCTACTTGATGGCCGACTTGCAGGCAGCTTATCTGTGGGCGCAACTCGAAGCGGCTGAAAAGATTAACCAACAGCGACTGAAGCTGTGGCATGCCTACTACGATGCCCTGACACCGCTGGCTAAAGCAGGGCGTATTGAACTGCCATCTATTCCAAAAGACTGCGTGCAAAATGCGCACATGTTTTATATCAAATTGCGTGATATTGACGATCGCAGTGCTCTGATTTCCTGGCTGAAAGAGGCGGAAATTCTGGCGGTGTTCCATTATATCCCATTACATGACTGCCCGGCTGGCGAGAAGTTTGGTTACTTCCACGGCGAAGACCATTTCACTACTCAAGAAAGTGAGCGCCTGTTGCGCCTGCCGTTGTTCTATAACCTGTCTCCTGCGAATCAACGTACTGTTATCAATACGTTGTTAAGCTTCTTCTCCTGATATGTCACTCGCGAAAGCTTCGGTGTGGACCGCAGGGTCCACACTGGTAAAAATTGCTGCCGGTTTGCTGGTGGTGAAGCTGCTTGCTGTGGCATTTGGCCCGAGTGGGGTTGGGCAGGCTGGTAACTTCCGCCAGATGGTCACCGTATTAGGCGTGCTTGCCGGGGCGGGGATCTTCAACGGCGTGACAAAATACGTCGCGCAATATCACGATCAACCCGAACAATTACGCAAGGTGATTGGCACGTCATCAGCGATGGTGCTTGGCTTCTCGACGCTTTTAGCCATTATTTTTGTTGTGGCGGCAAAGCCCATTAGCCTTGGGTTATTTGGACATGAAAATTACCAGGGGCTCGTTCGCCTGGTGGCGTTAGTGCAGATGGGGATTGCTTGGGCGAACTTGTCGCTGGCAATCATGAAAGGGTTTCGGGACGCTGCGGGTAACGCGCTGGCGCTGATTGGCGGCAGTATTATCGGCGTGATGGCGTACTACCTTTGTTATCGTCTGGGCGGTTATCAGGGAGCATTATTGGGGCTTGCGTTAGTTCCTGCACTGGTGCTGATTCCTGCGGGAATCATGCTGGTCCGGCGCGAACATGTTCCGCTCAGCTATCTGAAACCTCAGTGGGACAAAGTGTACGCCAGCAGCCTTGGTAAATTTACCCTTATGGCGCTGATGACCTCGGTCACTCTACCGGTGGCCTACGTCATGATGCGTAACCTGCTTGCCGCGCACTACAGTTGGGATGATGTTGGTATCTGGCAGGGGGTGAGCAGTATTTCAGATGCCTATCTGCAATTTATCACTGCTTCGTTTAGCGTCTATCTGTTGCCAACGCTTTCACGCTTAACCAACAAATCTGATATTAGTCGCGAGATTGTTCGTGCGCTGAAATTCGTGCTGCCCGCGGTGGCTCTGGCAAGTTTCACCGTCTGGCTGTTGCGCGATTTTGCTATCTGGCTACTTTTTTCAAATAAATTCATCGCGATGCGCGATCTCTTTGCCTGGCAGTTGGTGGGGGATGTGCTGAAAGTGGGTTCGTACGTATTTGGCTATTTAGTAATAGCGAAAGCCTCGCTTCGCTTCTATATCTTGACGGAAATCAGCCAGTTCGCATTATTGACCGGTTTTTCACATTGGCTTATACCTGCGCATGGTGCTCTGGGGGCCGCGCAGGCCTATATGGCAACGTACATCATTTACTTCACGCTCTGTTGCAGCGTTTTTCTCATTTATCGTAGACGAGCATGACGACACTGATTCACGTTTTGGGATCGGATATCCCGCATCATAATCAAACGGTACTGCGTTTCTTCAATGACGCGCTGGCTGTCTCAAATCCGCATGCACGCCAGTTTATGGTGGTGTCAAAGGACGACACTTTGCTTTCCGCTTTTCCTGCGCTTGCCATAACGCTTTATCCCACCAAAAAAGCGCTGGCGCAGGCTGTTGTGGTAAAAGCTCGAGCTAACCGCCAACAACGCTTTTTCTTCCACGGCAACTTTAACAGTGCGCTGTGGATTGCTCTGTTGACCGGTGGTTTGAAACCCGCCCAGATGTACTGGCATATTTGGGGCGCTGATCTTTACGAGGCCTCGAAGAGCTTAAAATTTCGGGCTTTTTACCTGCTGCGTCGCATCGCGCAGGGCCGTGTCGGGCGCGTGTTTGCCACCCGGGGCGATCTGAACTATTTCCATGAACGTCACCCACGCGTGCCGGGTGAGCTGATTTATTTCCCAACACGAATGGACTTATTGCCTGAGAGTAACACCTGCGAAGACGTCAAAACGGGGAAAATGACATTGCTGGTCGGGAATTCCGGCGATCTCAGCAACCAGCATATTGCAGCGTTAAAAGCGATTCATGCCCAGTTTGGCGACACGGTGCGCGTTGTGGTCCCGATGGGGTATCCTGGCAATAATGACGCCTATATTCATGAAGTGCAGCAAGCGGGGCGGGCGCTCTTTAGCGAAGAAAACCTGCAAATCCTAACGGAAAAAATGGACTTCAACGAGTATGTGACTCTGTTGCGCCAATGCGATCTGGGGTATTTCATTTTTGATCGCCAGCAAGGCATCGGTACGCTCTGCTTGCTTATCCAGGCGGGGATCCCTTGTGTACTCAGCCGCAAAAATCCTTTCTGGCAGGACATGACCGAGCAGCATATCCCGGTGTTGTTTACGGGCGATCCGTTGAATGAGTCGATAGTGCGCGAAGCGCAGCGTCAACTACGCTTACTGGATAAACAAAAAATCGCCTTCTTTAATCCAAATTACATCGATGGCTGGAAACGGGCACTGGAAATTGCATCAGGAGAAACCGCATGAGTTTGCTGCAATTTAGCGGTTTGTTTGTGGTCTGGTTTGCCTCAGTGATGTTCATTGGCATTTTAACGTACCAGGAATTCCGCCGGGTGCGTTTCAATTTTAATGTGTTCTTCTCACTGCTGTATTTGCTGACGTTTTTCTTTGGTTTCCCGTTTACCTGCACCCTGGTGTTTCGCTTCGGTGTGGCAGTCGTGCCGCCAGATGTGTTGCTCCAGGCACAACTCGCAGCCGTGTGTTTCTACGGTATCTATTATGTCGCTTACAAAACGCGACTGCGTGAGAAGCGAACCGCATCAGTTCGGCGTCCTGTCTTTACCATGAACCGGGTTGAGACTCATCTCACGTGGGTGATGTTGATGGTGGTGGCGCTGGTTAGCGTCGGCATCTTCTTTATGCATAACGGATTTTTGTTATTTAAGCTGCATTCTTATAGCCAAATATTCTCCAGCGAAGTGTCGGGCGTTGCGTTAAAGCGTTTCTTCTACTTCTTTATTCCCGCGATGCTGGTGGTCTATTTCCTGAAACAAGATGGGCGAGCCTGGCTGTTCTTCCTTGTCAGCACAGTAGCCTTTGGTCTGCTGACCTACATGATTGTCGGCGGTACACGCGCCAATATCATCATCGCATTCGCCATCTTCTTGTTCATCGGCATTATCCGTGGCTGGATTTCGCTGTGGATGCTGGCGGCTGCGGGCGTCTTTGGTATTGTTGGGATGTTCTGGCTGGCGTTGAAACGCTACGGTCTGAACGTCAGCGGCGATGAAGCGTTTTATACCTTCTTGTACCTGACGCGCGATACCTTCTCTCCGTGGGAAAACCTGGGATTATTGCTGCAAAATTACGACAAAATTGAGTTCCAGGGACTGGCCCCGATCTTGCGTGATTTTTATGTCTTTATCCCAACCTGGTTATGGCCAGGCAGGCCGAGCATCGTTCTGAACAGTGCGAACTACTTTACCTGGGAAATTCTCAACAACCATTCTGGGCTGGCGATTTCACCTACCTTAATTGGCTCGCTGGTGGTGATGGGCGGAGTGTGGTTTATCCCGCTGGGCGCGGTTGTGGTGGGACTCATCATCAAATGGTTCGACTGGTTATATGAATTGGGCAATCGGGAAACCAATAAATACAAAGCGGCCATTTTGCATAGTTTCTGCTTCGGAGCGATCTTTAACATGATTGTTCTGGCGCGAGAGGGGTTGGACTCCTTCGTTTCACGCGTGGTGTTTTTCCTGATGGTATTTGGCGTCTGTTTGATGCTCGCGAAATTACTTTACTGGTTATTTGATAGTGCGGGGCTGGTGCATCAACGGTTACGGCGTTCACCGAAAATTACCACCAGCACCCAAAATGCATCACAAGGAATATCATGAGTCCACTGACTACAGCACCTTCATACGCTATTCGCGACCTGGATCTTCTTGGCTGGCGCGATATGCAGCACGCTCTGGATTACCTCTATGCAGACGGTTCGCTGCGCTGCGGCACTTTGGTGGCGATTAACGCTGAGAAAATACTCTCCGCAGAGCGTGAGCAAGAAGTGCGAACGCTAATCCAGGAGGCGGAATACAAATACGCTGACGGCATAAGCGTGGTTCGTTCTATCCGTAAAAAATTCCCTGGTGCGGTCGTGTCGCGAGTGCCAGGTGCTGATCTATGGGAAGCGCTGATGCAGCGAGCGGGGCAAGAAGGCACACCGGTTTTTCTCATCGGTGGCAAACCGGAAATACTGGCGCAAACAGAGGCCAAACTGCGCAAGCAGTGGCAGGTGAATATTGTCGGCAGTCAGGATGGTTACTTCAAAGCGGAACAGCAGCCAGCTTTGTTTGAGCGTATTCGCGACAGTGGTGCTGCGATTGTGACGGTTGCGATGGGCTCGCCACGGCAGGAAATCTTTATGCGTGATTGCCGTAAGGTGCATCCTGCTGCGTTGTATATGGGCGTTGGCGGTACCTATGACGTGTTTACGGGCCATGTGAAGCGTGCACCAAAAGTATGGCAGAACCTTGGTCTGGAATGGCTTTACCGTTTGTTGTCGCAGCCGAGCCGTATCACGCGCCAAATAAAACTGCTGCGTTATCTGGCCTGGCATTATACCGGTCGCCTTTAAAATATCCCTTTGTGTGCAGATAAAGGGAGTTTGATGGGTGAAATTGGCTGGATAATCATCAGAATGTGCAAAGCATGACCAAATGCGCATTTTATTTAAATAAGCACTAGACAGCCGAGCATGAAGGCCGTAATATCCGACCCCGCAACGGCGCTATGCGCCCGTAGCTCAGCTGGATAGAGCGCTGCCCTCCGGAGGCAGAGGTCTCAGGTTCGAATCCTGTCGGGCGCACCATCTTTATTAAGAAGGGCGTTGGAGCTGCGGCGGCACTTCTTTCTAAGAAAGTTGGCCGTGCAAAAAAGTTTTCAGTGGTGGCTATAGCTCAGTTGGTAGAGCCCTGGATTGTGATTCCAGTTGTCGTGGGTTCGAGTCCCATTAGCCACCCCATTAATTTAGTGATATTGCGAAGGTGGCGGAATTGGTAGACGCGCTAGCTTCAGGTGTTAGTGTTCTTACGGACGTGAGGGTTCAAGTCCCTCTCTTCGCACCATCTCTAAGTTAAGCAGTAAGAAGTAAAAGCAGTATTTCGGCGAGTAGCGCAGCTTGGTAGCGCAACTGGTTTGGGACCAGTGGGTCGGAGGTTCGAATCCTCTCTCGCCGACCAAATTCAAGAAAACCCAACCGCAAGGTTGGGTTTTTTTACGTCTGTAGTTTGTAGAGGATGAGAACCTCCGAAGGAGGTTTGAGCCGAGCGCAGCGAGACAACGTTGCTTTAGCAACGGCCCGCAGGGCGAGTCACGCAGTGGCGAGTAATCCTCTCTCGCCGACCAAATTCAAGAAAACCCAACCGCAAGGTTGGGTTTTTTTACGTCTGTAGTTTGTAGAGGATGAGAACCTCCGAAGGAGGTTTGAGCCGAGCGCAGCGAGACAACGTTGCTTTAGCAACGGCCCGCAGGGCGAGTCACGCAGTGGCGAGTAATCCTCTCTCGCCGACCAAATTCAAGAAAACCCAACCGCAAGGTTGGGTTTTTTTACGTCTGTAGTTTACAGAGGAAGAGAACCTCCGAAGGAGGTTTGAGCCGAGCGCAGCGAGACGGCATTGCGTTAGCTCAGTCTCAATTTCACGACATTGTGGTTTTAATTGTCGTTGTTTGGTGACTTATAACTATTTAATAAATAACAAAAATTTTATTAAAGCGTATTGGTGTCTCTAAAAAGAGACACTGTTGCGATGGGATTAATGAGTGAAAGCAACGGACCGGGCACCTGAAAGTCCTCCGGTAACATGCTGAATGCAAAACGATTACATACTCATATTAATTTTGAATACAAACATGGCACGTATCGTGCAATAATATATCTGTAGATGCTCATTCCACTTCTTATGTTTGCTTAGGCTTCATAAACCCAGGAATGACGCAGAGCCGATTTACGGTGCTTATCGTCCACCGACAGATGTCGTCTTTCAGACCTCATCCAACACCATGGACATAACGTTGAGTGAAGCACCATTTAGTTGTCATACAGACCTGTTTTAACACCTGCCTTTTGGCGGGTGTTTTTTTTTGCTTTCAGAAAGGGAAGCGAGAAAGGGAAAAGGGCGAAAGATTTCGCCCTTAGTGACTACGGATTAGGATTATTTTGCAGAGTTAACAACAGGCCGTCACGACGCATGGTCGCCGCTTCTTCAGGTTGGTGCAGACGATCCAGACAATCTGCCAGCCAGGCGTAATCAAACGCATCAGGGCGCTGTTTGATGGCTTCGCGGAATGCCTCGCATGCGGGTTGCCATTCACCGTGCTTCATCAGCAACTGTCCCAGTGTGCTGTACAGCAACGGACGATCGCCCTGAGTTTTGATCTGCTGACGAAGGGCTTTTTCGAGTTGCTCTGGGTTTCCTGATTTCAAACGCGGCATCAGCAACACCAGACGTTCATCAAACTGGCGTTTTAGACCATCAAGGATGATTTCCTGCGCAGCGTCATGATCGTCACATTCAATGAGATGCTCCGCCATAGCGACCTGTAGCGCCGTCTCGTGGCGTGTTTTACGGCTTTGGTTTTTCCACCAGGTTTTCAGGCCATCATTACCTTGATCAGCCATCGCCTGATCCATCAAACCAATCCAGGCCTGGCGCTGAAGCTCTGCACGATGGGCTTCATCACTAACCTGTACTTTGTCCATTGCTGGCAAAATATCAAGCAGCGAGCCCCACGCACCGGTACGAACATAAGCCATTTCAGCCAGACGTAGAACTTCTGGATGACGCGGAGCCGTTTCCAGTAATTTATCCACACCGTGACGCGCTGCGTGATTCTCATTGCGAGCCAGTTGCAGGCGTACACGAGTAATTTCTACTGGTAACTGATCGTGGTCTGCCAGCTCTGCCGCACGTTCAAGATGTTGGTTTGCCCGGATTTCATCGCCGCGCTGTTGTGCAGCTTCGGCGGCCAGCAAATAGTTCACCACTGGCTGTTCCGCATGATCGGCATTTTTCAGCATGAGCTTTTCAACTTGCTGATAATCACCTTCTGCCAGTTTCAGCAATGCAGCTTTAGTTTGCTTACGCGCGCGGCTGCTTTTACGTCCAACAAACCAACCACGTGTACGAGCACCGGTACGGAAAACACGACGCAGTACCCACTCGATGGCGAACAGCACAACCATGCTCAGGATAAGAATGATCACCAGGCCCGTGACGCTGGTTTCCACGTTGTAATTGTCAGTCTGGATCAGCACATAGCCCTGATGCCCGGCAAGCATCGGCCCGAGGACGATCCCGGCGATCAACAACAGAAAGAGTAATAAGACTTTAATCATGCTTATTCTCCTTGAGTGGGTGCAGGCACCGGTGCTGGTACAGGTTCAGTTGGCGCTGGCGCTGCGGTACTCGCAGCGGGCTGAGCGAGTAAATTGCGCACCCGAGTCTGCATCAGTTTTTCCAGCAGAGGTTGGCTTTCCAGCGTTTGCGGCACATCCATATTGATGCTTTGCTGGCTGAGAGAGTCCAGTTCATCGAGGAACGATTTGGTCACACTGTCGTTGGTATCGTAATAGGCACGAACCCAGGTGGAGACATTCTCCAGCGACTGCTTATAGGTTTCATCCTGATGACGTGGAACGGCTTGCGCTGCAACCAGCAGACGCGAGCGGATATTCTCACGCAGATAAACATCCTGGTTTGGTGCCAGAAGCGGAACCGCTGTTTCATCACGACGACGAATAGTAATGAAACTATCCATAAAGTTGTGCCAGCTTTTTGCCAGGTTCTGACGCCATTCCGTGACGGTGCTTGAAAGCTCGCTACCATCAGAGTCCATCGGCGTGTCATCGGTATTATTGTCTGCAAGGCGCAAGTTATCGACTTGATTAGAAAGCTGATTTAGCTTGAGGATAATCCCGTCGTAATCGACCTGAGTAATAGAAGACAGTGCAGCAATGTCATCTGTCAGCGCACGGCGAGCAACAAGCAGACTCGGATCATTCATGTCAGCAAGGCTGGCATCTGCACTTTTCAAAAGTGCAGCGGCGGTAGTGACATCCTGATCGCTCCACAGTTTTCGACCGGCCAGTTTCACCAGGAAATCGGACTGCGCTAACAGCCAGGTTTTTGCATCACTTCCTGAAATCGTCGCCACTTTTTGCTGGACTTCATCAAGCTCACGCGCCAGATTCGCCTGCTGACGATTCGACTCTTCGAGAGCCGACGCTTGCTGCTTGATGGTCGTTTCCAGCGCTGATTGCTGCTGTTCTTGCTGCTTTTGTAAGGCGATTAACTGTGTTGCCAGAGCATCGGTGTTGGCCGTTTGCGCCGCTGACTGATGCTTACCATAACTGTAAAGACCGCCACCTAGCGCCAGGGCAATAGCAATGGCAATCGCACCCAGGGCAATTCCGGCAATACCATTACGATTTTTTTTTGGTGGTTGTTCTGGAAGCGGTGCGCTTTCCACCGCAGGTGTGGTCTCTTCAACCATGGCGGAGGTATTCTGTTGTTCCGTCATTGTAGCGTCCCATTATTGTATACCCGTCAAAATCCAAGTTGCATGTGCGTCGCCGCCTTCCTGTAACTCGAATTATCTTAGGTTAAAGTTTATTGTAACGCGCGAAGCAGCGCGTCATTGTCTGCGTTATCGGCGACCCGAATATCTTGCCAGCCCAGATCCCGGGCAAGGTCTGCCAGACGCTCACTAACAACTAAGAGTTGGCAGTGGAGTAACCAGTTTTTTCGATACCATTCGGGAATGAGCGCATAAAGTTGCTGTAGCATTTCACCGCTCGTCACGACCAGCGTTGAAACCCCACGCTCGCGCCAGCGAAAGGCTTCTTCTGTTCCATCATAAATTCTGGCACTTCTTTGGTAACATTCGCAGAACGTCACTTCTGCACCGCGTTCTGTCAGCGTTTCACCTAACAGTTCACGGCCACCGTTGCCGCGTAAAATGAGCGCTCGTTTCCCGGCAACGTTCTGTAATTCAGGTAATTGTAGCAAGACTTCCGACGTTTCCCGATCTTGTGGATAACGAACCGGCAAATGACTGACTGTATGAAACGCTAATGCAGTCGTACGTCCAATCGCAAACCAGGCAAGATTTGCAGGCCATGACATCGAATTTTGGCTTAATTGTGGCTGGGCATAATGTATGACGTGCTGCGATAGAACGAAAACCAGATCGCCTGCGGAAAGGCTCGCGAGCATTGCCGGCAGTTTGTCCAACTGTCGGCCTGGGGAAAACTCGATGAGAGGGAAGCTGTAAGCCACCTGCCCCAGTGCGCGCAGTCTGCTCACTAACTCGTCCCCTGCGGGCGAAGGGCGGGTGACAAGGATCGTCATGCCGGAGCATCTCCGTCATAAACTGCGGCGAGAATTTCACGGGCGCCTTTATCAAGGAGTTCTTCAGCAAGGGAAACACCCATAGCTTCGGCATCTTCTGGTTTACCACGACGTTCACCGCGAACCAGGATTGAACCATCGGGTGCGCCCACTAATGCCCGCAGCCATAACTCGCCATTGCTTAATTCGGCATAGCTGCCGATTGGCACCTGGCATCCGCCTTCAAGACGCATGTTCATGGCACGCTCTGCCCGGACGCGAATCGCCGTTTCTTCGTGATTTAGCGACTCAAGCAACTCCTGAGTACGTATATCGTCAAGGCGACACTCGATGCCGACAGCTCCCTGGCCCACAGCGGGAAGAGAAACTTCAGATGGCAAGGCGTAACGAATGCGGGATTGCAATTCAAGGCGGTTAAGACCGGCGACGGCAAGAATAATCGCATCGTAGTCACCATTGTCGAGTTTACCCAAACGGGTGCCGACGTTGCCGCGTAATGAACGAATGACCAGGTCCGGGCGACGCTCGGCAATCTGGCATTGGCGACGGAGGCTTGATGTACCGACTACGCTGCCAGCTGGCAAATCATCGAGGTTGGCGAAATTGTTGGAAACAAAGGCATCACGCGGATCATCGCGCTCGCAAATTGTCACCAGGCCAAGCCCTTCAGGAAACTCGACAGGTACATCTTTCATTGAATGCACTGCGATATCTGCACGCCCTTCAAGAAGGGCGAGCTCTAACTCTTTGACAAACAATCCCTTGCCGCCAACTTTTGCCAGCGGTGTATCAAGAATGATGTCGCCACGCGTAACCATAGGCACCAGTTCAACCGTGAGCTGGGGATGGTTCGCCATCAGGCGTTGTTTGACATAATGTGCTTGCCAAAGTGCTAATGGGCTTTGGCGAGTGGCAATTCTTAATACATTGTCTAACATTGCTAGTTACCGTAATTATCGTCCCTGACCATCCTACCACTCTTCACGGAAGGCTGTCAGTTTCAACGGTTTTTCGGAAAAGAGGGATGTCTTTCGTATTATGGAATATAAAGCAGGGAGCCGGAGAGGAACTTGGCGTGTAGCGCATCTTTCTTTACGGTCAACCAGCAAGGTGTTAAATTGATCACGTTTCCAGCAATTCTTTGCCTTGTCGTTTATAATAGAGGCAACAACCGGGAAACGGGTTTTTTCGAAATACTGAAACCATCAGGCGATATGTCTTGTACCTCTATATTGAGACTCTTAAACAGAGACTGGATGCCATTAACCAACTGCGTGTAGATCGCGCACTTGCTGCCATGGGGCCTGCTTTCCAACAGGTCTACAGTCTTCTGCCAACATTGCTACATTATCATCACCCGCTGATGCCAGGTTACCTTGAAGGTAACGTTCCACATGGCATTTGCATCTACACGCCTGATGAAACCCAACGCCACTACCTAAACGAACTCGAATTGATGCGTGGCATGCCGCCGCAGAAAACCGATCCGGGTGAATTACCTATTACAGGTCTTTATTCAATGGGCAGCACCTCGTCCGTTGGGCAGAGCTGTTCATCCGATTTGGATATTTGGGTGTGTCACCAGTCCTGGCTCGATAACGACGAGCGCCAGTTACTGCAACGCAAATGTAGTGTGCTGGAAAGCTGGGCAGCCTCCTTAGGTGTTGAAGTCAGTTTCTTCCTGATTGACGAAAACCGCTTCCGCCACAACGAAAGTGGCAGCCTGGGCGGTGAAGATTGCGGTTCTACACAACACATCTTGTTGCTGGATGAATTTTATCGTACTGCGGTGCGCCTGGCCGGGAAACGTATTCTCTGGAGTATGGTTCCGGGTGATGAAGAAGATCATTACGACGATTACGTGATGAGCCTCTATTCTCAGGGTGTGCTCACACCAAACGAGTGGCTGGATCTCGGCGGTTTAAGTTCCCTTTCGGCTGAAGAGTACTTTGGTGCCAGCCTTTGGCAGCTCTATAAAAGTATCGACTCTCCTTATAAAGCGGTGCTGAAAACGCTGCTGCTTGAAGCTTATTCCTGGGAATATCCGAACACGCGTTTGCTGGCAAAAGACATCAAACAACGTTTGCATGATGGTGAGATAGTCTCTTTCGGGCTTGATCCGTATTGCATGATGCTGGAGCGAGTGACTCACTATCTTTCGCAAATCGAAGACAACGCACGTCTGGATTTAGTCCGCCGTTGCTTCTATCTCAAAGTGTGCGAAAAACTTTCCCGTGAACGTGCGTGCGTTGGCTGGCGTCGTGAAGTATTAAGCCAACTGGTCAAAGATTGGGGCTGGGACGAAGCACGCCTGGCGATGCTGGATAACCGCGCCAACTGGAAAATTGACCAGGTTCGTGATGCACATAACGAGCTTCTGGATGCGATGATGCAAAGCTATCGTAACCTGATTCGTTTCGCGCGCCGCAATAATCTGAGCGTCAGTGCAAGCCCACAAGATATTGGTGTTTTAACCCGTAAATTGTATGCGGCGTTTGAAGCGCTGCCGGGCAAAGTGACATTGGTTAACCCACAGATCTCCCCTGATCTGTCAGAACCCAATCTGACCTTCATCCATGTGCCGCCGGGCCGTGCCAACCGTTCAGGCTGGTATCTGTACAACCGCGCGCCGAACATGGATTCCATCATCAGCCATCAACCGCTGGAATATAACCGTTATCTTAATAAGCTGGTGGCATGGGCCTACTTCAATGGCCTGCTGACTTCCCGCACCCGTCTGTTTATTAAGGGCAACGGTATTTGTGATTTACCAAAACTGCAGGAAATGGTTGCCGATGTGTCGCACCATTTCCCGCTACGTTTGCCTGCACCAACAGCGAAAGCGTTGTATAGCCCATGTGAAATTCGCCATTTGGCTATAATCGTTAACCTCGAATACGACCCGACAGCCGCGTTCCGCAATCAGGTTGTTCATTTCGATTTCCGTAAGCTGGATGTATTCAGTTTCGGGCAGCAACAGCAGTGCCTGGTAGGAAGCGTTGATTTGCTTTACCGCAACTCATGGAATGAAGTGCGTACACTGCACTTCAATGGTGAACAGTCCATGATTGAAGCCCTGAAAACGATTCTGGGCAAAATGCACCAGGATGCCGCACCACCTGATAGCGTTGAAGTTTTCTGCTATAGCCAGCATCTGCGAGGGTTAATCCGCACTCGAGTACAGCAGCTGGTTTCTGAATGTATCGACTTCCGTTTGTCGAGCACTCGCCAGGAGCCTGGCCGCTTTAAAGCGTTGCGGATCTCTGGCCAAACGTGGGGGCTGTTCTTCGAACGTCTAAGCGTATCGGTGCAAAAACTAGAAAATGCGGTCGAGTTCTACGGCGCGATTTCGCATAACAAACTGCATGGCTTGTCAGTGCAAGTTGAAACCAACCAGGTTCAATTGCCGTCGGTGGTCGATGGGTTTGCCAGCGAAGGGATCATTCAATTCTTCTTTGAAGAAGCGAATGAGGATCAAGGATTCAATATCTACATTCTTGATGAGAGCAACCGGGCAGAGGTATATCACCACTGCGAAGGTAGCAAAGAAGATTTAGTGCGTGACGTTAGCCGTTTCTACTCATCGTCGCACGATCGCTTTACCTACGGCTCAAGTTTTATCAACTTCAACCTGCCACAGTTTTATCAGATTGTGAAAGTGGATGGGCGCTCTCAGGTCATTCCGTTCCGCAACCAGGCTATCACAGCAGCGACGCCAGCTAATCATGATGATAGCTCAACACCGCTGCTTCAACAGTACAGCAATAGCTAAACTTAGCTAAAGCTAACCGGCTCTCCGGCTTGCTGCGTGCAAGCCTCTTCCAGCAACGCCCAAAACTCAGCGCCGCTGCGATCGCAAATCCAGAGATCCCCTTTCAGGTCAAAATGGTAGCCGCCACTTTTGGTCGCAAGCCAGACCTGATGCAGAGGTTCCTGGCGATTGATAATAATCTTGCTGCGGTTCTCAAAACTCAGGCTCAGCACGCCACCATTGATTTCGCAGTCAATATCGCTGTCCCCATCCCAGTCATCCAGGCGTTCTTCGATTGTTGACCACAGGCCATCAGCCAGGCGATGAAATTCACTGTCGTTCATATCTTTTTCTCAGTTGTTCGTCTTCAGGGCAGTATAAAAGCAACACCCGTGAATAGAAAAGAGTATTGCTTTTCAGGGATCACCTGCGATGATAGAAGACAGAATATTGGATTACAGGCATCTCAATAATGAAGAAAATTTTCTGCCCACTGGCATTTATGCTGGCACTTTTCAGTCTTTCTGGCTGCGGTCTTAAAGGGCCTCTGTACTTTCCGCCTGCCGATGGTAAAACCAAACCCGCGACTCAGGTAAGTCCTGAGAAAAAGACCCAATCGGCGACGCCAGACCGCAATAATCGTGGTACGGATAACGCACCGACTCAGGTTGTCTACTAGCTAATTATCGATAAGTAGCCGCGTATATGGAGCAGAAGATGCAGTTTTCGAAGATGCATGGCCTTGGTAATGACTTTATGGTCGTCGACGCGGTGACTCAAAACGTCTATTTCTCCCCTGAGCTGATTCGCCGACTGGCCGACAGACATCTGGGAGTGGGTTTCGATCAGTTGCTGGTGGTTGAGCCACCTTACGATCCTGACCTGGATTTCCATTACCGTATTTTCAACGCCGATGGCAGCGAAGTTTCTCAATGCGGCAATGGTGCGCGTTGTTTCGCGCGTTTTGTGCGCCTGAAAGGGCTGACTAACAAACGCGATATTCGCGTCAGCACTGCCAATGGTCGCATGGTCCTCAGCGTGACCGAAGATGAGCTGGTATGCGTGAATATGGGTGAGCCGAACTTCGAGCCATCCGCCGTACCGTTCCGCGCAAACAAAGCGGAAAAGACCTATATTATGCGTGCCGCCGAACAAACCATTATGTGTGGCGTCGTCTCGATGGGTAACCCGCATTGCGTTATCCAAGTCGATGATGTGACGACGGCTGCTGTGGAAACATTGGGGCCGGTGATGGAAAACCATGAGCGTTTCCCGGAGCGCGCGAATATCGGCTTTATGCAGGTCGTGACGAAAGAGCATATCCGCCTGCGTGTTTATGAGCGCGGCGCGGGGGAAACACAAGCTTGTGGTAGTGGAGCTTGCGGCGCAGTTGCCGTGGGCATCTTGCAAGGAATACTTGCGGAACAGGTTCGCGTAGAGCTGCCTGGTGGCCGCCTTGATATCGCCTGGAAAGGGCCGGGAAATCCGCTGTTTATGACCGGTCCGGCGGCCCATGTCTATGATGGATTTATACATCTATGAAGAACGCCGAGGAACAGCAAGAAGCCGTACTGGAACTGGATGACCGTGTTGTGGCGGAGTATCTGCTACGTCATCCCGATTTCTTTATTCGTAACGCCCAGCATGTAGAACAGATGCAAGTCCCGCATCCGGTGCGCGGTACTGTATCGTTGGTTGAGTGGCACATGGCGCGCAGCCGTAACCATATCAATTTTCTTGAAGAAAACATGACCTTGTTGATGGAACAAGCGAGTGCCAACGAAGGGCTTTTCTATCGCTTACTGAAATTGCAGGGCCGCCTGGCGTCTGCAACCAGCTTGCAGGAAATGCTCAACCGTCTGCACCGTTGGGCGCGTGAAATGGGTCTGGCTGGCGCGAATGTGCGTCTTTTTGCAGACCGTTGGCGGATTGGTGCTCCTTCTGATTTTACGCATTTGGCGCTGAGTCGACAGGCTTTCGAGTCGCTTCGCATTCAACGTCTGGGCGACCGACAGCATTATCTCGGGTCGCTGAACGGCCCTGAGTTACTGGTTGTTTTGCCTCAGGCAAAAGCTATTGGTTCTGTGGCACTGTCGCTGTTAGGAAGTGATGCGGATTTAGGCGTGCTGGTATTCAGTAGCCGCGATCCTCAGCATTACCAGGAAGGGCAAGGCACGCAATTACTGCACGAACTGGCGCTGATGCTGCCCGATCTTCTGGAGCGTTGGATCGAGCGAGTATGACCGTCTCCCCGCTGCAATCCTCTGTCGATGGCTTTCTGCGCTACCTGAAAGTAGAGCGCCAGCTAAGCCCGCTGACCTTGCTTAATTATGGTCGTCAGTTGGCTGCGATTATCGGCCTTGCCGCTGAGATGAAGTTGAACTCCTGGCAGCAGTGCGATGCAGCGGTGGTTCGTTCCCTGGCCGTTCGCAGCCGCAAGGCAGGTCTTGGGCCGTCAAGCCTGGCATTACGTCTCTCCGCGCTTCGCAGTTTCTTTGACTGGTGTGTCAGCCAGGGCGAACTTAAAGCCAATCCCGCAAAAGGTATAACGACGCCGAAAGCTGGCCGTCACCTGCCCAAAAATATCGATGTCGATGACGTTAACCGTCTGCTGGATATCGACATTAACGATCCGCTTGCGGTACGCGACCGTGCAATGCTGGAAGTCATGTACGGAGCAGGGCTGCGTCTTTCTGAACTGGTTAATATGGATTGTCGTCATATCGACCTGACGACGGGCGAAGTTTGGGTGATGGGGAAAGGCAGCAAAGAGCGTCGGGTTCCGGTGGGGAAATCTGCCGTTATCTGGGTTGAACACTGGCTGGATTTGCGCGAGCTTTTTGGTCCGGATGACGATGCGCTGTTTCTCTCGAAACAAGGGAAGCGTATTTCAACGCGCAACGTCCAGAAACGTTTTAGCGAGTGGGGGATAAAACAGGGGCTGAACAGCCATGTACATCCACACAAACTGCGCCACTCATTCGCCACGCACATGCTGGAATCCAGCGGTGATTTGCGCGGCGTGCAGGAGTTATTAGGCCACGCCAATCTTTCCACGACGCAAATCTATACCCATCTCGACTTCCAACACTTAGCCTCAGTGTATGATGCTGCCCATCCACGCGCTAAACGAGGGAAATCGTAATGCATTTTTACCGCCCATTAGGGACTATTGCCGCGCTCACTTTTGATCTCGACGATACGCTGTACGACAACCGTGCGGTGATTGAGCGTACCGAGCGGGAATCAATGAGCTTCGTGCAGAATTACCATCCGAAGCTAAACCATCTTCAACGCCCCGATTTTTTGCGTATTCGACATGCGCTGCGCCTCGCAGAACCAGATATTTATCACGATGTCACCGAATGGCGTCGCCGTGCGGTAGAACAAGCGATGTTAAACGCGGGTCTTTCGGCAGAGGAAGCCTCCGCAGGCGCACAGGCATCGATGGAGAACTTTGCCCACTGGCGTAGTCAAATCGACGTGCCGCAAGAAACTCACGACACGCTGGCTGCGCTTGCTAAAAAGTGGCCGCTGGTGGCGATTACAAACGGTAATGCCGAGCCCCATCTTTTTGGCCTCGATCATTACTTTAAGTTTGTCTTGCGAGCGGGTCCTCATGGGCGTTCCAAGCCCTTCAACGACATGTATCATTTGGCAGCAGAAAAGCTGAATGTTCCGCTCGGCCATATCCTGCATGTTGGCGATGACCTGACGACGGATGTCGCAGGGGCGATTCGCAGTGGGTTACAGGCGTGCTGGATAAACCTGCGCGATGGCGACTTGATGCAGATTGATGACAGCCGTTTATTGCCACATCTGGAAATTTCGCAGTTGGCATCCCTCACCGCGCTGATATAATCATCAACAACTCTGTATAAAATTCCAGGGGTGGCTGACCGCCACTTCTCTTACGTGGCGGTGCCAATGGACGTTTCTTACCTGCTCGACAGCCTCAATGACAAACAGCGCGAAGCCGTCGCAGCCACGCGTAGCAATATGCTGGTGCTGGCCGGAGCGGGCAGTGGTAAGACACGCGTATTGGTTCACCGCATTGCCTGGTTGATTAGCGTCGAAAATTGCTCGCCATATTCCATTATGGCCGTGACGTTCACCAACAAAGCAGCCGCAGAAATGCGCCACCGTATTGGTCAGTTGATGGGCACCAGTCAGGGCGGGATGTGGGTCGGTACTTTCCACGGCCTTGCACATCGTTTACTGCGCGCGCATCACATGGATGCGAATTTGCCTCAGGATTTCCAAATCCTCGACAGCGAAGATCAACTCCGTTTGTTAAAGCGCCTGATCAAAGCCATGAATCTTGATGATAAACAGTGGCCTGCACGCCAGGCGATGTGGTTTATCAACGGTAAGAAAGACGAAGGTTTACGTCCGCACCACATAGAAAGCTATGGCAATCCGGTAGAGCAAACCTGGCAAAAAATTTATCAGGCTTATCAGGAAGCGTGTGACCGCGCGGGCTTGCTGGATTTCGCCGAGCTGCTGCTGCGTGCTCATGAGCTTTGGCTGAACAAACCGCACATTCTCAATCACTATCGCGAACGCTTCACCAACATTCTGGTGGACGAATTCCAGGATACCAACAGCATCCAGTACGCGTGGATTCGTATGCTGGCGGGTGACACCGGCAAAGTGATGATCGTTGGCGATGATGACCAGTCCATTTATGGCTGGCGCGGTGCGCAGGTTGAGAACATCCAGCGCTTCCTGACGGATTTCCCTGGCGCACAAACCATTCGCCTTGAGCAAAACTACCGTTCCACCAATAACATCCTGAATGCCGCCAACGCCTTGATTGCGAATAACTCAGGCCGTCTGGGTAAAGAGCTGTGGACTGATGGCAGCGACGGGGAACCTATTTCACTTTACTGTGCTTTTAACGAACTGGACGAAGCCCGTTTCGTGGTTAATCGCATCAAGACGTGGCAGGAAAATGGCGGTGCACTCGAGCAATGCGCGATTCTTTATCGCAGCAACGCCCAGTCTCGTGTACTGGAAGAAGCATTATTGCAGGTCAGCATGCCGTACCGTATTTACGGTGGGATGCGCTTCTTCGAGCGCCAGGAAATCAAAGATGCGCTCTCTTATCTGCGCCTGATCGCCAACCGTAACGACGATGCCGCATTTGAACGTGTGGTAAACACGCCAACGCGTGGCATTGGCGATCGCACGCTGGACGTTGTTCGCCAGACTTCCCGCGACAAGCAACTGACAATGTGGCAAGCCTGCCGTTTGTTGCTTCAGGAAAAAGTGCTGGCGGGGCGTGCGGCTTCAGCGCTGCAACGCTTTATGGAGCTTATCGACGCGCTGGCCCATGAAACCATTGATATGCCTCTGCACGTACAAACTGACCGTGTAATCAAAGATTCCGGTCTGATGATGATGTACGAGCAAGAAAAGGGTGAGAAAGGCCAGACGCGTATCGAAAACTTAGAAGAACTGGTCACAGCAACACGCCAGTTCAGCTACCAGGATGAAGACGAAGACCTGATGCCTCTGCAGGCTTTTCTGTCACATGCGGCTCTTGAAGCCGGTGAAGGGCAAGCGGATACCTGGCAAGACGCGGTGCAATTGATGACATTGCACTCGGCGAAAGGTCTGGAGTTCCCGCAAGTCTTTATCGTCGGCATGGAAGAGGGCATGTTCCCGAGCCAGATGTCACTGGATGAAGGTGGACGCCTGGAAGAAGAGCGCCGCCTGGCTTACGTCGGCGTGACGCGTGCGATGCAAAAACTCACGTTAACCTATGCCGAAACGCGCCGTTTGTATGGCAAAGAAGTCTATCACCGGCCGTCACGCTTTATCGGCGAGTTGCCGGAAAACTGCGTGGAAGAAGTGCGCCTGCGGGCAAGCATCAGCCGCCCGGTCAGCCATAAACGCATGGGAACGCCAATCTCCGAGAATGATTCTGGCTTTAGCCTTGGGCAGCGTGTTCGCCATGCCAAATTTGGTGAAGGCACGGTCGTCAACCTGGAAGGGAGCGGTGAACACAGCCGAATTCAGGTGGCATTCCCAGGCCAGGGAATTAAGTGGTTGGTGGCAGCTTATGCACGCCTGGAAACGGTGTAATTTTTTATAGTTACCCAATGGATTTCAAGTTTCAGGAAGGCGGCAAGAGAACGAATCCCGATGAGCTTACATAAGTAAGTGATTTGGGTGAGTGAACGTAGCTAACGCACCTGCAACTTGAAAGACGACGGGTATCCCGTTGCGTGTTGACGCCATATTTGTGGTGGCGTAACATGCGCGCACGATTACGCTAAGAGGACACTCGCCTTGGACACACCCAGTAAATACTGGCTCAATAACCTGTCATCCAGGTACAACTTCTAAGGCTATCCTCTTATGCTGATAGCCTTAGTGGTTGTCGGCGACCTCATATCTCGTATATCCCGTCGCAATGAGTCAGACTTTTTAATGGTCTGAAACCTATATCGTTTCTGTCTGTGTGCCAACCGAACTGTCCCTGTTATTTTTTGCATTGGGAGTACCGGTCATGCTGAGCGCATTTCAACTGGAAAACAATCGTCTGTGCCGTCTCGAATTAGACGAGGCTGACAACCTGAGCAATTCTGTCTGGGTTGATCTGGTCGAGCCTGAAGAGAATGAGCGGCAGCGCGTGCAAACGGAACTTGGTCAAAGCCTGGCAACACGCCCGGAACTGGAAGACATCGAAGCATCCGCGCGTTTCTTTGAAGACGAAGACGGCTTGCACATCCACTCATTTTTCTTTTTTGAAGATGCAGACGATCATGCGGGCAACAGCACCGTGGCATTCACCATTCGTGAAGGTCGCCTGTTTACGCTTCGTGAACGTGAATTACCGGCATTTCGCCTTTACCGTATGCGCGCCCGTAGTAACGCGATGGTGGACGGCAACGCTTACGAATTACTGCTCGACCTGTTTGAAACCAAAATCGAACAGCTGGCAGATGAAATCGAAAATATTTATAGCGACCTCGAGAAACTCAGCCGCGTGATTATGGAAGGGCATCAAGGCGATGAGTACGACGCTGCGCTTTCAACACTCGCAGAGCTTGAAGATATCGGCTGGAAAGTGCGTTTGTGTCTGATGGATACCCAACGCGCACTCAACTTCCTGGTGCGTAAAGCGCGTTTGCCGAGTGGGCAACTGGAGCAGGCGCGTGAAATCCTGCGAGATATCGAATCCCTGCTGCCACACAACGAATCCCTGTTCCAGAAAGTTAACTTCCTGATGCAGGCGGCGATGGGCTTTATCAACATCGAGCAGAACCGCATCATCAAGATCTTCTCGGTGGTATCGGTCGTGTTCCTGCCGCCAACGCTTGTGGCGTCCAGCTACGGAATGAACTTCGAGTTTATGCCAGAGTTGAAACTGAGCTTCGGTTATCCAGCGGCGATTATCGTGATGATCCTCGCGGGGCTTGCACCTTATCTCTACTTCAAGCGGAAGAACTGGTTGTGAGATGAAAATGGAAAGGGAGCCGAATGGCTCCCTTTTTACTATTTATCAGCCGCGCTGCGTGCTGCAATTCGTGAATGTCGTTGTGTATAAACCGCATCAAGAATAAACAACGCCAGTGCTGCCCAGATAAACCCGAAGGTCAGCATCTTATCTTTGCCGACCACTTCACCGTAGAACGTCACAGCCAGCAGGAACATAAGGGTAGGGCCAAGGTACTGGAAGAAACCCAACGTCGAGAGGCGCAAGCGCGTTGCCGCTGCGGTGAAACACAGTAGCGGAATCGTTGTGACCACACCTGCCGCGATAAGCAGTAAATTCAGAGACATGGGGTTTTGCCCCATATGGCTGGTTGAGCTGTCTGCGATACCAAACAAATAGATAGCGGCAATCGGTAATAGCCACAGCGTTTCTACCAACATTCCTGTTTGTGCATCGACGGCGATTTTCTTACGCACCAGCCCGTAAAACGCAAAGCTGAACGCGAGGCCAAGAGCGATAATCGGTAGCGAGCCGAATGTCCAAAGCTGAACCAGAACGCCACAGGCTGCGAGTGCCACGGCTACCCACTGCATTCTGCGGAACCGTTCACCAAGGAAGATCATCCCCAGTACGACGTTAACCAACGGGTTAATGAAGTAGCCGAGGCTCGCTTCCAGCATGTGATTGTTATTCACCGCCCAAATGAACAACAGCCAGTTCCCACCGATCAGCACCGCAGACAGCGCCATCGCAAAAACCTTCTTACGGTTTTGACAGGATTTTTTCACCTGTGGCCACTGGCGGCTCAAGCTAATCAACACCACCATAAAAAAGAACGACCAAATCACGCGATGCGTCAGGATTTCATCTGCTGGGACGTAGTGGATTAATTTGAAATAAGCAGGCGCAATGCCCCAAATAAAATACGCCGCCAGCGCAAGTAACACGCCCTGGCGGGTTTGTTTCGCATCCATGAAAGGAACTCGTTGATGAATAGTAAGCAAATAGTAACAGGAATACCCTTTTCACCCCACCATGTAGGTGGCGGTTGCGCTGGCGATATGCACCCGTTCTTCGTTGTGTAATTCCACGCGCGCAACCGCCACTTTATTCCCGGCACGCAGCAGGTTGCTACTGGCGGTAAATCGTTGCCCACGGCCCGGACGCAGGTAGTCGACACGTAAGTCGATAGTGCCCATTTTTGACAGACGCTGACGCAGTTCTTCTTCGCTAATACTGTCGTGGCGGGTCAGTGTACTACCAACACAAACCAGGCCTGCTGCAACATCCAAAGAAGAAGCAATGACGCCACCATGCAAAATACTTTGCGCCCAGTTCCCCACCATCATCGGTTGGTTATTAAAGCTCAGTTCAGCGTAGTTTTTTTCATACCGGATAAGTTCCAGACCCAGCGCGCGGTTGAATGGCATGTGATAAACAAAAATCTCACCGACCAGTTGCAGGGCGGCCTCAGGGCTTAGAAATGGGGTCGACATGGATCTTCCTCGATCTCGTTATGTTAATTAATTGTTTATTTTATGCTTCAAAATCGTTGATTTCCACTTTAAGAAAGGTAGACAGAGCTTGAGCATGCATATCTATGTAAAATGTGTCGGAGAAAATAATTTGAAACCTTTTTGTTCAGGAGAATATTGCCAATGCGCAAGTTTCTGGGATGGTTAGTGGCGGCGAGCCTGCTACCGCTGACTGCTTACGCACAGGAAGCAACGATTAAAAGAGTGCACGATACGCCCGCTGTACGCGGCAGCATCATCGCCAATATGCTTCTGGAACACGATAATCCATTTACACTTTATCCGTATGAAACCAACTATTTAATTTACACGGTGACAGACGACCTCAATAAAGAAGCGATCAAAACCTACAACTGGTCTGATAATGCCAAGAAAGATGAAGTGAAATTCCAGCTTAGCCTCGCGTTCCCAATCTGGCGTGGCATTTTTGGATCAAACTCGGTGCTGGGCGCGTCCTACACACAGAAATCCTGGTGGCAGCTATCAAACAGTGAAGAGTCTGCTCCTTTCCGTGAAACCAACTACGAACCGCAAGTTTTCCTCGGTTTTGCGACCGATGAATCCTTTGCGGGTTGGACATTACGTGATGTCGAATTTGGTTATAATCACGATTCCAATGGCCGTTCAGACCCAACGTCCCGCAGCTGGAACCGTTTATACACGCGTTTAATGGCTGAAAATGGCAACTGGATGGTGGAAGTGAAGCCGTGGTATGTCATTGGCAGCACCGACGATAACCCTGATATCACCAAATATATGGGCTACTACCAGCTGCGAGTCGGCTACCAGTTTGGTGATGCAATTCTGAGCATGAAAGGCCAGTACAACTGGAATACCGGTTACGGCGGCGCAGAATTAGGCTTTAGTTATCCGGTCACTAAACACGTCCGCCTATATAGCCAACTGTACAGTGGCTATGGCGAATCATTAATTGATTACAACTTTAACCAGACACGCTTTGGTGTCGGCGTTATGCTTAACGATCTTTTCTAAACGATTTGTTTTAAAAACTGGCGGTATTTGTGGTGGGGAAAGCGTGACACAGGCGGAAGTCATTAATCAGGCAGTGCTGGCCAGGCAGGTTTTGCAAGATACCTTTGGCTATCAACAGTTCCGCCCGGGTCAGGAAACCATCATCGAAACGGTGCTGGAAGGGCGTGATTGCCTGGTTGTCATGCCGACTGGTGGTGGTAAATCACTGTGCTATCAAATCCCGGCACTGGTATTCGGTGGGCTAACCGTCGTGGTTTCGCCGCTGATTTCTTTGATGAAAGACCAGGTTGATCAACTGCTGGCAAACGGCGTTGCGGCGGCCTGTCTTAACTCAACGCAAACTCGCGAGCAGCAGCAAGAAGTGCTTGCGGGTTGTCGCACCGGGCAAATTCGCCTGCTGTACATCGCCCCCGAACGATTGATGATGGATAACTTCATTGATCAACTCAGCCAATGGCATCTCTCGATGGTGGCGGTCGACGAAGCGCATTGTATTTCGCAATGGGGTCACGATTTCCGACCAGAATATGCCGCGCTGGGCCAGTTGCGTGAGCGCCTGCCCACGGTGCCATTTATTGCCCTCACCGCCACTGCTGACGACACCACTCGTGCTGATATTGTTCGCCTTTTAGGTCTGCACGATCCGTTTATTGAAATCAGCAGTTTTGACCGACCGAATATTCGCTACATGCTGATGGAGAAGTTTAAACCTCTCGATCAGCTGATGCGCTACGTGCAAGAACAGAAAGGAAAATCCGGCATTATCTATTGTGGCAGCCGCGCCAAAGTCGAAGATACGGCCGCTCGCCTACAAAGCAAAGGGATCAGCGCCGGTGCTTATCACGCTGGGCTTGAACACCAGGTGCGTGCTGAAGTGCAGGAAAAATTCCAGCGAGACGATCTGCAAATCGTGGTCGCTACGGTGGCATTCGGCATGGGTATCAATAAGCCCAACGTCCGTTTTGTCGCCCACTTCGACATCCCACGTAATATCGAATCCTACTATCAGGAAACCGGGCGCGCGGGGCGTGACGGCCTGCCTGCGGAAGCCATGCTATTTTACGATCCTGCCGATATGGCCTGGTTGCGTAAATGCCTGGAAGAAAAACCGGTCGGGCAATTGCAGGACATCGAACGCCATAAACTCAATGCGATGGGGGCGTTTGCTGAAGCGCAAACCTGCCGCCGCCTGGTATTGCTGAATTACTTTGGCGAAGGTCGCCAGCAATCTTGTGGCAACTGCGATATTTGTCTCGATCCGCCGCGTCGTTACGACGGGCTGGTGGATGCGCAAAAAGCGCTGTCTTGTATTTATCGCGTCAATCAGCGCTTTGGTATGGGCTATGTGGTGGAAGTGCTGCGTGGCGCTAACAATCAGCGTATTCGCGATTTGCAGCACGACAAGCTGCCGGTCTACGGAATAGGCCGTGACCAGACGCACGAACATTGGGTCAGCGTTATCCGCCAACTCATTCACCTGGGCGTGGTGACACAAAACATCGCCCAGCACTCCGCATTGCAGCTCACCGAAGCGGCTCGCCCGTTCTTGCGCGGCGAAGAACCTCTAATGCTTGCTGTGCCGCGTATCGTCGCGGTTAAATCCCGCAGCAGCAGCCAGAAAGCGTTCGGCGGTAACTATGACCGCAAGCTGTTCGCCAAACTGCGTAAACTGCGAAAAGCCATTGCCGATGAAGAAAACATTCCACCGTATGTGGTGTTTAACGACGCGACATTAATCGAAATGTCCGAGCAGATGCCGATTACCCCAGGCGAAATGCTGGGCGTGAATGGTGTTGGAACGCGTAAGCTGGAACGTTTTGGTCGTGAGTTCATGGCACTGATTCGCAGCCATGTTGATGGCGAAGATGAGTAGTAGCCAGCCTTGCCCGAACGTGGCAGGATGGTTGCTCACTGAATAATTATCCTGCGAGTTAACTCCTATGTTGATGCTCTTCCTCACGGTGGCATTAGTGCATATCGTTGCGCTGATGAGCCCCGGTCCCGATTTTTTCTTTGTTTCCCAGACCGCAGTCAGCCGCTCTCGTAAAGAAGCGATGATGGGTGTATTGGGAATTACCATGGGTGTCATGATCTGGGCAGGCGTAGCGCTGCTGGGTTTGCATCTGATTCTGGAAAAAATGGCGTGGTTGCACAACATCATCATGGTTGGCGGTGGTTTGTATCTTTGCTGGATGGGCTACCAGATGCTGCGTGGCGCATTGAAGAAAGAGAAGCCTTCCGAGCAAGCACCGAATGTTGAACTGGCTCGTAGCGGACGCAGTTTTGTAAAAGGATTACTCACTAACCTGGCAAACCCAAAAGCGATTATCTACTTCGGCAGCGTGTTCTCATTGTTTGTCGGCGATGATGTGGGTAGTGCAGAACGTTGGGGCTTGTTTGTTTTGATTTCACTGGAAACACTGGCCTGGTTCACCGTGGTTGCCAGCTTATTTGCACTGCCGAAAATGCGCCGGGGTTACCAGCGCCTTGCTAAATGGATTGATGGGTTCGCAGGTGCATTGTTTGCCGGATTCGGTATCCACCTGATCATTTCCCGCTAACTATATCGTTGAATATATCCAAAATAATTCGAGTTGCATCGCGGCGGCCAGAGAGCGCATCCCGATGAGCTTAGTAAACTAAGCGATTCGGGTAAGTGAGTGCAGCCAACAAAGAGGCAGCTTGAAGTATGACGGGTATATCAGGCCTGGCGTGCTCCGGCTAAGAGCGCGCCAACCAACATAAACAGTGAACCAAACACGCGGTTTAGTGCTTTCATCTGACGTGGCCCTTTAATCCAGCCCGCAATCCGTGTCGCCAGCGTCGCATAGCCTATCATCACAATAATATCGACCACGACGGTCGTCACGCCGAGTATTAAATACTGTGCCGCTTGCGGCTGATGGGGTGCGATAAATTGTGGGAAAAGTGCCGCGAGAAAGACAATGCTCTTGGGATTGGTGAGATTCACAAAAACCGCACGCTTAAACAGGCGGCTACGTGGCTGGCTGGCCGCTATCGTATTTAAATCTATCGCCCCAGCGGCACGCCATTGCTGAATCCCCAACCAGACAAGGTAAGCGGCTCCCGCCCATTTCAAAATTTCAAAAGCCAGCAGCGAATGCGAAAAAATTGCCCCCAGGCCAATACCAACCAGCACGATATGAATCGCAAGACCGGTTTGCAGCCCTGCAATAGACGCAGCCGCACCACGATAGCCGTGGCTAATGGCGGTCGTCATGGTATTAATCGCCCCGGAACCGGGTGAAAGACTCAGAATTATTGTGGTTACGAGATAGGTAAACCACCATTCAACGCTCATGTGAAATTCCCTGATCGAACACTTTTATGCCACAATACGCTATTGTTGATGAGCGTGCTACGAATCACAAAAAAGCGAAATGACTCAGCATAAAAATGGATGGTTATCCAGGGAAAATGCCTTTGCGGCTTTCACCACGGGTCCACTGATGGACTTCTGGCGTAAGCGTGAAGAGTGTGAATTTTCAGGCGTCGACGAAGTGCCGGTACGCTACGTACGGTTTCGCTCGCAGGATCATGACCGCGTTATTGTTGTTTGTCCTGGGCGAATCGAAAGCTATGTCAAATATGCTGAATTGGCGTACGACTTATTTCTTTGTGGATTCGACATTTTAATCATCGACCATCGTGGACAAGGGCGTTCTGGACGCATGCTATCGGATTCGCATCGCGGGCATGTGGCGAAGTTTAGCGACTATGTCGACGATTTTGATCGCTTTTATCAGCATGAAGTCGCGAATGGTCCGTGGAGAAAACGCTACGCGTTAGCGCATTCCATGGGCGGGGCGATTATAACGCTGTGGCTGGAAAAGAACTCACAATGCTTTGATGCCGTTGCGCTGAGCGCACCCATGTTTGGCATCGCCTTGCGCTGGCCGGACTGGATGGTTCGTCATATTCTTGATTGGGCGGAAGGTCATCAACGTTTTCGTGAGGGATATGCAATCGGAACAGGCCGCTGGCGCGCATTACCATTTAGCGTTAATGTCCTGACCCATAGCCGTGAACGTTACCGCCGAAACCTACGTTTTTATGCTGACGAGCCAGCATTGCGGGTCGGTGGGCCAACGAATCACTGGGTACGAGAAGGGATACTCGCAGGAGAACAGGTTTTAGCAGGAGCCACTGCGATTACCACGCCGATTTTTATCCTGCAGGCAGAAGAGGAACGCGTCGTTGATAATCGCGCGCATGACCAATTCTGTGAACTTCGAGCCACGGCGGGCAACCCTTGTGAGGGGGAAAAACCTTACGTCATAAACGGTGCATATCATGAGATCCTGTTCGAAAAGGACGATATACGGACCGAAGCGCTGAATGCCATTATCACGTTTTTTGATAGGCATAATTAATCTGAATTCAACACCTGAGGTTTCAAATCCTATGTACCATGTCGTTGCGTCTGACTTAGATGGCACGTTGTTGTCCCCCGATCACCTGCTCACCCCATACGCCAAAGAAACGCTGAAATTGCTCACCGCTGAAGGGGTTAATTTCGTCTTTGCTACGGGTCGTCACCATATCGATGTGGGGCAAATCCGCGATAACCTCGAAATCAAAGCTTACATGATCACCTCCAACGGTGCGCGCGTGCATGATACTGACGGCAACCTGGTATTCAGCCACGATCTTGATCAAGATATCGCCCGTGATCTGTTTGGTGTCGTGCATACCCATCAAGATATCGTGACCAACGTCTACCGTGGTGACGAATGGTTCATGAACCGTCATCGCCCTGAAGAGATGAAATATTTTAAAGAGGCCGTGTTTAATTACAGCCTGTTTGAGCCAGGTTTGCTGGATGCCGATGGTATCAGCAAAGTGTTCTTCACCTGTGATTCGCACGAAAAATTGCTGCCGCTTGAGCAAGCGTTGATTGCCCGTTGGGGTGACCGAGTTAATGTCAGCTTCTCGACACTCACTTGTCTGGAAGTGATGGCGGGCGGGGTATCCAAAGGACACGCGCTGGAAGCGGTATCCAAAGCAATGGGTTACAGCCTGAAAGAGTGCATCGCCTTTGGTGATGGCATGAACGACGCAGAAATGCTCAGCATGGCGGGTAAAGGCTGCATCATGGGCAATGCCCACCAACGCCTGAAAGACTTGTTGCCAGAGCTGGAAGTGATTGGCACCAACGCCGATAACGCCGTTCCACATTACCTGCGTAAGATGTTCCTCGGTAAAGATTAATTTGCCGACATTGAGTGGCGATTTAATCGCCACTCGTCAACCAAATACCTAAGCCTCTGCCAACACCCTTCGCTACAATAAGGCATAACCTGTTGTAGAGATTTCATCGTGCCGTTACTGATCATCACCACAATCCTGTGGGCCTTCTCATTTAGTCTGATTGGCGAATACCTTGCCGGGCATGTCGACAGCTATTTTTCGGTGCTGATGCGCGTCGGACTTGCGGCCCTGGTATTCCTGCCGTTCCTGCGTTTTAAAGGTTACAGCGCGAAAACGTTACTGCTGTATATGCTGGTAGGCGCGCTGCAACTCGGCGTGATGTACCTGTTTAGCTTCCAGGCATACCTCTACCTGACCGTCTCAGAATTCCTTTTGTTCACCGTGATGACGCCGTTGTATGTCACGCTAATTTACGATCTGATCAGTGGCAACAAATTGCGCTGGGGTTATGCATTAAGTGCAGGGCTGGCGGTGATTGGCGCGGCGATTATTCGCTATGACAAAGTGAGCGATCACTTCTGGACTGGCCTGCTGTTGGTGCAGGCGGCCAACATCTGCTTTGCTATCGGCATGGTGGGTTATAAACGGCTGATGGAAACCCGTCCGATGCCGCAGCATTGCGCATTCTCATGGTTTTATCTTGGCGCATTCATTGTGGCGGTATGCGCCTGGTTTGTGCTGGGGAATCCGCAAAAACTGCCGAGCACCAACCTGCAATGGGGCATCCTGGTATGGCTCGGCGTCGTAGCTTCCGGGCTGGGTTATTTCATGTGGAACTATGGCGCAACGCAGGTGGATGCAGGAACGCTCGGCATCATGAACAACGTGCATGTTCCGGCAGGGCTGCTGGTTAACCTCGCCATCTGGCAAGAACAGCCCCACTGGCCGAGTTTTATCATTGGTGGGACGGTGATAATGGCCTCGCTATGGGTGCATCGCCGTTGGGTCGCTCCGCGTTCTTCACAAACGGCAGATGCTCGCAAGCGTGTGAGCGCGTCGAGCGAATAAACGCTTCTGTCACCGGTTGACGCTGCTCGCCATCGCGCACGGCGGCGTACAACCGGCTCCACAATCCTTCGCCCAGGGTTTTAGTCACCACCAGACCCTGGCGCTCTACGTTCTCTACCACCCAATGCGGCAGCGCGGCAATGCCCATGCGCGCCGACACCATCTGAATTAACAACAACGTGTTATCCACACTTTTCAGCGACGGGCTGACGCCTGCCGGTTGCAGGAAATGCCGCCAGATATCCAGACGCTGGCGCTGCACCGGGTAAATCAACAATGTCTCACTGCTCAAATCTTCCGGATCAATTCGTGTTTTGTTGGCTAATGGATGATCCGTTGCCAGCACCAGGCGCACTTCATAATCAAACATCGGCGAATAGTGCAGACCGCTGCGCGGCAGAATGTCTGATGTCAAAACGATATCCAGCTCGCTTTGCTGTAGCGCGGGCTGTGGGTCGAACGTCACGCCTGATTTGAAATCCAGATCCACCTGCGGCCAGGTTTTGTGGAAGTTCTCCAGTGCCGGGGTCAGCCACTGAATACAGCTATGGCATTCGATGGCGATACGCAACGTTGTCTGATGCGGTTCGTTGCAGGCCTGAAGCGCACGGCTTATCTGCGGCAACACTTGTTCTGCCAGTTGCAATAGCACTTCGCCCTGCGGAGTAAAGCGCAGAGGCTGACTTTTACGGACAAACAGGCGGAACCCAAGCCGTTGCTCCAGATCGCTGAACTGATGAGAGAGAGCCGATTGGGTTTGATGCAACGCGGCGGCGGCGGCGGCTAAAGAGCCGCAATTTCGTAACGCCTGGAGCGTCCGCAGGTGTTTGATCTCGATCATGAAAGTCCTTCACTTCGGCATGAGCAAATTGCGCTTGAGGAATATACAGTACCTGCACAATATAGATGTGTAAACATCTGGACGGCTAAATGCGTCGAATAATGATATTGAGGAAAGAAAATGACAATCAAAAATCACACCCTCGGCTTCCCCCGTGTTGGCCTGCGCCGCGAACTGAAAAAGGCACAAGAAAGTTACTGGGCAGGCAATTCCACCCAGGAAGAATTACTGGCGGTGGGCCGCGAACTGCGTGCTCGTCACTGGGATCAACAAAAACAGTCCGGCGTTGAGTTACTGCCAGTGGGCGATTTCGCCTGGTACGATCACGTTCTGACCACCAGCTTGTTACTTGGCAATGTACCGGCTCGTCATCAGAACGCGGACGGCAGTGTAGATATCGACACATTATTCCGTCTGGGCCGTGGTCGCGCGCCGACTGGCAAGCCTGCTGCTGCCGCAGAAATGACGAAATGGTTTAACACCAACTATCACTACATGGTGCCGGAATTTACTCAAGGCCAGCAGTTCAAACTGACCTGGACACAGCTTCTGGATGAAGTGGACGAAGCGCTGGCACTGGGCCACAACGTAAAACCTGTGCTGCTTGGCCCGGTCACCTATCTGTGGCTGGGTAAAGTGAAGGGTGAGCCGTTCGACCGCCTGAGCTTGCTCAACGACATTCTGCCGGTTTACCAACAGGTTCTGGCTGAACTGGCAAAACGCGGCATCGAATGGGTGCAAATCGACGAGCCCGCGCTGGTGCTGGAGTTGCCGCAGGCGTGGCTGGACGCGTTCAAGCCTGCCTATGACGCGCTGAAGGGTAACGTTAAGCTGTTGCTGACCACCTATTTCGAAGGCGTCACGCCAAACCTGAACACCATCACCGCGCTGCCGGTCCAGGGTCTGCACGTCGATTTCGTACACGGTAAAGATGATATCAACGCGTTGCATCAGCAGCTTCCGGCTGACTGGTTGCTGTCTGCGGGGGTAATTAACGGGCGTAACGTCTGGCGTGCCGATCTGACGGAAAAATATCAACAATTGCAGGCAATTGTCGGGAAACGTGATCTGTGGGTGGCCTCTTCTTGCTCCCTGCTACACAGCCCAATCGATCTCAGTGTGGAAACGCGTCTGGATGCGGAAGTGAAAAGCTGGTTTGCCTTCGCCCTGCAAAAATGTGCTGAGCTTTCACTGCTGACTGAAGCGTTAAACAGCGGTAACACCGAAAAGCTGGTGGAATGGAGCGCGCCAATTCAGGCTCGTCGCCATTCAAGCCGCGTACATAACGCGGCAGTAGAACAGCGCCTGGCGACCATTACCGCGCAAGACAGCCAACGTCACAGCGACTATGCCGCTCGTGCCGTGGCGCAGCGTCAGCGCTTTAACCTGCCAGCGTGGCCGACAACAACTATCGGTTCTTTCCCGCAAACCACTGAAATCCGCGGCCTGCGCCTGGACTTCAAAAAGGGAAATCTGGATGCCAACAACTATCGCACTGGTATCGCTGAACACATCAAACAAGCGGTAGCTGAACAGGAACGTCTGGGGCTGGATGTGCTGGTACACGGCGAAGCCGAGCGCAACGACATGGTGGAATACTTTGGCGAACACCTCGACGGTTTCGTCTTCACGCAAAACGGCTGGGTGCAGAGCTACGGCTCCCGCTGTGTGAAACCGCCGGTCGTGATTGGTGATATCAGCCGCCCGGAAGCGATCACCGTGGAGTGGGCAAAGTACGCGCAATCCCTGACTGACAAACCAGTAAAAGGCATGTTGACGGGCCCGGTGACGATTCTGTGTTGGTCATTCCCACGCGAAGACGTGTCGCGCGAAACCATCGCGAAGCAAATCGCCTTAGCGTTGCGTGACGAAGTGGCGGATCTGGAAGCTGCGGGCATTGGCATCATTCAGATCGACGAACCCGCGCTGCGCGAAGGTTTACCGCTGCGTCAGTCCGACTGGCAGGCGTATCTGGAATGGGGCGTGGAAGCTTTCCGCCTGAACGCCGCTGTGGTACGCGATGACACGCAGATCCACACCCACATGTGTTACTGCGAATTCAACGACATCATGGATTCCATTGCGGCGCTGGATGCGGACGTGATCACCATTGAAACTTCACGTTCCGATATGGACCTGCTGGAATCGTTCAAAGAGTTCGAATATCCAAACGAAATCGGGCCGGGTGTGTATGACATTCACTCGCCGAACGTGCCAAGCGTGGAATGGATTGAAGCGTTACTGAAGAAAGCGGCGGAGAGCGTCCCGGCAGAGCGTTTGTGGGTTAACCCAGACTGCGGCCTGAAAACTCGCGGCTGGCCAGAAACCCGCCAGGCGCTGGCGAACATGGTGAAGGCGGCGCAGAACTTGCGTAGCGCTTAATTATTTACCCTCACCCTAACCCTCTCCCAAAACGGGAGAGGGAACGTTCTTTTTTCCCTCGCCCATTAGCGAGAAGACGCTCTTTTCTCCCTCGCCCATTAGCGAGAAGACACTCTTTTCTCCCTCGCCCATTAGCGAGAAGACACTCTTTTCTCCCTCGTCCATTAGCGAAAAGACACTCTTTCCTCCCTCTCCCTTTGGGAGAGGGCTGGGGTGAGGGGCAAAGCGTTTAATCAACTCCCACCACCCAACTTCCCACTCACCGCAGGCTGCAACAAATAATCCATACACCAACGGCAAACTTTGCCCATGCCATCAGAACGGGCGGCCAGGAATAATTTGGTGGCGTGTTTATGTTCCTGCATCGGTTTTTTCAGCAATTGACCGTTATTAAGCAGAGGCAGCGCCAGATGGTGCGGAATATAACCGATGCCGACATTTTGCTGGATCAGCGCAATAGCGGTGGCGAAGTCCGGGACAAACAGCGGTTTTTGACCTTCCAGCAGCCACGCCTGTTGTGGGGCGAAGTTAACGGCGGTGTCGCGGATGCAGATAGCGGAATACTGGCGCAGCTCGGCGTTTTCCAGCGGCTGGAGATGCCCGGCAAGCGGGTGCTGTGGGCTGACCACGAAATCCCACTCCAGTTGACCAATCGGTTCGCTGATGATCCCTTCCGTGCTCGGCACTGAATGCGGCGCGCCAATCACTAAATCAGCGCGTTTACTGTAAAGCGCGTCCCAGCAGCCGTTGTACACCTCAAGATTGACCGTCAGCGTGGTGGAGGAAAATTCGCGCTCAAAATCCCGGATAAACTCAACCAGCGTGGCGGTGGGGATAATGTTATTCACTGCGACAGACAGCTCTTTTTCAATCCCGTCATGAATCAGCACCGTGTTGCGTTTAAGCGCATCAAGATCGCCAAGAATGGTTTTGCTGTGTTCGATGAAATAGCTACCCGCAGGCGTTAGTTCGATATAGCGGCCCTTGCGGATAAACAGCTCCGCGCCAATGCTCTCCTCGGCTTTTTTGATGGTGTAACTGATAGCGGATGGCACCTTGTTCAACTGCTCGGCGGCGGTGGTGATGCTCTGATATTTTGCGACCAGATGGACAACGCGGATGGTTTCATCGGAGATAAACATGTGGCTTCCTGGCTGGTGTTGAGTGGCTAAACTGTTTCGAGCCTAGCCACTTATAGTTGCACCAAGTATACCCAGGAATTAGCTGCGGTTACTCATACGGCTCAACACCGCATAAGCGACGCAGGCCACCGCAATTGAATCAACTGAAGGGATGGTGGTGAGCGTAAACAGCCCATTGACCGTCATAAAGCCAACTGCGGCGCCCAGAATCCAGGCAACGAAGGTCAGCACTTTGATTTGCGGGTCGCGGGTCAGCACCGATTCTTCGTAACCGTTACGGCGATAAAGGAAGAAGTCAGCGATATAAATCCCGGCAACCGGCGGCGTGGCAATCCCGAGGAACAGCAGGAACGGGATAAACCAGGACATGATATCCATACTGCCGACGATGGCGGATAAAATCCCCAGTGCGACGGTGATCTGCCATTTAGGGAAACGGGTCACCAGGGTGGAAACCACCAGCGTACCCTGGAACATATTCCCGGCATTACCGGTGACGCAGGCAAAAATCAGCAGCACAGCGGCAGGCAAAACGGCACCAAATACCGCCATTGCGCCGAGTAAAGAACCCTGACCGGAGATGGCGCTTGGCGTCGCACCTGCCCAATACAGCAGCGGGTAAGCCACCAGGAACGTCAAGCCTGCGGCGATCAGCGCATGTTTGCGGTTATGCACGAAACTGCCGAAATCGGGCAGCGTGGCAACCAGCACGATGATTGTGCCGACCACGGTTGATACTGCGACGCCGGTGTTCATGCTGGTGAACGCAGCGGGTGCGGCAACTTCGGTATGCGTTGCGACGTAAAGAATGTAGCAAAGCACTAGCGCAATCACCGGCACGGCAAACTGCGCCACTTTACCCAGCACCGCAAAACCAAACGCGGTTGAGGCAACAAAAATCACACAGCCCGCAGCTACCAGCAGTTGCACCGGCAGTTCCAGCCCATGTTGTGCCAGTAAATCATGCACTGAATGGCCGAACATATTGGCGGTCACCGCAATCCAGCCAAACAGGCTGATGGCCATCAGAATGTTGATAGCAATCGCGCCTTTCTCGCCAAACGGATATTTCACAATGCCGTAAGTGGGCAGACGGGCTTTTTCGCCCACGCTGATAGTAATCGCCGACAACACGGTCAGAATCAGGCCGCCCAGCAATACGACGCTTATCAGACTAGAGCTGGAAAGCTGGTTGCCGAGGCTTGAAGACGACAGCAGCACGGGCGTGACGGCAATGCCCAGCAAAATCATGGCAATACGTAATCCTGACGCCGTGTTGAGACTCTCTTGGGTCTTACGCATATCTTGTTCCCTCTGAATGGCGTTTTACGCAGTATGGAAATGGCCGGTGTATTTGCGCCAGCATCCCAGATCGGTGATCTCTTTTTGCCCTTCGGTCAGCCAGTTTTCCGCCAGCACGCCCAGCACTTCGCTGCCGTCTTCGAGTTTGACTTTGCCGATGGATAACCCGGCAGGCTCGCTTTCCAGCAGTGCGGCGAAGCTGGCTAACGGCAGCTCCCAGATTTCCAGCGAGACATTTGTGCCGCCTTGCATCACGCGGATCATGCCTGGATGGTCGTCGTTAATGCTCCAGATGCGGTAGTGCGCGTCGGTACGGGCTTCACGCACGAACACACCGCCTGCTTTTTGCATGTTCGGGTTGAGTTTCAGGCCGCGCATCAGGGTGCCGTTGACTGCGAGTAAAGTTGTTTGAGCCATGATAGTTCTCCAGAAAATTTGTCATAAGGGGCGGTTTTCCGCCCCATCAATAAATACGATTAAGGTGCGATCCAGGTGCCGCTTTGGTGAGCAAGAGCCGCTTTAATGGCCTGCGGGCTGGTGATCAGACCGCTGGCATTTTTGCCCTGCTTCTGGCTGGCATTCACAAAGCCGAGAATCGCTTCCACTTTCGGCTGCATGCTGCCAACGCCGAATTGCCCTTGATCCAGCAACTCCTGCGCTTTGGCGACGGTCAGCGTGTCCAGCCATTCCTGCTGTGGGGTGCCGAAGTTAATCGCCACTTTTTCCACGCCGGTTGGGATCAGCAACAGATCGGCACCGAGCTGGCTTGCGAGCAGCGCGGAGGCCAGGTCTTTGTCGATTACCGCTTCAACGCCTTTCAGCTCGCGCTTTTCGTCGCGAATCACAGGAATGCCGCCGCCGCCGCAGGCGATGACGATGTAGCCCTGGCTGACCAGATTGGCGATCGTTTCGCGCTCGATAACTTCAAGCGGAGCAGGGGAAGGTACGGTGCGACGCCAGCCGCGACCGGCGTCTTCCATCATTGTCCAGCCGAGTTCTTTCTGGCGCAGTTGCGCGGTTTGCTCGTCCATAAACGCGCCGACCGGTTTGCACGGGTTGGCAAATGCAACATCGTCTTTGCTCACTAAAGTCTGCGTCACGAGGGTGACAACTGGCTTGTTGATACCGCGACGCATCAGTTCGTTATGCAGCGCTTTCTGGAACATGTAGCCAATCGCGCCCTGGGTATCACCTACCGCGTAATCCAGCGGCACCGGAGCCACTTCGCGGCTTGCCATTTCTGAGCGGCGCAGAATAAAGCCCACCTGCGGGCCGTTGCCGTGAGTCAGCACCAGATCCCATCCGGCTTCCACCATGTCGGTAATGTGCTTCACGCTTTCCATTACGGCTTCGTACTGATCCGGAATGCTGTTGTGACTCTCGTCCTGGATCAGCGCGTTGCCGCCTACCGCGACGACAGCTAAAGGTTTGCTCATTTTTTTTCTCCTACAGATTGGGCAAGTGCCTGAATCGCGTCCACGAAGCACGACATCGGTGCTGTGGTGATCCCGGCCCCAATCTGGCCGACGCCCGCCTGTTTGTGGGCGATGCCGGTGTTGATGATGGGCAAAATGCCACGGTCAGCGACTTTGCGGGCGTCGATGCCAGCGGCGGTCGGCGCGAAGTTCAGCGCGGGCAGCGTAAATGCTGGGTTCGAGCCAATGACGATCGCCTGCATGCGACGGCTGTTGTTGGTGGCATCGGCAGGTGTGCCGCCGACGAATTTCACGATGGCTGGTGAAGACGCCATCGCAAAGCCACCGACGCCTGCGGTTTCGGTAATCGCGCTGTCGCCCAAATCCGCAGCCGCGTCGTCCACGCCGTAGCCAGGGAAGAAAAGGCCTTCGACCGGATTCGCCGGAGCCTGATACCACTGGTCGCCGGTGCCGGACAAACGAATGCCGAAGTTCACACCGTTGCGCGCCATCACCGTGACCATCGAGCTGAACGGCACATCGGCGGCGGCATCCATCATCGCTTTACAGGCGGCCATCGACAGGTTGAGGAAGAAGTGGTCGTTGCCGGTAATAAAGGCCACCGCGTTTTGCACGGTTTCCAGCGGCAGGTTACAGGCCAGCAGCGCAGGCACCAGACGCTTGCAAAGCAGGCCTGTGGCAGCGGCGTTACGGTTATGCACTTCATCGCCCATGTGCAGCGCTTGCGCCATCAGCGGTTTCAGCTCCAGCTCGCCGATTTGACGCACTGCTTTTTTCAGTGCCGGAGCCAGTTCATTGCGCATCCAGTGCAGACGATTGAGAACTTCTTCGTTGTTGGCACCGAAACGTAAAACCTTGCCCAGCCCTTCGTTGAAATTACTGAACGCGCGTTTGCCGTTGGTTTTGTTTTCAATTACCCACAGCGGCATGGACGGGCTGATAATTCCAGCCATTGGGCCGACGGCGTTGTAGTGGTGGCACGGCTCGAGGTCGATGGCGCCGCTTTTCGCGAGAGCTTCAGCTTCTTCGTGGTTGGTGGCCCAGCCTTCAAACAGGATCGCGCCGACAATCGCCCCTTGTACCGGGCCGCACATGTTGTCCCAACTGATTGGCGGACCGGAATGCAGAATCAGTTTGCGTTCAGCCATCGCCGGAATCGCTTCTGCTGCGAACATCACGTCTACCAGCACCGGCTGCGCGTTCAGATAACGTTCCATCGCCACCTGGTTTGCCTGCTCGACCAGCGGGTGACGCAGTAAACTCGCCAGATCCAACCCGGCTTCAATGTTGCCGAGGGCTGGCGGCTGCCAGTTCAACGGAGTCACTTCACCGCCGACTTTCTGGATGTTGTTCGCAAATCCTGCCAGCCCAGCGTTGACCACTTTCAGCGGCTGATTAAATAAGGTGTTCATGCGGATGCTCCGTTTTTCTTAGCCTGAATCAGTGCCACGCTGCTTGCCCAAACGGCGGCTTGCGCGTTGCAATCGGCGACAATCACGCCTGCCTCACGCAGGGCTTCAATCTGGCGGTTACGCTGCTGTGGGTCGGCTTCAGTGCCGCAGACGTGAGCGATGAGGACCGGCAATTTCTGTTTATCAATTTGGGCGAGCAGCTCCAGCAGCCCGGCAGCCGGGTCTTCCGACGCGCCATAGCCGAGTACCAGGTCAAACAGCACCACGGCGGTTTGCGGATCGTTTAGCTCGTCAAGAATGCGCTGGTTGCGCAGCGTAGGGTCGATCATCGGGTGCGGTTTGCCGCGCGTGAAATCGTCATCGCCCATATCGATCAGCGTGTGACCACTGCTTTTCCAGATATCCGCCAGTTTGCTGTTGCCGGAAACCGGCGTGTTGGATGATGCGGTAAAGCCGTTTTGCTGGCACAGAAGCTGTGCTTCGTAGCAGAAAGTGCCGCCGGCAAAGACACCGCGAATAAGCTGACGCGTGGCTGGCAATGTTGAGCAGGCTTGTTCCAGCATCGCGAGCTGTGCTTCATCAGGACGAGTTGCGTGCTGGCGTAGTTCAGTTTTATTCAGCAACGCAACGGCGAGGTCTGCCGCGCTGGCAAGCGTGGTCGCTGCGGTCACGCCTGGGCGGGTAATGTCTTCTGGCTTCGCACCAAGGAAGTTCACCACGACCGGTTTACCCGCCGCTTGCGCCTGTTCCAGAATCCGTTCGGCAACGGCTTTTGCGGGTGGTTTAGAGATCAAGACGATGACCTGAGTCGCCGGGTCTTCTGCCAGCGCTTGCAGGCCAAACAGCATGGAAATGCCGCCAATCTCTTCACTTAAATCGTGGCCGCCGGTGCCCAGCGCCTGGGAAATACCCGCGCCCAGTTGGTCGATACGGCAGGTGACTTCCTGAACGCCAGTGCCGGATGCGCCGACGATGCCAATTGCGCCACGGTTCACCACGTTGGCAAAGCCCAACGGAATACCGTTCACAATCGCGGTGCCGCAGTCCGGGCCCATTACGATACGGTTGCGTTCACGGGCGAGGGTTTTAATCGCTTTTTCCTGCGCCACGCTGACGTTATCGCTGAACATCATCACGTTCATGCCAAGATTCAGGGCTTTAATCGCTTCGGCGGCGGCGTAGTCGCCCGGTACGGAAATCAGTGCCAGATTGGATTCAGGCTCTTTTTCCAGCGCCATTTCCATACTCACTAAATCCGGTGCGCGCACGCCGTCGTTGCCGCTTTCTGCTGGCTTGCTGTTCAGGCGCTGATGCGCCAGATCCAGCGCTTCCTGGCAGGCGTCGTCTTCGCCCTGTACGGCGATCACCAGGTCATTTGGCCCGGCGGCGATGTTATCCCCAAGGCCTGCATCATGCAGTTGCTCAAGGTTGGTGGCGGTACCCATCACCACGGAGGCCTGCTGAATGCCGGGCAGCTTGCTGATTTGGGCGGAAATCTGCATCAGGGAAACGGAATCCTGATAGAGATTGTTAAAAACTTTATGCTCTGATTTCATTAGGTTATGCCTGTTTCTTTATTCCCGAATGTTGAAATCCGGGCAAAGCGATCCCGCGCAGAGCGTTTGCCGCGCTGCGTGAGTCAGTGGTGTTTTTTCAATGAGCTGTGTTGATGTTTCGCAGCCCGTGTAATATTCCTGCGAGGCAGTCCACGCCGGAGGACGCACCAAACTGCATAACGTGTTCCGTGGCGGCGATAAGGTCTGCCGTGGGTGTCCGTGCCGTAAGTTTTTCGAGCAACTCGCAAACCGGCTGCGAAAAATGGCCTTCCAGCGCCCGGTTAAGGTAATGGCGGCTGATATCCGTGGTGCGCGGCAGATTTATGCTGATGGCCTGATGCAGCCTTTGCTGATGTTCCCTGAGCCCCGCGTTTAGCTTCCAGGGCCAAAGTGCAGCCATGTATCCCAGCAGATAATCGTCGCCATCCGGGGTGAGGCCGCGCCCAAAACCGATAAGCTGTGCCACCTGAGATTCGAGCTGTTCCATCGCTTCTGCGGGAGCCAACTGGCGTTTGCTTTCGCTGGGGATTAATGGGCTGCACGCCCAAAGCAAATCACTTTCAACCTGGTGCTCAAGGCAGAACAAAAAAAGCTGCGAGCTGAGTGTTTCGTAATGGCGCAGCGCGTCTGGCAGCGCGTTCAGGCTTACTGATGAACCGCCAAGCCTGGGTTGCCAGACAGTCGCTGCGCTGATATCGACCTGCCAGTGCCGCGCCTGTAATTTTCCTGCGGTTGTGCGAACTGTCTCTCCGCGGCTTGCCTGCTGCCGCCAGTCCCAGTTTTCCGGCTGCGTCACGCGCACGGCATCGGGCAGATTCTGATATTTCTCGCTACTCAACAGGGTAAAAAGATGGCCATCGTCGTCGATCAGGTTGAGAGCGTGTGAAAAACAGCTATGAACCTGAATAATTTCTGGCAAACGCCTGGCGGTTAAATATCCGCATGAGTTTGCCGTAAGGGTGACGATAGCCATGCTGTTTAGCCTTTAAGACCTTTAATGATGTTGTTGGCGTCGCTCACCCAGCCGAAAATTGCGCCCTGGGCTTTGATCATCTCAAGGGCGTATTTCTGGAATTCAGGGAAGTAAGAACCGACGCAGTCTTCAGGAATGATGCATTCGTAGCCGCGGTCATTGGCTTCACGAACGGTGGTATTCACGCAAACTTCAGTGGTGACGCCGCAGACGATCAGCGTTTTGATACCGCTGTTTTGCAGGATCAGGTGCAGGTCAGTCTGGTAAAACGCGCCTTTGCCTGGCTTATCAATAATCGGCTCGCCGGCAATAGGGTACAGCTCAGGAATAATGTCGTGACCGGCTTCACCGCGCACCAGCGTGCGGCCCATTGGGCCTGCTTCGCCGATAAACGTCTTACCGCCGCGCGTGAGTTTTGCTGGTGGGCAGTCGGTGAGGTCAGGGCGATGTCCTTCGCGAGTATGAATCACTAACAGGCCTTCCTGGCGGGCGACATCCAGAACACGTTTGCACGGCTCGATTGCGCTACGCACCAGTGAAACATCATTACCTAACGCTTCGCCAAAACCACCGGCTTCGACAAAATCGCGTTGCATATCAATCATCACCAGTGCGGTGCTTTTGGGATCAAACGGCAGTGCAAAAGGCTGGGCATCAAAAGCGTGAGTCATCGTAAATCTCCTGTTCACCAAGTGAGAATTCGTTGTGTCTGTTGTGAGTATTGAGGAGAACTGATGTATTAAACAGAGAAATAGTTTGGTGTGCAGCGTCGAAAATTTTGATTTCTGAGCAGAAAAATCAAACCTGTTAGGGAAAGTGTGAACAGGGCCATGAAGGTGTTTGCTGCGGCAAATTTTTTGATGCTGGGTGCTGGCAAGAGTAAAAAAAGCAGGCTCAGGAATGTGATGCAGTACGCTTATTAATATCAGGGATAAAGCCCTGGCTTGAGCCAGGGCGGCTTGTATTACTTCTTCGTGCCATATCGTTCAAACCACTTCAGCATGCGCTGCCAGCCATCTTTTGCTGAATCGGCATGGTAGCTCGGGCGATAATCTGCGTTAAACGCGTGGCCCGCTTCCGGGTAGACGATGATTTCTGCGTTGGCATTCGCAGCGCGCAGAGCATGGCGCATGGTTTCTACACTTTCCTGCGAAATCCCGGTGTCTAGCCCGCCGTAAAGTCCAAGTACTGGCGCGTTCAGATTAATAGCGATATCGACTGGATGATGTTGTGAATTAAGAGATTTCTCGCCCAACAGTTTTCCATACCAGGCAACGGCTGCTTTCAACTGCGGATTATGTGCGGCGTATAACCAGGTAATTCGTCCACCCCAACAAAAACCGGTAATCATCAGGCGATGAGCATCGCCGCCGTTCCTGGCCGCCCAGTTGGCGACGTGATCGAGATCCGCCAACACCTGTGCATCGGGAACTTTAGAGACTAATCCACTTAAAAGCGTCTGAATATCTGCAAAATCATTGGGATCGCCCTGGCGGAAATAGAGTTCTGGCGCGATGGCCAGGTATCCTTCCAGTGCTAATCTGCGGCAAACATCGCGAATATGTTCATGCACGCCGAAGATTTCCTGCACTACAATCACGATGGGCAAAGAACCTTCAGCGCCTTTTGGCCTGGCGTGCCAGGCAGGCATCTGTTCACCCTGAGTAGGAATTGACGTTTCCCCCGCCAGAATCGCGTCATCTGGGGTATGCAAGAGGGTTGAAGCCAGAGGGGAGGCCGCTGGTGCATAATTTCCGCCCGGCAATTTATCTATGGATTTTTCTTCTTTCATTGGCATTCTCCTGACCAGAATTAACGCAGTGCGATAACTATAGCTTTTACCTGCCATTCTTCGAGTTGCTGTATTGTTGGCTGATTAATGGATCATTCTGTGATTGAGTGTGATTCAGATCACTATCTCAATTGAAAATAATGTAATTTGTTTCATTCAAAGTGAAATCGGTCACGTAATTCTTTGCAGAGGTTCGGTACAGTACCTCCTTAGATAGATAAGCCAACCTATTCAACGCAGGAGTCTGTTATGTCCAAGTCTGATGTTTTTCACCTCGGCCTCACTAAAAATGATCTGCAAGGGGCAACGCTTGCCATCGTCCCGGGCGATCCAGAGCGCGTGGAAAAAATCGCAGTACTGATGGACAAGCCGGTAAAATTGGCTGCCCACCGTGAATTTACTACCTGGCGTGCTGAATTAGATGGCAAGCCAGTCATTGTCTGCTCGACCGGCATCGGCGGCCCGTCGACTTCTATCGCTGTGGAAGAACTGGCGCAACTGGGCATTCGTACTTTCCTGCGTATCGGGACGACTGGCGCAATCCAACCGCATATTAATGTCGGTGACGTTCTGGTGACCACTGCGTCTGTGCGTCTTGACGGTGCCAGCCTGCACTTCGCACCGCTGGAATTCCCAGCCGTTGCTGATTTTGCCTGTACTACCGCACTGGTTGAAGCGGCGAAATCTATCGGTGCTACCACGCACATTGGCGTGACGGCTTCTTCTGATACCTTCTATCCAGGCCAGGAACGTTACGACACCTTCTCAGGTCGCGTAGTGAGCCGCTATAAAGGTTCCATGGAAGAGTGGCAGCAGATGGGCGTGATGAACTACGAGATGGAATCCGCGACTCTTCTGACCATGTGCGCAAGCCAGGGCCTGCGTGCGGGTATGGTGGCTGGCGTGATTGTGAACCGTACTCAGCAAGAAATCCCGAATGCTGAAACCATGAAAAAAACAGAAAGCCACGCGGTGCAAATCGTGGTGGAAGCGGCTCGTCGCTTAATCTAGTCCCAATAAGCCGGTGCAGCCGGCTTAATTTTTACGCTTTGCGTAACGCCTCGCAGGAAATCCCTTTTCATCTGGACATTTATACAGCAGAATTTTATTTTGCTGATGTTTAGCATGGCTTGCAGGAGTGACTGTGGATATTTCTATTTTATTCGGGATCGGTATTGCACTGGTTGGTGTTCTGACTGGATGGTTGCTGGCGAGTTTGCGCGCAACCGGGAGGCAATCCGCACTGTATGAAGAGCAACGAGAAATCTACGGTGAACTGACTGCGGCCCGGCAGGAGTTACAGCAAAACCAGCACTGGAAAGAGGAATGCGAGCAACTCAATCGAGAATTGCGTACCCAGCTTGAGATCAAAAGTGCGCAGGAAGCGGATATCCGCGAACTTTCCACGCTTTTAGAACAAACCCGCCTTAATGCCGATGACAAACATCGCCAGATGCTTAACAGCGAGCAACGCCTGAGCGAACAATTTGAAAACCTCGCCAACCGTATTTTTGAGCAAAGTGGCCGCAAAGTTGAAGAACAAAACCGGCAAAGTTTAAATGGCTTACTCTCACCATTGCGCGAACAACTGGATGGTTTCCGTCGCCAGGTGCAAGAGAGTTTTGGTCAGGAAGCCCGCGAGCGCCACACGCTGACTCATGAAATCCGTAGCCTTCAACAGCTGAATGCCCAAATGGCGCAAGAGGCACTGAATCTCACCAAAGCTCTGAAAGGGGATAACAAAACTCAGGGGACCTGGGGTGAGGTTGTGCTGACTCGTGTGCTGGAGGCATCTGGTTTGCGAGAGGGTTATGAATACGAAACTCAGGTCAATATTCAGCTCGAAAATAACAGCCGGATGCAGCCCGATGTCATTGTGCGTTTGCCGCACGGCAAAGATGTCGTCATCGATGCCAAGATGACGCTGGTGGCCTATGAACGTTATTACAACGGTGAAGATGAGCTAACTCGCGAAAGTGCGCTCAACGAGCACATTGCCAGCATGCGTAACCATATCCGCATGCTTGGCCGCAAAGACTACCAGCAATTGCCGGGGCTGCGTTCTCTGGATTATGTGTTGATGTTTATCCCCGTCGAACCAGCGTTTTTACTGGCGATTGACCGTCAGCCTGAACTCATCAGCGAAGCACTCAAAAATAACATCATGCTTGTGAGCCCTACGACCTTGCTGGTAGCGCTACGAACCGTTGCCAATTTGTGGCGTTATGAGCATCAAAGCCGAAATGCGCAACAAATTGCCGAACGCGCCAGCCGACTGTATGACAAAATGCGCCTCTTCGTTGACGACATGTCCGCAATGGGTCAAAGCCTGGATAAAGCTCAGGATAACTATCGGCAGGCGATGAAAAAACTCTCTTCAGGCCGCGGAAATATCCTCATTCAGGCAGATGCGTTTCGCAGCCTGGGTGTTGAGGTTAAACGTGAGATTAATCCCGAACTGGTCGAGCAGGCCAGATTGGAAGATGAAGAGAACGCGAGTTTAGAGAACCGACATATCGTTGGTGAGCGTTAAGCCCAGGGTAAGCTCCGGAGCTTGAAGCATAGGGCTTTGGGCCTCATTCTGTTACACTCCACAAACATTTTTTGGACAAGCAGGCATCGAGATGGTTGAAGAATCCCAGGAAACAACACACTTTGGCTTCCGCACTGTAGCGAAGGAACAGAAGGCCGATATGGTGGCCCATGTGTTCCATTCTGTGGCCGCAAAATACGACGTGATGAATGACCTGATGTCATTCGGTATCCATCGTATCTGGAAGCGATTTACCATTGATTGCAGTGGTGTTCGCCGTGGTCAACGCGTACTGGATTTAGCGGGAGGCACCGGTGATTTGACCGCTAAGTTCTCCCGTCTGGTCGGCGAAACAGGCGAAGTGGTTCTGGCGGATATCAACGATTCAATGCTGAAAATGGGGCGTGAAAAACTGCGCAACATCGGTATTGTTGGCAACGTGAGCTATGTTCAGGCTAACGCCGAAGCTCTGCCTTTTCCTGACAACTTCTTTGATTGCATTACTATTTCTTTCGGTCTGCGCAATGTGACAGACAAAGAAAAAGCGCTGCGCTCGATGTACCGCGTTTTAAAACCGGGTGGTCGTCTGCTGGTTCTGGAATTCTCTAAACCGATTATCGAACCTCTTAGCAAAGCCTACGATGCGTACTCGTTCCATATTCTGCCGCGTATAGGTGAAATCGTTGCGCAAGACGCGGAAAGCTACCGTTATCTGGCTGAATCTATCCGTATGCACCCTGATCAAGAAACGTTGAAAGCGATGATGGAAGATGCCGGTTTTGAAAATACCACCTACTTCAATCTGACGGCTGGCGTTGTTGCGCTGCACCGTGGTTATAAATTCTGATTGGGAACTCGTGATGCCATTTACACCGCTAATGACTGCCGGAATAGAAAACCTGCTCAATACATTTCTCTGGCAAGACCCAGGCTTGAAGGCGGCACGGCAGCGCTTAGTGGGTAAGGTGTTACGTGTCGAACTCAAAGAGTTCTCGTCGGCAATCGTTTTGGTTTTTAGCGAACAACAAATCGATGTATTAGGCCAGTGGGAAGGTGAAGCTGATTGTCGGGTGTTGACGGGGTTTAGCACACTGCCGAAATTGCGTGACCGGCAACAGCTTACGGCACTGATTCGCAGCGGTGAATTAGAAGTTCAGGGTGATATTCAGGTCGTCCAGAATTGGGTTGCCCTGATGGATCTTGCTGAGTTCGATCCCGCTGAATTGTTAGCGCCTTATATCGGTGATATTGCTGCTGAAGGTATCAGCAAGGTTATTCGTGGCGGCAGTAAGTTATTGAAAAAAGGATTTTCCCGTAACCAGCAATACCTGTCAGAAGCGATTACTGAAGAGTGGAAGATGGCACCGGGCTCGTTGGAAGTCGCATGGTTTGCTGAGGAAACGGCAGCTGTCGACCGTAAGGTCGATGCACTTATTGCGCGACTGGACAAACTGGAGAACAAATGACGCCTGGAGAGATTCGCCGCCTCTATTTTATTATCCGCACTTTTCTTAGCTACGGTTTGGATGAACTGATCCCTCGGATCCGTATTACGTTGCCGTTACGCATCTGGCGGCGCATGCTTTTCTGGATGCCAAATCGCCATAAAGAGAAACCTCTCGGTGAACGGCTGCGCCTTGCACTGCAAGAGCTGGGGCCGGTCTGGATCAAGTTTGGGCAAATGCTTTCGACTCGTCGTGACCTGTTCCCGCCACAAATTGCAGACCAACTTGCGATGTTGCAAGACCGGGTCGCCCCTTTTGACGGCGCGCTGGCTAAAAGGCAAATTGAACAATCGATGGGTGGGATCCCTATCGAAACCTGGTTTGATGATTTCGAAATACAACCGCTCGCATCAGCTTCAATTGCCCAGGTTCATACCGCGCGCCTGAAAGAGAATGGGCGCGATGTTGTCATCAAAGTCATTCGTCCGGATATCCTGCCGATTATCAAAGCGGACATGAAACTCATCTACCGCCTTGCTCGATGGGTGCCACGATTGATGCCAGATGGCCGCCGTTTACGCCCGCTGGAAGTGGTGCGCGAATATGAAAAGACCTTGATTGACGAGCTTAATCTTCTGCGTGAAGCCGCCAACGCAATCCAGCTGCGCCGCAACTTTGAAGACAGCCCGATGCTCTATGTGCCGGAAGTATTCTCTGACTACTGTAGCGAGAACATGATGGTCATGGAGCGGATCTACGGTATTCCTGTTTCTGATATCGCCATGCTTAAAGAGCAAGGTACCAACATGAAACTGTTGGCAGAACGCGGCGTACAGGTCTTCTTCACTCAGGTCTTTCGGGACAGCTTTTTCCATGCCGATATGCATCCCGGTAACATCTTTGTCAGCTACGATCACCCTGAAGATCCGCAATATATTGGAATCGACTGCGGCATTGTCGGCTCACTGAATAAAGAAGATAAGCGCTATCTGGCGGAAAACTTTATTGCCTTCTTTAACCGTGACTATCGTAAGGTTGCTGAACTGCATGTCGATTCAGGTTGGGTACCACCGGATACCAACGTTGAAGAGTTTGAGTTCGCTATTCGCACCGTTTGCGAACCTATCTTTGAGAAACCACTGGCAGAAATTTCCTTCGGACATGTGCTGCTCAACCTGTTTAACACGGCACGCCGTTTTAATATGGAAGTGCAGCCACAGCTGGTTTTACTGCAAAAAACGCTACTATACGTTGAAGGTCTTGGAAGACAGCTTTACCCACAACTAGATTTGTGGAAAACCGCCAAACCTTTCCTGGAAAGCTGGATCAAAGATCAGGTTGGTATTCCTGCGCTTATTCGCTCTTTTAAAGAAAAAGCACCGTTCTGGATAGAAAAAATGCCAGAACTACCAGAACTGATGTACGACAGTTTGCGCCAGGGTAAACAATTACAGCAGAGTGTTGATAAGATAACGCGTGATTTGCAACGCAATCAGGTGCGTCAGGCTCAATCCCGCTATCTGTTTGGCATTGGTGCCACGCTGCTGTTAAGCGGCACGTTATTATTGATTAGCAAACCGGAATGGCAATACTTGCCTGCAGGGCTTATGGCCGCTGGCATTGTTGCCTGGCTGATTGGTTGGCGGCGCTCATCCTGAGCTGTTTTTAATCGTTTTTAACAGACAACGTGCGGTACAATAAAGACCGTTATCTATTCATCACTGTGATTTGAGGCAACATTATGGGTGGTATCAGTATTTGGCAATTGTTGATCATTGCCGTCATCGTGGTTCTGCTTTTCGGTACTAAGAAGCTGGGTTCTATCGGTTCTGATTTGGGCGCATCCATCAAAGGCTTTAAAAAAGCCATGAGCGATGATGAAGATAAAGAGAAAGAGAAAGATAAATCCATTCAGGATGCCGATTTCACAGCGAAAACGCTTGCAGATAAGCAACCAGGCGATGTGAAGAAAGACGAAGCTAAGAGCAACGATAAAGAGCAGGTGTAAACCGTGTTCGATATTGGTTTCAGTGAGCTGCTGCTGGTTTTTATCATTGGTCTGATCGTTCTCGGGCCACAGCGTTTGCCTGTGGCTGTTAAAACGGTTGTCGGCTGGGTGCGCGCTTTGCGCTCTCTGGCGGCAACGGTGCAAAACGAACTGGTTCAGGAGTTGAAAATCCAGGAGCTGCAAGACAGCCTGAAGAAGGTTGAAAAAGCGAGCATGGATAACCTCACTCCAGAACTAAAAGCATCAATGGATGAACTGCGTCAGGCGGCGGAGTCGATGAAGCGTTCGTATACGCATGAACCTGAAAAGGGGAGTGACGAGGCTCATACCATCCATAATCCACTGGTGAAAGACGCTCAGGATAGCCATGAAGGCGTGACTCCAGCAACTGCTGCACATCAGGCCAGCGCGCCTGAAGAAGCACCAGTCGTTGAAACAGAAACAGCTCCTGCCTCAGCGGCAGCAGAAGTTTCTGAAGAGTTGACTCAGCCTCAGATTAAACCCATAGCAGAGCCCGCGAAAACACCCGTTTCCTCACAACCTTCGAGTGATAAACAGTAACCATGGCCGTTGAAGATACCCAACCGCTTATCAGCCATCTGATAGAGCTGCGCAAGCGACTGTTAAATAGCATTATCGCTGTGCTGGTGATTTTCCTGGCACTGGTTTACTTTGCCAATGACATCTATCAGATTGTCTCATCTCCGCTGATAAAGCAGATGCCCGTTGGGTCAACCATGATTGCCACCGACGTAGCATCTCCTTTCTTTACCCCAATTAAACTGACAATTTATGTCTCGGTGTTTTTGTCCGCGCCGGTCATTCTTTATCAAATTTGGGCGTTTATCGCGCCTGCTTTGTATAAACATGAGCGTAAGCTGGTCACGCCGTTACTGATCTCCAGTTCGTTATTGTTCTATCTCGGCATTGCGTTCGCTTATTTTGTCGTTTTCCCGCTGGCCTTTGGTTTCCTGACAAAAACCGCACCGATGGGCGTGGTGGTGTCCACTGACATCGCCAAGTACCTCGATTTTGTTATGGCATTATTCATGGCATTTGGGGTGGCGTTTGAAGTGCCGGTGGCGATTATTCTGCTGTGCTGGATGGGCGTCACAACGCCGGAAGCGTTAAAGCAGAAGCGGCCTTACATTTTTGTTGGGGCTTTTATTGTCGGCATGCTGCTCACCCCGCCGGATGTCTTCTCTCAAACGCTACTGGCAATACCCATGTACTGTCTGTTTGAAATCGGTGTGTTCTTCTCCCGCTACTATGTCGGCAAAGGTCGCAGAGACATGGAAGACGTCGAAGATGACGTTGAAGAAGACAGGAACTCTAAGTAAGAGTCATAAAATCAGGCCGCCCTTTAGGGCGGTCGTCGTTTGGAAGACGCTATGTTTGATATCGGTGTAAATCTTACCAGCTCCCAGTTTGCTAAAGACCATGTTGATGTTGTTGCGCGTGCACAGCTTGCGGGAGTGAGCGGCATGTTGCTTACCGGCACCAATATTCATGAAAGTCGGCAGGCATTGTTACTGGCGCAACAATACCAGGGCTGCTGGTCGACTGCGGGTGTTCATCCGCATGATGCCAGCCATTGGCAAGACGAAACCGCAGACGCTATTCGCGAACTTGCCGGTGCATCGGAAGTGGTGGCTATCGGTGAGTGTGGCCTGGATTTCAACCGTAATTTCTCAACGCCTGCTGAGCAAGAACGCGCTTTTACCGCACAACTGGCCCTTGCAGCTGACCTGATGATGCCAGTATTTTTGCACTGCCGCGAAGCGCACGAGCGCTTTATCGCTTTGCTTGACCCGTGGCTTGATAAGTTACCGGGTGTGGTTTTGCACTGCTTTACCGGAACAGAAAATGAAGTTCGTGAATGCCTTGCCAGAGGAATTTTTATCGGTGTCACTGGCTGGGTATGCGACGAGCGCCGCGGCCTTGAATTACGTGAATTGTTACCGGTGATTCCAGCGCATCAGCTGTTGTTGGAAACTGATGCCCCCTACTTGTTACCGCGGGATCTAAAACCAAAACCTGCTTCCCGACGGAACGAACCCTGTTACTTGCCTCATATCCTGGAAAAGGTGGCTGGATGGCGTGGAGAAGATCCCGCCTGGCTTGCGCAAGTAACAGATGACAATGCCCGCCGTCTTTTCCGGCTGGCTTAAATCAGGAGAAAATCAATGAGCTATGCATTTCCCGGTACGTTTCCTGGCCGCCGTATGCGCCGCGTCCGTCGCCACGATTTCAGTCGTCGTCTTGTGGCGGAGAATCAATTAACGGTTAACGACCTTATCTATCCTGTATTCGTGATGGAAGGCCAGAACCGCCAGGAAGAAGTCCCGTCGATGCCGGGTGTTTACCGTATGACTATCGATCTGCTGCTCAAAGAAGCGGAAACTGTCGCCAAACTCGGTGTGCCGGTATTGTCACTGTTCCCGGTTATTGAAAGTGCTGGAAAGTCGCTGCATGCAGAAGAAGCTTATAACCCGAATGGCCTGGTCCAGCGTGCGGTACGTGCGTTGAAAGATGCAGTGCCAGAGTTGGGTTTGCTGACTGACGTAGCGCTCGACCCGTATACCACTCATGGGCAGGATGGCGTGATTGATGCAGACGGCTACGTTATCAACGACATTACACGTGAGATTCTGATGCGCCAGGCGCTTTCCCATGCGGAAGCCGGTGCTGAAATCATAGCGCCTAGCGATATGATGGATGGCCGTATTGGGGCGATTCGTGATCAGCTTGAGTTAGACGGTTTTGTTAACACCCAAATCATGTCTTACGCTGCTAAATACGCGTCTTGCTATTACGGTCCGTTCCGCGATGCGATTGGCTCATCGGGCAATCTGAAAGGGGGTAATAAGAAGACCTATCAGATGGACCCCGCTAATGGCGACGAAGCTCTGCAGGAAGTTGCGCAGGATCTGCAAGAAGGCGCGGATATGGTGATGGTGAAACCGGGTATGCCATATCTGGATGTGGTTCGTCGTGTGAAAGATACCTTCGGCGTGCCGACCTTTGCCTACCAGGTTTCTGGCGAGTATGCAATGCACATGGCGGCAATTCAGAACGGTTGGTTGGCAGAAAAACCGGCCATCATGGAATCTTTGCTGTGCTTTAAACGTGCCGGAGCGGATGGCGTGTTAACGTACTTCTCGAAGCGTGTCGCACAATGGTTGCATGACGAGCAAATGCAGCGCTAGGTTTTCGTTCCAGGGCGGAGACTTATCCGCCCTGATTAGCTTTACGTCTTTTTAAAATCAGTATTTTTCACACTCTGCATCACTTGTTTATTTAACAAATTCAGCAGCAGCATGGAGCGGGCTTCACCGTCCGGCTCGCTAAAAATAGCTTCCAAACCTTCGAATGCCCCTTCAGTGATGACCACGCGATCGCCTGCGTACGGCGTATCGGGATCGGTGATATTTTCTGGCTGGTGGTTGACGAGCTGCTCAATGACATCACCTGGCACGGTGGCAGGAAGACTGCCGAAACGCACGAAATGGCTGACACCGCGGGTTGAATGAATTGTCGTGGTGTGAATGGTCTCAGGGTCAAACCGAACAAACATATAATTTGGGAACAGTGGTTCATCGACCGCAGTGCGTTTGCCTCGCACGATCTTTTCAATTTTGATCATCGGGGTGAGGCAATTCACGTCCTGACGCTCAAGATGCTCTTGCGCCCGCAGCAATTGACCCCGTTTGCAGTACAACAGATACCAGGATTCCATAAGTTCTCTTTTTCCTAATCAACCCAGGAAGAATAGCAAAAGGCCGTTATTAGGGATAGACAGCACAAGTATAACCCTTCACTGATTGGTTATCAGACAAGCATTTACGCGTTATTAACAAAAATACAGCATGCAGTGCATGAAGCCCGTATAATGACCGCAAAATCCTGACTACGATTAATTGCATGAAATACCACGACCTACGCGACTTTCTGGAATTACTTGAACAACGCGGCGAGCTAAAGCGTATCGCAATGCCGGTCGATCCGTACCTGGAAATGACGGAAATTGCCGATCGTACTTTGCGCGCGAATGGCCCGGCTCTGCTATTTGAGAACCCGAAAGGGTACGATATGCCAGTGCTGTGCAATCTGTTTGGCACTCCGAAACGCGTCGCGATGGGAATGGGGCAGGAAGATGTTTCTGCATTACGTGAAGTCGGCAAGTTACTGGCCTTCCTGAAAGAACCCGAGCCACCGAAGGGTTTCCGCGATTTATTCGATAAACTCCCGCAGTTTAAACAAGTCCTGAATATGCCGACCAAACGGCTGCGTAACGCCCCTTGTCAGGAAATCATTTGGGAAGGTGATGAAGTCGATTTGTCGCGTATTCCTGTCATGCAATGCTGGCCTGAAGATGCAGCGCCGCTGATAACCTGGGGTTTGACGGTAACGCGTGGGCCGCTTAAAGAGCGCCAGAATCTGGGTATTTATCGCCAGCAGGTTATCGGCAAAAACAAACTTATCATGCGCTGGTTATCACATCGTGGTGGCGCGCTGGATTTCCAGGAGTGGTGTGCTGAACATCCTGGTGAGCGTTTCCCTGTTTCGGTTGCATTAGGTGCCGACCCTGCAACCATACTTGGCGCGGTCACTCCAGTGCCAGATACCCTGTCAGAATATGCTTTTGCCGGTTTATTGCGTGGCACTAAAACCGAAGTCGTAAAGTGTATATCTAACGATCTTGAAGTTCCTGCCAGCGCGGAAATTGTACTGGAAGGCTATATTGAGCCGGGTGAAATGGCACCCGAAGGGCCATATGGTGACCACACGGGCTACTACAATGAAGTCGATGACTTCCCGGTATTTACCGTTACGCATATTACCCAGCGCCAGAATGCGATTTACCATTCAACGTATACCGGGCGGCCACCGGATGAGCCGGCGGTTCTCGGTGTGGCACTCAATGAAGTGTTTGTGCCGATTTTGCAGAAGCAATTCCCTGAAATTGTTGATTTTTATCTGCCGCCGGAAGGATGTTCCTATCGCCTTGCGGTTGTCACCATTAAGAAGCAATACGCAGGTCACGCTAAGCGCGTGATGATGGGCGTATGGTCTTTCCTGCGGCAGTTTATGTACACCAAGTTCGTCATCGTCTGCGATGACGACGTCAACGCGCGCGACTGGAACGATGTCATTTGGGCCATCACGACACGAATGGATCCTGCGCGAGATACCGTTTTGGTAGAAAATACACCAATCGATTACCTGGATTTTGCCTCGCCGGTTTCCGGCCTTGGTTCAAAAATGGGACTGGATGCCACCAATAAATGGCCAGGGGAAACCCAACGTGAGTGGGGTCGTCCTATTAAGAAAGATGCAGAAGTATGTGCGCGTATTGATGCAATCTGGGACGAGCTGGCTATTTTCGACGACAGTAAAAACGCCTGAATGGCGGATTTTTCTGCTTTGCATTATTGACCCGACAGAGGGGAAGCATGACAACCTTAAGCTGTAAAGTGACCTCGGTAGAAGCGATAACTGACACGGTCTATCGCGTTCGATTACTGCCGGAAGCGAAATTCTCCTTTCAGGCCGGGCAGTATTTGATGGTGGTGATGGATGAGCGCGATAAACGCCCGTTCTCCATGGCATCCACGCCGAGCGACCATGAGTATATTGAACTGCACATTGGCGCATCAGAGATCAATCTGTACGCCATGGCGGTGATGGACCGTATTCTGAAAGAGAAAGAAATCGTCGTAGATATTCCGCATGGCGATGCCTGGTTACGTGAAGATGAAGATCGTCCGTTAATTTTGATTGCGGGCGGGACTGGCTTCTCTTACGTACGTTCGATTTTGCTGACTGCTCTTGCACGTAATCCACAACGTGAAATCGCCATTTACTGGGGCGGTCGCGAAGATAAGCATCTTTATGACTTGTCTGAGCTGGAAGCGCTGTCGGTTGTTCATCCAAACCTGCGAGTTGAAGCGGTAGTTGAGCAACCGGAAGAAGGCTGGCGCGGCCGTACTGGCACTGTGTTAACCGCAGTGATGCAGGATTATGGAACGCTTGCCGGGCACGATATTTATATTGCCGGGCGTTTTGAAATGGCGAAGATTGCGCGTGACCTGTTCTGTAATGAACGTGGTGCCAGTGCTGAGCGTATGTTCGGGGATGCTTTCGCGTTTATTTAACAGCAAACTGAGCAGACAGGCCACCGCATAGTCGGTGGCTTTTGTTTTTTGAGCGAAGCAAAGAAAAAACCCGCCCCTGACAGGCGGGAACAACAACTAAACGCGTTCAATAACAGTGGCAATACCTTGTCCTAAACCGATGCACATGGTGGCGAGGCCAAACTGCGCATCGCGACGTTCCATCAGATTTAACAGTGTGGTGCTAATGCGGGTGCCGGAACAACCGAGCGGGTGACCAAGAGCAATCGCGCCGCCGTTCAGGTTAATCTTCTCGTCGATCTTATCAATTAAACCCAGATCTTTAATACACGGCAGGATCTGCGCGGCGAAAGCTTCGTTCATCTCAAACAGGTCGATATCAGCGGCAGTCAGGCCCGCTTTTTTCAACGCTAATTGTGATGCCGGAACCGGGCCGTAACCCATAATGGATGGGTCACAACCCACCACCGCCATAGAACGAACATAAGCACGAATCTTCAAACCCAGCTCTTTGGCGCGTGATTCGCTCATCAGCAACATCGCCGACGCCCCATCTGACAGAGCAGAAGAACTGCCCGCCGTGACGGTGCCGTTGACCGGATCAAATGCAGGTTTCAGAGCCGCCAGGCCTTCAACGGTGGTTTCCGGGCGAATCACCTCATCGTAATCAAAGCGTTTAAGCACACCGTCAGCGTCATGGCCCCCTATCGGCAGGATTTCAGATTTGAAATAGCCCGCTTCTGTGGCTGCCCATGCACGCTGATGCGAACGAGCTGCAAACTGATCCTGCATTTCACGGCTGATGCCGTGCATACGCGACAACATCTCGGCGGTTAAACCCATCATGCCCGCCGCTTTGGCGACGTTGCGGCTCAAACCTGGATGGAAATCAACGCCGTGGCTCATTGGCACATGGCCCATATGTTCTACGCCGCCGACCAGGCAGGCATGCGCATCACCGGTCTGAATCATACGTGCAGCGTCATGCAGCGCCTGCATGGAAGAACCACACAGACGGTTGACCGTAACCGCCGGGACTGAATGAGGGATTTCTGCCAGCAGCGAGGCGTTACGCGCAATGTTAAAACCTTGCTCCAGGGTCTGCTGTACACAACCCCAATAAATGTCATCCAGTGCGGCAGCTTCTAACGCTGGGTTACGCGACAGAATTCCACGCATCAAATGGGCGGAAAGATCTTCTGCACGCAGATTGCGGAATGCCCCACCTTTTGAACGGCCCATCGGGGTGCGGATGGCATCAACAATTACAACCTTTTCCATAATCACTCCTTAGGCACTTTTCAGGTCACTGGCTGGGCGCGCAGGCTCGACCGGTGGATAGTACGGCTCGTTACGGGAAGCTTTCGCACGCAGACCGTCCGGCACCTGGTAGAGCGGGCCAAGATGTTCATATTGCTGAGCCATATCGAGATATTTTGCGCTGCCGATGGTATCTAACCAGCGGAATGCGCCACCGTGGAACGGAGGGAAACCTAAACCGTAAACCAGCGCCATGTCGGCTTCAGCCGGGCTGGCAATAATGCCTTCTTCCAGACAACGCACCACTTCGTTGACCATTGGAATCATCATACGGGCGATGATTTCTTCGTCGCTAAAGTTGTGGCGTGGCTTGCTGACATCCGCCAACAGGCTGTCTGTGGTTTCGTCCTGTTCTTTACGCGGTTTGCCTTTGCTGTCTTGTTTGTAACGATAGAAACCTTGTTGGGTTTTCTGGCCGTAGCGGCCCGCGTCAAACATCGCATCGACGGCATCGCGATAATCTTTCTGCATACGCTGTGGGAAACCCGCGGCCATAACAGCCTGAGCGTGATGCGCGGTATCAATGCCGACAACGTCGAGCAGATACGCCGGGCCCATTGGCCAGCCGAACTGTTTTTCCATGACTTTGTCGATTTGACGGAAATCAGCACCGTCACGCATCAACTGACTGAAGCCCGCAAAATAAGGGAACAGAACACGGTTCACGAAGAAGCCAGGGCAGTCGTTCACCACGATTGGTGTTTTGCCCATTTTGCTGGCCCACGCCACGACTTTCGCGATAGTTTGCTCAGACGTTTTCTCGCCGCGAATCACTTCCACCAAAGGCATACGATGCACTGGGTTGAAGAAGTGCATACCGCAGAAGTTTTCCGGGCGCTTCAAACTGTTTGCTAATTCGCCGATAGGAATGGTTGAGGTGTTTGACGCCAGAACGGTATCCGGGCGGACTTTATCTTCCACTTCTGCCAGAACGGCTTTTTTCACTTTCGGGTTTTCAACAACCGCTTCAACCACCACGTCGACACGCTCAAAACCGGCGTAATCCAGTGTTGGGTGAATGGTGGCAATGACGCCCGCCAGTTTCAGCCCGTCGATCTTTCCACGTTCCAGCTGTTTATTGAGAAGCTTGCTGGCTTCGTTCATTCCCAGCTCAAGTGACTTCTCATTAATATCCTTCATTAATACCGGTACGCCTTTCCAGGCTGACTGGTAAGCAATGCCGCCACCCATGATCCCGGCGCCAAGAACGGCTGCCTGTTTCGGGGTTTCGGTATTTTTGGTCAGCTTCTTCGCCTGACCTTTTATGTATTGGTCGTTAAGGAAAATCCCGACCAGCGCACGGGCCTCATTGGAACGCGCCAACGGCACGAAACTTTGAGTCTCCAGTTGTAATGCTTCGTCACGGCCCATTCTTGCCGCGGCTTCAATCGTTTTTACCGCCGTCATCGGGGCAGGGTAGTGTTTGCCTGCAATCTGCATCACCATGCTTTTAGCAATCGTGAAGCTCATTGTGGCTTCGATTTTGCTTAAGCGTAGAGGTTGCAGTTTCGGTGCGCGTTTCGCTTTCCAGTCCAGATCGCCATTAATTGCCTGGCGCAGGATTGCCAAAGCACCGTCGCGCAGTTTTTCAGTTTTAACGATGCCATCAACTAAACCGAGTTTCTGCGCTTCAGTGGCGCTAACATCTTTACCGGCTGTGATGATTTCCAGCGCACTATCGGCACCCAACATACGTGGCAAGCGCACTGAACCACCAAAGCCTGGCATGATGCCAAGTTTTGTTTCAGGCAGACCGATGCGGGTATCTGGCGTTGCCAGACGATAATCCGTTGCCAGCACGCATTCACAACCGCCGCCAAGCGCATAACCATTCACTGCAGAAATAGTTGGGACAGGCAGATCTTCCAGACGATTGAAAACGCTGTTAGCGAATTGCAGCCAGTGGGTCAGCTGTTCCGCAGGAACCAGGAACAACGACAGGAATTCGGTAATATCGGCACCAACGATAAACGCGGCTTTATTGGAGGTCAGCATCAGGCCTTTCAGCGTGGGCTGTTTTTCCAGAACATCGAGCGCGTAGCCAAGGCTGGCTACTGTCGCGGTGTCGAGCTTGTTCACTGAACCGGGCGCATCAAATACCAATTCTGCGATGCCGTCTTCCAGCCAGTCGAGATGTAAGGTTTCACCTTGGTAGAGCATGTCAGTCTCCTGAATCCAGCAATGGGATCTGGTCGTACCAGATGGAGAGGAGTGTGGAATTGATGTTAATGAAATGCAAATGGCTCTTTAAATATTTGCAAAGATGATCACAGCCGCTGGAAATAAGTTCGCGAACTTTGCGGTGTGCTAAGATGCGTGGCGTTCAGTTTAAAAAACAGAAGGGTAAATCATGGATTCACTGGCCTCACTTTATAAAGATCATGTGGCAACCTTGCAAGAACGCACCCGCAATGCCCTGGCGCGTTTTAATCTAGATGCGCTGTTGATTCACTCGGGCGAGCTTTTCAACGTCTTCCTTGATGATCATTCATATCCGTTCAAAGTTAATCCACAGTTCAAGGCGTGGGTTCCTGTGACACAAGTGCCAAATTGCTGGTTGCTGGTGGATGGCGTTAACAAACCCAAATTATGGTTCTACCTGCCTGTTGATTACTGGCATAACGTTGAACCGTTGCCTGAATCCTTCTGGACTGACGAAATTGATGTGATTGCTTTGCCAAAAGCGGATGGCATAGGCAGCCAGCTTCCTGCTGCACGTAGCAATATCGGCTATATTGGGCCGGTGCCTGAGCGTGCATTGCAGCTTGAGATTCAAGCCACAAACATCAACCCGAAAGGGGTCATTGATTACCTGCATTACCATCGTTCTTATAAAACTGATTATGAACTGGCCTGCATGCGCGAAGCGCAGAAAACGGCGGTAGTGGGTCATCAGGCAGCACACGAAGCATTTTTGTCCGGGATGAGTGAGTTTGATATCAATCAGGCTTATCTGACCGCAACGGGTCACCGCGATACTGATGTTCCCTATGGCAACATTGTGGCGCTCAACGAGCACGCAGCTGTGTTGCACTACACCAAACTTGATAACCGTGCGCCTTCCGAAGTGCGTAGCTTCCTTTTGGATGCGGGTGCGGAATACAACGGTTACGCCGCTGATTTAACGCGTACCTGGTCGGCTAAAAGCGACAACGATTATGCTCAGTTGGTGAAAGATGTTAATAGCGAACAACTTGCACTGATTGATACGCTGAAAGCGGGTGTGCGTTACACCGATTATCATCTTCAGTTTCATCAACGTATCGCTAAACTGCTGAGTCGTCATAAACTGGTGACAGGTATTAGCGAAGAAGCGATGGTTGAATCCGGGATTACGGGTCCATTTATGCCGCATGGTTTGGGTCACCCGCTCGGTTTACAGGTGCATGATGTCGCTGGCTTTATGCAAGATGATTCCGGCACGCATCTGGCAGCGCCGTCGCAATATCCGTACCTGCGCTGCACCCGTGTGTTGGAACCACGTATGGTATTGACTATCGAACCTGGCATTTACTTTATTGAATCTTTGCTCGCACCTTGGCGCGAAGGGCAGTACAGCAAGCACTTTGACTGGCAGCGTATTGAAGCCCTGAAACCATTCGGCGGCATTCGTATTGAAGACAATGTGATTGTTCACGAAAATAGCATTGAAAACATGACGCGCGATTTGAAACTGGCGTAATGGATAGTTGGCTGATTCCTGCTGAATCCGTAATGGTCAGTGAGGAAATTAAGAAAAGCCGCTTTATTACGCTGGTTGCTCATACGACCGGCGTAATAGCAGCAAAAGAGTTTCTTGAAAAAGTACGCTCTGAACACCCGGCAGCCCGGCATCATTGCTGGGCCTGGGTGGCTGGTGCTCCCAATGATTCGCAGCAGTTAGGTTTCTCTGACGATGGCGAGCCAGCAGGAACCGCTGGAAAGCCAATGCTCGCCCAGCTTATGGGGAGCGGCATCGGGGAAATTACCACCGTGGTAGTGCGCTACTCTGGCGGTATAAAACTCGGAACGGGCGGTTTGGTGAAAGCCTACGGTGGTGGAGTGCAGATGGCATTAAATCAATTGCCTACTTTGCTCAAAATCCCGCTAACCGAATATACTTTGCAGTGCGACTATGCGCAGCTTGCGGGAATCGAAGCGTTGCTCAAACAGTGCAACGGAGTTCTCGTGCAGAGTGATTTTCAAGCATCTGTATTATTACGTATCGCGTTACCACACGCGAAACTGGCTGAGTTTTCAGTCAGACTTGCTGATTTTAGCCGCGGTGCATTGCATCTATTGCCGGCTGAACAATAATTCCCTCTCGTTATTTTTTGATAGTTAAGGAAGCGGCTGAAATGCATTTTCGCGCCATAACCCGAATCGTTGGTCTGTTAGTCATTCTATTTTCCGTGACCATGATTATTCCAGGGTTGGTAGCTTTAATTTATCGCGATGGTGCAGGCCGAGCTTTCACCCAGACTTTCTTCGTCGCACTGACCATTGGTTCTTTTCTGTGGTGGCCAAACCGGCGGCAAAAAAGTGAGCTCAAACCGCGAGAAGGCTTCCTGATTGTCGTACTGTTTTGGACGGTGCTGGGGAGTGTGGGTGCGTTGCCATTTATCTTCGCTGAACAGCCGAATCTTACCATTACCGACGCATTCTTCGAATCGTTCTCGGGCTTGACCACTACCGGTGCGACGACCCTTGTCGGACTGGATTCGCTCCCACATGCCATTCTGTTTTACCGGCAGATGTTGCAGTGGTTTGGCGGTATGGGGATCATTGTTCTCGCCGTCGCCATTCTGCCAATCCTCGGTGTCGGCGGGATGCAGTTATATCGCGCTGAAATGCCTGGGCCGCTGAAAGATAACAAAATGCGCCCGCGTATTGCTGATACGGCAAAAACTCTGTGGATCATTTATGTGTTGTTAACCGTCGCGTGTGCGTTGGCGCTTTGGTTTGCCGGCATGCCAGCATTTGACGCGATAGGTCATAGTTTTGCGACTATCGCGATTGGTGGTTTTTCCACACATGACGCAAGCGTTGGTTATTTCGACAGCCCAACAATTAATACTATTATTGCCATCTTCCTGCTGATCTCAGGTTGTAACTATGGCCTGCACTTCTCTTTATTAAGTGGGCGTAATATAAAAGTCTACTGGCGCGACCCTGAATTCCGCATGTTTATCGGTGTGCAGCTTACCCTGGTGGTTATCTGTACTCTTGTACTTTGGTTCCATAATACTTACCAATCGGCATTGCTAACGGTGAACCAGGCATTCTTCCAGGTTGTCTCGATGGCGACGACCGCCGGGTTTACGACCGACAGTATCGCGCGTTGGCCTCTATTCTTACCGGTGCTATTGCTGTGCTCTGCTTTTATAGGTGGCTGTGCGGGTTCAACGGGGGGCGGCCTGAAAGTTATTCGCATCCTGCTGTTGTTCAAACAAGGTAATCGTGAGCTGAAACGTCTGGTGCACCCTAATGCGGTGTATAGCATTAAGCTTGGGAACCGTGCGCTGCCTGAACGTATCCTTGAAGCTGTGTGGGGATTCTTCTCGGCCTATGCGCTGGTGTTTATCCTCAGCATGCTGGCGATTATCGCCACTGGGGTGGATGATTTCTCCGCTTTTGCTTCGGTTGCGGCAACACTGAATAACCTCGGCCCTGGTTTGGGTGTTGTGGCTGACAACTTCGCGAGCATGAATCCAGTGGCGAAATGGATATTGATAGCCAATATGCTGTTTGGTCGTCTTGAAGTGTTTACTTTACTCGTACTGTTTACGCCAACTTTCTGGCGAGAGTAACCGGAGCCTGTTGTGAGAACTTTGATTCTATTTTCGACCCGTGATGGTCAAACTCGCGAGATTGCTTCTTATATAGCATCTGAGTTGAAAGAGCTGGGCGTCGAGAGTGATGTCGTTAACCTGCATCGCAGTGGCGATATAGCCTGGGGAAACTATGATCGCGTCGTTATCGGCGCGTCTATTCGCTATGGGCATTTCCATTCTTCAGTGGCTGCGTTTGTGAAAAAGCATCAACAAGCGCTGAATAACATCCCCAGCGCTTTCTTTTCCGTAAACCTGGTTGCACGTAAACCTGAGAAGCGTTCTCCGCAAACTAACTCTTATACGCGCAAGTTCTTGCTGACCTCACCATGGCAGCCAAATCACTGTGCTGTGTTTGCTGGTGCGCTTCGTTATCCACGCTATCAGTGGTACGACCGCGTGATGATTCGCTTGATTATGAAGATGACGGGCGGCGAAACAGATATTAGTAAAGAAGTCGTCTACACCGATTGGCCTCAGGTAGCGCGCTTTGCTCAGGAGTTAGCACACTTAAACAGCAAATAGTGTCCAAAACACCCATTTTGATGAAAAAAACCACGGCCAGTCATTTTTTTGCAATAAACACTTGTCAGCTTCCAGAAAATCCCTATACTGCGCCTCCACTGACACGGCACAACGGCTTACAAACCGGCCCGTCAGCCAGATGAAAAGCGAAAATAAACGCTTGACTCTGAAAGAGGAAAGCGTAATATACGCCACCTCGAGTTAGCAAGCGAAAGCGCGTAACTCACTGCTCTTTAACAATTTATCAGACAATCTGTGTGGGCACTCGCAGGATTGATATCTCAGATACCTTCGGGTATCAAAAAAATATCAAGTCTTGAAGAGTGACCAAGCAGTAATTCATTTAGTTGAATTATTACGAAAGTTAATTTTTGAGCATCGCTTCACGAGTTGAAGCAAATCAAGCTTTTAATTGAAGAGTTTGATCATGGCTCAGATTGAACGCTGGCGGCAGGCCTAACACATGCAAGTCGAGCGGTAGCACAGGGAGCTTGCTCCTGGGTGACGAGCGGCGGACGGGTGAGTAATGTCTGGGAAACTGCCTGATGGAGGGGGATAACTACTGGAAACGGTAGCTAATACCGCATAACGTCTTCGGACCAAAGTGGGGGACCTTCGGGCCTCATGCCATCAGATGTGCCCAGATGGGATTAGCTAGTAGGTGGGGTAATAGCTCACCTAGGCGACGATCCCTAGCTGGTCTGAGAGGATGACCAGCCACACTGGAACTGAGACACGGTCCAGACTCCTACGGGAGGCAGCAGTGGGGAATATTGCACAATGGGCGCAAGCCTGATGCAGCCATGCCGCGTGTATGAAGAAGGCCTTCGGGTTGTAAAGTACTTTCAGCGAGGAGGAAGGCATTGTGGTTAATAACCGCAGTGATTGACGTTACTCGCAGAAGAAGCACCGGCTAACTCCGTGCCAGCAGCCGCGGTAATACGGAGGGTGCAAGCGTTAATCGGAATTACTGGGCGTAAAGCGCACGCAGGCGGTTTGTTAAGTCAGATGTGAAATCCCCGGGCTCAACCTGGGAACTGCATTTGAAACTGGCAAGCTTGAGTCTTGTAGAGGGGGGTAGAATTCCAGGTGTAGCGGTGAAATGCGTAGAGATCTGGAGGAATACCGGTGGCGAAGGCGGCCCCCTGGACAAAGACTGACGCTCAGGTGCGAAAGCGTGGGGAGCAAACAGGATTAGATACCCTGGTAGTCCACGCCGTAAACGATGTCGACTTGGAGGTTGTTCCCTTGAGGAGTGGCTTCCGGAGCTAACGCGTTAAGTCGACCGCCTGGGGAGTACGGCCGCAAGGTTAAAACTCAAATGAATTGACGGGGGCCCGCACAAGCGGTGGAGCATGTGGTTTAATTCGATGCAACGCGAAGAACCTTACCTACTCTTGACATCCAGAGAATTTGCTAGAGATAGCTTAGTGCCTTCGGGAACTCTGAGACAGGTGCTGCATGGCTGTCGTCAGCTCGTGTTGTGAAATGTTGGGTTAAGTCCCGCAACGAGCGCAACCCTTATCCTTTGTTGCCAGCGGTTCGGCCGGGAACTCAAAGGAGACTGCCAGTGATAAACTGGAGGAAGGTGGGGATGACGTCAAGTCATCATGGCCCTTACGAGTAGGGCTACACACGTGCTACAATGGCGCATACAAAGAGAAGCGACCTCGCGAGAGCAAGCGGACCTCATAAAGTGCGTCGTAGTCCGGATCGGAGTCTGCAACTCGACTCCGTGAAGTCGGAATCGCTAGTAATCGTAGATCAGAATGCTACGGTGAATACGTTCCCGGGCCTTGTACACACCGCCCGTCACACCATGGGAGTGGGTTGCAAAAGAAGTAGGTAGCTTAACCTTCGGGAGGGCGCTTACCACTTTGTGATTCATGACTGGGGTGAAGTCGTAACAAGGTAACCGTAGGGGAACCTGCGGTTGGATCACCTCCTTACCTAATAGATACAAACCCGCGTAGTGCTCACACAGATTGTCTGATGAAAGTAAAGAAGCAAGGCGTCTTGCGAGTGAGACTTCAGTGTCCCCTTCGTCTAGAGGCCCAGGACACCGCCCTTTCACGGCGGTAACAGGGGTTCGAATCCCCTAGGGGACGCCACTTGCTGGTTTGTGAGTGAAAGTCACCGACCTCAATATCTCAAAACTGACTTAACAGTCACGTTTGAGATATTTGCTCTTTAAAAATCTGGAACAAGCTGAAAATTGAAACGACACACTGTTTCCTTTCTCCGTAATAAGAAAGGAAGTATCGGTGTGTTCGAGTCTCTCAAATTTTCACAACATCGATTGTGTCTCACGAGACATCTTCGGGTTGTGAGGTTAAGCGACTAAGCGTACACGGTGGATGCCCTGGCAGTCAGAGGCGATGAAGGACGTGCTAATCTGCGATAAGCGTCGGTAAGGTGATATGAACCGTTATAACCGACGATTTCCGAATGGGGAAACCCAGTGTGATTCGTCACACTATCGTTAAGTGAATACATAGCTTAACGAAGCGAACCGGGGGAACTGAAACATCTAAGTACCCCGAGGAAAAGAAATCAACCGAGATTCCCCCAGTAGCGGCGAGCGAACGGGGAGCAGCCCAGAGTCTGAATCAGTTTGTGCATTAGTGGAAGCGTCTGGAAAGTCGCAGGGTACAGGGTGATACTCCCGTACACAAAAATGCACTTGCTGTGAACTCGAAGAGTAGGGCGGGACACGTGGTATCCTGTCTGAATATGGGGGGACCATCCTCCAAGGCTAAATACTCCTGACTGACCGATAGTGAACCAGTACCGTGAGGGAAAGGCGAAAAGAACCCCGGCGAGGGGAGTGAAACAGAACCTGAAACCGTGTACGTACAAGCAGTGGGAGCCTCTTTTATGGGGTGACTGCGTACCTTTTGTATAATGGGTCAGCGACTTATATTCTGTAGCAAGGTTAACCGTATAGGGGAGCCGCAGGGAAACCGAGTCTTAACTGGGCGTTAAGTTGCAGGGTATAGACCCGAAACCCGGTGATCTAGCCATGGGCAGGTTGAAGGTTGGGTAACACTAACTGGAGGACCGAACCGACTAATGTTGAAAAATTAGCGGATGACTTGTGGCTGGGGGTGAAAGGCCAATCAAACCGGGAGATAGCTGGTTCTCCCCGAAAGCTATTTAGGTAGCGCCTCGTGAACTCATCTTCGGGGGTAGAGCACTGTTTCGGCTAGGGGGCCATCCCGGCTTACCAACCCGATGCAAACTACGAATACCGAAGAATGTTATCACGGGAGACACACGGCGGGTGCTAACGTCCGTCGTGAAGAGGGAAACAACCCAGACCGCCAGCTAAGGTCCCAAAGTCATGGTTAAGTGGGAAACGATGTGGGAAGGCACAGACAGCCAGGATGTTGGCTTAGAAGCAGCCATCATTTAAAGAAAGCGTAATAGCTCACTGGTCGAGTCGGCCTGCGCGGAAGATGTAACGGGGCTAAACCATGCACCGAAGCTGCGGCAGCGACGCTTATGCGTTGTTGGGTAGGGGAGCGTTCTGTAAGCCGTTGAAGCTGGACTGTGAGGTCTGGTGGAGGTATCAGAAGTGCGAATGCTGACATAAGTAACGATAAAGCGGGTGAAAAGCCCGCTCGCCGGAAGACCAAGGGTTCCTGTCCAACGTTAATCGGGGCAGGGTGAGTCGACCCCTAAGGCGAGGCCGAAAGGCGTAGTCGATGGGAAACAGGTTAATATTCCTGTACTCGGTGTTACTGCGAAGGGGGGACGGAGAAGGCTATGTTAGCCGGGCGACGGTTGTCCCGGTTTAAGCATGTAGGCGGAGAGTTTAGGTAAATCCGGACTCTTATCTAACGCTGAGGTGTGATGACGAGGTACTACGGTGCTGAAGTAACAAATGCCCTGCTTCCAGGAAAAGCCTCTAAGCATCAGGTAACATCAAATCGTACCCCAAACCGACACAGGTGGTCAGGTAGAGAATACCAAGGCGCTTGAGAGAACTCGGGTGAAGGAACTAGGCAAAATGGTGCCGTAACTTCGGGAGAAGGCACGCTGTCGGTAGGTGAAGCGATTTACTCGTGGAGCTGAAGGCAGTCGAAGATACCAGCTGGCTGCAACTGTTTATTAAAAACACAGCACTGTGCAAACACGAAAGTGGACGTATACGGTGTGACGCCTGCCCGGTGCCGGAAGGTTAATTGATGGGGTTATCCGCAAGGAGAAGCTCTTGATCGAAGCCCCGGTAAACGGCGGCCGTAACTATAACGGTCCTAAGGTAGCGAAATTCCTTGTCGGGTAAGTTCCGACCTGCACGAATGGCGTAATGATGGCCAGGCTGTCTCCACCCGAGACTCAGTGAAATTGAAATCGCTGTGAAGATGCAGTGTACCCGCGGCAAGACGGAAAGACCCCGTGAACCTTTACTATAGCTTGACACTGAACATTGAGCCTTGATGTGTAGGATAGGTGGGAGGCTTTGAAGCGTGGACGCCAGTCTGCGTGGAGCCAACCTTGAAATACCACCCTTTAATGTTTGATGTTCTAACGTAGACCCGTGATCCGGGTTGCGGACAGTGTCTGGTGGGTAGTTTGACTGGGGCGGTCTCCTCCTAAAGCGTAACGGAGGAGCACGAAGGTTAGCTAATCACGGTCGGACATCGTGAGGTTAGTGCAAAGGCATAAGCTAGCTTGACTGCGAGAGTGACGGCTCGAGCAGGTGCGAAAGCAGGTCTTAGTGATCCGGTGGTTCTGAATGGAAGGGCCATCGCTCAACGGATAAAAGGTACTCCGGGGATAACAGGCTGATACCGCCCAAGAGTTCATATCGACGGCGGTGTTTGGCACCTCGATGTCGGCTCATCACATCCTGGGGCTGAAGTAGGTCCCAAGGGTATGGCTGTTCGCCATTTAAAGTGGTACGCGAGCTGGGTTTAGAACGTCGTGAGACAGTTCGGTCCCTATCTGCCGTGGGCGCTGGAGAATTGAGGGGGGCTGCTCCTAGTACGAGAGGACCGGAGTGGACGCATCACTGGTGTTCGGGTTGTCATGCCAATGGCATTGCCCGGTAGCTAAATGCGGAAAAGATAAGCGCTGAAAGCATCTAAGCGCGAAACTTGCCCCGAGATGAATTCTCCCTGAGACCTTGAGTCTCCTGAAGGAACGTTGAAGACTACGACGTTGATAGGCTGGGTGTGTAAGCGTAGCGATACGTTGAGCTAACCAGTACTAATGATCCGTGAGGCTTAACCTTACAACACCGAAGGTGTTTTAAGAATAATGAGAAAGACACTTTAATTTTCAGCTTAATTCCAAGATTTTAAGTTAATGGTCATATAAAAATATGACGGTTAATGAAAACAGAATATGCCTGGCGGCACTAGCGCGGTGGTCCCACCTGACCCCATGCCGAACTCAGAAGTGAAACGCCGTAGCGCCGATGGTAGTGTGGGGTCTCCCCATGCGAGAGTAGGGAACTGCCAGGCTCCAAATAAACATGAAGGCCACCTTAACGGGTGGCCTTTTTGTGTTTGTGACAAAACTGTCGGGAACAGTTTTGCACGCCGGTCACGGCGGCCCCGGAGGGGCGAGTATCAGGATGATACGAGTAAAAGCCCTGTACTGACGTACAGGGCTTTTTGCTGTCTGCGATTTACCCGGACCGCCCTTGCATATCCGCTCTCAGGCAAGCCAACCCGTGGCATATAAGGTAAACTAACCGGGTTTAAACTCAGGAAAGATACCCAATATGAGCACTCCTCTTAAACCTTTCAATACATTTGGTATTCAGGCTAACGCTTCACGTATTGTCATTGCTGAAACAGTACAGCAGTTAAAAGATGCCTGGAGTGAGGCAGTGGCCGGGGATATGCCCGTTTTGATCCTGGGTGAGGGAAGTAACGTTCTCTTTCTGGAAGATTACTCCGGTACTGTAATCGTAAACCGAATTTCTGGCATACAAGTTACAGAAAAGCAGGATGCCTGGCACTTGCATGTTGGTGCAGGGGAAAATTGGCACCATCTGGTTGAATATACCTTACAACAAGGCATGCCAGGGCTCGAGAACTTAGCTTTAATCCCAGGATGTGCAGGGTCTTCACCTATTCAGAATATTGGTGCTTACGGTGTCGAGCTCAAAAGCGTCTGCGAATACGTTGATTGTGTCGATTTACGTAGTGGTGAGATGCATCGCCTGGATAATTCACAGTGCCAATTTGGTTATCGTGACAGTATTTTTAAGCATGAATATCAGAATCACTATGCGATCGTTGCTGTAGGATTATGCTTACCAAAATTGTGGAAGCCAGTTTTATCGTATGGCGATTTGGCCCGCCTTGACGCTGAGAATATCACTCCACATGAAGTTTTTAATACCGTTTGCCACATGCGAATGACAAAACTTCCTGACCCACGTGTTAATGGTAATGCTGGTAGTTTCTTTAAGAATCCGGTTGTTACTGCTGAGCATGCTGCAGAGTTACTGTCAGCCTTCGCGACGATACCGCACTATCCTCAGCCGGACGGCTCAGTTAAATTAGCTGCAGGATGGCTAATTGACCAGTGCCAACTAAAGGGATATCACGTGGGTGGTGCAGCCGTTCATAAACAGCAGGCGCTGGTACTGATCAATGAAACGAATGCTTCCAGCAAGGATGTTGTTTCTCTGGCCCATCATGTCCGCCAATGTGTCGGGGCGAAATTTAAAGTATGGTTGGAACCCGAAGTTCGCTTCATCGGAGCATGTGGCGAAGTAAGCGCTGTGGAGACCATCGCATGAAAGATAACAAAATTCCTCTAACGCTGATTGGTATTCTTGCTGATGGCGAGTTTCATTCTGGTGAGCAGTTAGGTGAGCAGCTTGGTATGAGCCGAGCGGCTATCAATAAGCATATCCAAACTCTAAGAGATTGGGGAGTCGATGTTTTTACCGTGCCAGGAAAAGGCTACAGTCTGCCAGATCCCATTCAGCTGATTAATGAAGAACTTATAAAATCGCAGATTGATACGGGTTTAGTTGCTGTTCTACCGGTCATTGACTCTACTAATCAGTATTTACTCGATCGTCTTGAAACACTTCAGTCCGGGGATGCCTGCATTGCTGAATATCAGCAAGCTGGTCGAGGACGTCGAGGACGCCAATGGTTTTCACCCTTCGGTGCCAATCTTTACCTGTCTATGTTCTGGCGACTCGAGCAAGGTCCTGCGGCGACTGTTGGTCTAAGCCTTGTTATTGGGGTTGTGATAGCCGAAGTACTACGCGAATTAGGTGCTGAGGATGTCAGAGTTAAGTGGCCAAATGACCTGTATCTGAATGATCGTAAACTTGCCGGTATTCTGGTTGAGCTTACTGGAAAAACCGGTGATGCTGCGCAGATTGTTATCGGTGCAGGTATTAACCTTGCAATGCGAAATGTGGCGACGGATGTGATTAATCAAAGCTGGATTAATCTTCAGGAAGCCGGAATTAATATAGATCGTAATGCATTAGCAATTAGAATCATAAAAGAATTACGAAAGGCATTACAGCTATTTGAAGAGGAAGGTTTAGTGCCTTTCCTGCCGCGCTGGGAATCGCTGGATAACTTTATTAACCGCCAGGTGAAGTTAATTATTGGTAATAGAGAAATCCATGGTATTTCCAGAGGGATTAACGAACAAGGTGGGCTGTTATTAGAGCAAGACGGAGTAATTAAACCTTGGGTCGGTGGTGAAATATCATTGCGTGGAGTTAGTTAATTCGAATGGGGGATATTATCCCCCATTTTTATTTTCTCAGACGTACGCACTCAACTTCATGATTTGCGCTTTTCGTCATGATCAAGCTGGCTCGCTCACGAGTTGGTAGGATATTTTCTTTTAAGTTCCGCCAGTTAATCTCTTTCCAGAGCTGCAATGCGACATTAACGGCTTCATCTTCCGAAAGTTTCGCATAGCTATGGAAATAAGAGTCCGGATCGGTAAATGCACCTTCACGGAACTTCAGGAATCGCGTGATATACCAATCCTGTAGCAACTCTTCAGGCGCATCGACATAAATCGAAAAATCTACGAAGTCCGATACAAATACATGATGCGGATCGTGTGGATAATCCATGCCGCTTTGCAGAACATTTAATCCCTCAAGGATTAGAATATCAGGTTGAGCAACCGTTTTATCACCATCAGGAATAACATCATAAATCAGATGCGAGTAAACTGGTGCTGTGACATTTGGTGCACCTGATTTAATGTCAGAAACGAACTTCACCAAACGATGCATATCGTAGGATTGCGGGAATCCCTTTTTCTTCATCAGATTGCGTTCTTTCAGCACTTTATTCGGATGCAGAAAGCCATCAGTCGTGATCAATTCTACGCGACGATGCTCAGGCCAGCGGCTAAGCAGGGCTTGTAAGACGCGAGCGGTTGTACTTTTACCTACCGCAACGCTTCCCGCAATGCTAATGACGTAGGGAATTCGTTGCCCATTCGTACCGAGAAACTGCTCTAACACAGCCTGTCGGCGAAGATTTGAACTGATATAAAAATTCAATAGACGTGAAAGCGGCAGATAAATTTCGGCCACTTCCTCTAAAGACAGATCCTCATTGATACCCTTCAACCGAGCAATTTCACCTTCAGTCAAAGTCATCGGTACTGAGTCGCGCAAGGCTGCCCATTGGTTGCGGTTGAACTGCATATAAGGAGTCGTTAACATTTGCTCTTTATTACTCATAAGCATGCTTCTGCCTGTAATTCAGGACAAAAATGAACGTAGTACGCGGGCTGAGAAAAGGAGGCTCATCTCAGGTAATCAAAGGCGTGCAACGTATATTACTTTTCACAATGGGCAGGAGGGTAACACCAGATGAGGGAGAATAATAAGAAAAAAAGAAAGTGATGATGCTTTCAGGGGAAAGCATCACGTTGTCGTTTGCCTTTAACTTGCTATGCGCTGTGCAAATTGTTTAACAGCGAATAAGCGTTTGTAATAAATGACGGCGGGATGGTAATAGCCGTCTGAAGAACAGATATAGTCTGGTAACTCCCCCAAGCATCGGTATCCTTGCGCGCGATAGAATGCCTCTGCTGGCGTACATGCCTGAACATTGAGGCACAATAATCCTCGATGATGCGCTTTGGCCGCTTTCTCCATCGCCGTAATAAGCTGTTTACCTATGCCCTGCCTACGCGCATGTCGATGGACGAGCAATAATTTTGGAACTGCGCGATTCAAACCGTCTGACTCATTTGTGAGCTCGAGCTGTATGGTTCCTTGCAGACCACGCTCATCACGCGCAATCCACATCAATAAATCTCCTTTATCAAGAGCACTACGTAATCGGTAGAATGCGCTTTCGGCATCTTCACGTGACGTCCCTAACTGATAACCCACTGATGAGCCACTCTCGATAGAATCCAACAGCAATGCTCCCAGCTCTCGACAATACACAGGTAATGTGGCGGCATTTAAAGAAACAATTTTCATCGCACTTCCCTCCCCGGTGGGCATATCAAACCTATCCCCTTATCAAGCAAGAAACGATCCATGCGGATGTAATCCCTTTTTTCGGTAACAGGGGAGGAAATTTGCACAGTAAAAGCACATCAAGAGAAAAAGGATTGCACAAAGCCGGTGCAATCGAGAGTGCAAAGACCGTGTGAGTAAATCTCCACTGTATCCGCGTGTACAAAAAACACCCTGATACGATGATTAATCCATCAGTTTTACGAGCTATCGAGCAAAATATAAGCGGTAGTGCATTTTCTTTAATTTTTTTGTTGCATCGCGGGCCCGGTGTTCCTAAAATGCGCGCTACTTGATGCCGACTTAGCTCAGTAGGTAGAGCAACTGACTTGTAATCAGTAGGTCACCAGTTCGATTCCGGTAGTCGGCACCATCAAGTGCTTGGTGGGGTTCCCGAGCGGCCAAAGGGAGCAGACTGTAAATCTGCCGTCATCGACTTCGAAGGTTCGAATCCTTCCCCCACCACCATTTTAGGCAACGCTCTGCGTAGCCCGAGGCGACGAGATCCAACGAGTCGACTCGAATACTAAGGAGCCATTCCTTAGTTAATACAGAATTCAAGCAGGTAGCCGAGTTCCAGGATGCGGGCATCGTATAATGGCTATTACCTCAGCCTTCCAAGCTGATGATGTGGGTTCGATTCCCACTGCCCGCTCCAGATGTGCTGATATAGCTCAGTTGGTAGAGCGCACCCTTGGTAAGGGTGAGGTCGGCAGTTCGAATCTGCCTATCAGCACCACCTCCTTTATCCTTCCTGTTTCTCTTCTGTTAATGAATTCAACAAATTCAGGCTTTCGCCTGGTTGATGTGGTGATATCACCGATTTATCCGTGTCTTAGAGGGACAATCGATGTCTAAAGAAAAATTTGAACGTACAAAACCGCACGTCAACGTCGGTACTATCGGCCACGTTGACCATGGTAAAACCACTCTGACTGCAGCAATCACTACCGTTCTGGCTAAAACCTACGGTGGTTCTGCTCGTGCATTCGACCAGATCGATAACGCACCAGAAGAAAAAGCTCGTGGTATCACCATCAACACTTCCCACGTTGAATATGACACCCCGACTCGCCACTATGCGCACGTTGACTGCCCAGGGCACGCCGACTACGTTAAAAACATGATCACCGGTGCTGCTCAGATGGACGGCGCTATCCTGGTTGTTGCTGCGACTGATGGCCCAATGCCACAGACTCGTGAGCACATCCTGCTGGGTCGTCAGGTTGGCGTTCCATTCATCATCGTGTTCCTGAACAAATGTGACATGGTTGATGACGAAGAGCTGCTGGAACTGGTAGAAATGGAAGTTCGTGAACTTCTGTCTCAGTACGATTTCCCAGGTGATGATACTCCAATCATCCGTGGTTCTGCTCTGAAAGCGCTGGAAGGCGAAGCAGAGTGGGAAGCTAAAATCGTTGAACTGGCTGGTTTCCTGGATTCTTACATCCCAGAACCAGAACGTGCTATCGACAAGCCATTCCTGCTGCCAATCGAAGACGTATTCTCTATCTCCGGTCGTGGTACAGTTGTTACCGGTCGTGTAGAGCGCGGTATCGTTAAAGTTGGCGAAGAAGTTGAAATCGTTGGTATCAAAGAGACTGCTAAGTCTACCTGTACTGGCGTTGAAATGTTCCGCAAACTGCTGGACGAAGGCCGTGCTGGTGAGAACGTTGGTGTTCTGCTGCGTGGTATCAAACGTGAAGAAATCGAACGTGGTCAGGTTCTGGCTAAGCCAGGCTCTATCAAGCCGCACACTCAGTTCGAGTCTGAAGTTTATATCCTGTCCAAAGACGAAGGCGGCCGTCATACTCCGTTCTTCAAAGGCTACCGTCCACAGTTCTACTTCCGTACAACTGACGTGACTGGCACCATCGAACTGCCAGAAGGCGTTGAGATGGTAATGCCGGGCGACAACATCAAAATGGTTGTTACCCTGATCCACCCAATCGCGATGGACGACGGTCTGCGTTTCGCAATCCGTGAAGGCGGCCGTACTGTAGGCGCGGGTGTTGTTGCTAAAGTTATCGCTTAATCGCTGATAACATTTGACGCAACGCGCAAGAAAAGGGCATCATTTGATGCCCTTTTTGTACGCTCTCTGCCCAGAACCTGGCTCATCAGTGATTTTTTACTCATAATCATTGCTGAGACAGGCTCTGAAGATGGCGTTATACCGAATAGTACCTGAGAAAGAGCCATTCGGTTTGGTTTTGCCTCGCACATGCGGGGCAAAAATGTTTGTCTGAATTACTGTGACGGGTTGGTTTATGAGTGCGAATACCGAAGCTCAAGGAAGCGGGCGCGGCCTGGAAGCGATGAAATGGCTGGCAGTTGCTGCTCTGCTTATTGTGGCGATCGTGGGCAACTACATTTATCGAGATGTGAGTTTACCTCTGCGTGCCCTGGCCGTGGTTGTGCTGATTGCTGCAGCGGGTGGTGTCGCGCTGTTAACGACGAAAGGCAAAGCTACAGTTGCTTTCGCCCGCGAAGCGAGAACCGAAGTTCGTAAAGTGATTTGGCCAACTCGCCAGGAGACTTTACACACCACCTTAATCGTGGCAGCAGTTACAGCTGTAATGTCACTGATTTTGTGGGGGCTGGATGGTATTCTTGTCCGCCTGGTTTCTTTTATTACTGGCCTGAGGTTCTGAGATGTCTGAAGCCCCTAAAATGCGCTGGTACGTCGTTCAGGCGTTTTCCGGTTTTGAAGGCCGCGTAGCAACATCGCTGCGTGAGCATATCAAATTGCACAACATGGAAGAGTTGTTTGGTGAAGTCATGGTTCCGACTGAAGAAGTGGTCGAAATCCGTGGTGGCCAACGTCGCAAAAGCGAACGTAAATTCTTCCCGGGCTATGTTCTGGTCCAGATGGTAATGAACGACGCGAGCTGGCACTTGGTGCGCAGCGTACCGCGAGTGATGGGTTTCATCGGCGGTACTTCTGACCGTCCTGCACCAATCAGCGATAAAGAAGTTGATGCGATTATGAACCGCCTGCAGCAGGTTGGTGATAAGCCGCGTCCTAAAACGCTGTTTGAGCCAGGCGAGATGGTACGCGTCAGTGATGGTCCGTTTGCCGACTTTAACGGTGTGGTTGAAGAAGTAGATTACGAAAAGAGCCGCTTGAAGGTTTCTGTATCTATCTTTGGTCGTGCTACGCCGGTTGAGCTGGATTTTGCTCAGGTAGAGAAAGCTTAAAAGTTAGCTTGTAAAAGCAGCGATTATTCGTTGCACAAGGCGCGAGATTGAACTACAATTTCGCGCCTTTTGTTTTTATACGTCCTGTACGTATAAAACGATTTATTCACGGGGAGCCTTCATTGTGTAAGGCGTTATAACCCACTAGAGGAAATTAAGATGGCTAAGAAAGTACAAGCCTACGTCAAGTTGCAAGTTGCAGCTGGTATGGCGAACCCAAGTCCACCAGTTGGTCCAGCTCTGGGTCAGCAAGGTGTTAACATCATGGAATTCTGTAAAGCGTTCAACGCCAAAACTGATTCCATGGAGAAAGGTCTGCCAATTCCGGTTGTTATTACCGTTTATGCTGACCGTTCTTTCACTTTCGTTACTAAAACTCCACCGGCTGCTGTTCTGTTGAAGAAAGCTGCAGGTATCAAGTCTGGTTCCGGTAAGCCGAACAAAGACAAAGTGGGTAAAGTGACCCGTGCTCAGGTGCGTGAAATCGCAGAAACCAAAGCTGCGGACATGACTGGTTCTGACGTTGAAGCGATGACTCGCTCCATCGAAGGTACTGCTCGTTCCATGGGCCTGGTAGTGGAGGATTAAGAAATGGCTAAACTGACCAAGCGCATGCGCGTGATCCGTGACAAAGTTGATGCAACTAAACAGTACGACATCAACGAAGCCGTTGCTCTGCTGAAAGAGCTGGCCACTGCTAAATTCGTAGAAAGCGTTGACGTTGCTGTAAACCTCGGCATCGACGCTCGTAAATCAGACCAGAACGTACGTGGTGCAACTGTACTGCCGCACGGTACTGGCCGTTCAGTTCGCGTAGCCGTATTTGCCCAAGGCCCTAACGCAGAAGCAGCTAAAGCTGCTGGCGCTGAGCTGGTAGGTATGGAAGATCTGGCTGACCAGATCAAAAAAGGCGAAATGAACTTTGACGTTGTTATCGCATCTCCAGATGCAATGCGCGTTGTTGGCCAGCTGGGCCAGGTTCTGGGTCCACGTGGCCTGATGCCTAACCCGAAAGTTGGTACTGTAACACCTAACGTTGCTGAAGCGGTTAAGAACGCAAAAGCTGGTCAGGTTCGTTACCGTAACGACAAAAACGGCATCATTCACACCACCATCGGTAAAGTGGATTTTGACACTGACAAACTGAAAGAAAACCTGGAAGCTCTGCTGGTTGCGCTGAAAAAAGCTAAACCATCTCAAGCTAAAGGCGTTTTCATTAAGAAAGTTAGCCTGTCTACCACTATGGGTGCAGGTGTTGCGATCGACCAGTCTGGTCTGAGCGCAGTAGTGAACTAAGATTCACTGCTTTACGCGGGCGTTCGATTAGTCTAAAATCTTACGCCCGTTGCCTTACTATGTAAGGCGCACAGAATTTTCGGTTGGAGCCTGGCCTTATCCAGGCCTCCGTCCAAGACCGCAGGAGTTTCACAAGAAACTTAATTCCCTGCGTAGACGGTGACAGAACCTGAAGAATATTTTTGATAGTCTTTGGCTTGTTTCTGCTCACCGTATGTCGACGTTCATTATCGTTTTGGTAATGAATGAAGTGATTTCCGGGGGAAACCCCGGCTAATATCCAGGAGCAAAGCTAATGGCTTTAAATCTTCAAGACAAACAAGCGATTGTTGCTGAAGTCAGCGAAGTAGCCAAAGGTGCGCTGTCTGCGGTTGTTGCGGATTCCCGTGGCGTTACCGTAGGTAAAATGACTGAACTGCGTAAAGCAGGTCGTGAAGCTGGCGTTTACATGCGTGTTGTTCGTAACACCTTGCTGCGCCGCGTTGTTGAAGGTACTCAGTTCGAGTGCCTGAAAGACACGTTTGTTGGTCCAACCTTGATTGCATATTCTATGGAACACCCGGGCGCTGCTGCTCGTCTGTTCAAAGAATTCGCTAAAGCGAATGCAAAATTTGAGGTTAAAGCTGCAGCCTTTGAAGGTGAATTGATCCCTGCATCGCAAATCGATCGCCTGGCAACTCTGCCAACCTACGAAGAAGCAATCGCACGCCTGATGGCAACCATGAAAGAAGCCTCTGCAGGCAAATTGGTTCGCACTCTGGCTGCTGTACGCGATCAGAAAGAAGCTGCTTAATAGCACTTTTCTTTCTAACGCATTTGCTTACGTATAAACTTATTCTGATTTTCAGGAACAATTGTTATGTCTATCACTAAAGATCAAATCATTGAAGCAGTTGCAGCTATGTCTGTAATGGATGTTGTTGAACTGATTTCTGCAATGGAAGAAAAATTCGGCGTTTCTGCTGCTGCCGCTGTAGCTGTTGCTGCAGGCCCAGCTGAAGCTGTTGAAGAAAAAACTGAGTTCGACGTTATTCTGAAAGCTGCTGGCGCTAACAAAGTTGCCGTCATCAAAGCAGTACGTAGCGCAACTGGTCTGGGCTTGAAAGAAGCTAAAGACCTGGTTGAATCCGCTCCAGCTGCGCTGAAAGAAGGCGTGAGCAAAGATGACGCAGAAGCTCTGAAAAAATCTCTGGAAGAAGCTGGCGCTGAAGTTGAAGTTAAATAAGCCAACCTTTCCGGTTGCAGCCTGAGAAATTAGGCTGATGGCTGGTGACTTTTTAGTCACCAGCCTTTTTGCGCTGTAGGGTACCAGTAGCATTTCACACTGTTTGACTGCTGGTTACCTTTCAATGCTTGTCTCTATCTACGACTTAATATACTACGACTTTCTATGCCGGGAGTTCCGGGGTAAAGCGTAGCGAAATGGTTTAAGAGTGATAGAAACAGGTATTGCGGAAAGTGTTCCACTTTCCGGTCCACAAAATAGTGTTGCACAAACTGTCCCCTTGTCGGGCAGATGGGTCGACTTGTCAGCGAGCTGAGGAACCCTATGGTTTACTCCTATACCGAGAAAAAACGTATTCGTAAGGATTTTGGAAAGCGTCCACAAGTTTTGGACATTCCTTATCTCCTTTCTATCCAGCTTGACTCGTTCCAGAAGTTCATCGAGCAAGATCCTGAAGGCCAGTACGGTCTGGAAGCGGCTTTCCGTTCCGTGTTCCCTATTGCAAGCTACAGCGGTAACTCTGAGCTGCAATATGTGAGCTATCGTCTGGGCGAGCCGGTATTTGACGTGAAAGAATGTCAAATCCGCGGCGTGACGTATTCCGCTCCCCTGCGCGTAAAACTGCGTCTGGTGATCTACGAGCGTGAAGCGCCGGAAGGCACCGTTAAAGATATTAAAGAACAAGAAGTCTACATGGGTGAAATTCCACTCATGACTGATAACGGCACCTTCGTTATCAACGGTACTGAGCGTGTTATCGTTTCTCAGTTACACCGTAGCCCAGGCGTGTTCTTCGATAGTGACAAAGGTAAAACCCACTCTTCTGGGAAGGTGCTGTATAACGCACGTATCATCCCTTACCGTGGTTCCTGGCTGGATTTCGAATTCGACCCGAAAGACAACCTGTTCGTGCGTATCGACCGTCGCCGTAAACTCCCTGCGACTATCATCCTGCGCGCATTGCAGTACACCACTGAGCAGATTCTTGATCTGTTCTTTGAGAAAGTTAATTTCGAAATCCGTGACAACAAGCTGCAGATGGAATTGGTGCCAGAACGCCTTCGTGGTGAGACTGCATCCTTTGACATCGAAGCTGACGGCAAAATCTATGTCGAAAAAGGCCGCCGTATTACTGCGCGCCATATTCGTCAGCTGGAAAAAGACGATATTAAGCTTATCGAAGTTCCGGTTGAATATATTGCTGGTAAAGTCGCGGCTAAAGACTACGTTGATGCATCGACTGGCGAACTGATTTGCCCGGCGAACATGGAACTGTCTTTGGATCTGTTGGCTAAGCTGAGCCAGTGTGGTCATAAGCGTATCGAAACGCTGTTTACCAACGACCTGGATCACGGCGCATACATTTCTGAAACCATCCGTGTCGACCCAACCAACGATCGCCTGAGCGCGCTGGTTGAAATCTATCGCATGATGCGTCCTGGCGAGCCACCAACTCGCGAAGCGGCTGAAAATCTGTTCGAGAACCTGTTCTTCTCCGAAGACCGTTATGACTTGTCAGCGGTTGGTCGTATGAAGTTCAACCGTTCCCTGCTGCGTGATGAGATCGAAGGTTCAGGTATCCTGAGCAAAGACGACATCATCCAGGTAATGCGTAAGCTGATCGGTATTCGTAACGGCCAGGGCGAAGTGGATGATATCGACCACCTCGGCAACCGTCGTATCCGTTCCGTAGGCGAAATGGCGGAAAACCAATTCCGCGTTGGCCTGGTACGTGTAGAGCGTGCGGTTAAAGAGCGTCTGTCTCTGGGCGATCTCGATACCCTGATGCCTCAGGATATGATCAACGCCAAGCCTATCTCTGCTGCGGTTAAAGAGTTCTTCGGTTCCAGCCAGCTGTCTCAGTTCATGGACCAGAACAACCCGTTGTCCGAGATTACGCACAAACGTCGTATCTCCGCACTCGGCCCGGGTGGTTTGACCCGTGAGCGTGCAGGCTTCGAAGTACGTGACGTACACCCAACCCACTACGGTCGTGTATGTCCAATCGAAACCCCTGAAGGTCCGAACATCGGTCTGATCAACTCCCTGTCTGTATATGCACAGACTAACGAATACGGTTTCTTAGAAACTCCGTATCGTCGCGTTGTTGAAGGTGTTGTGACTGACGAGATTCATTACCTTTCTGCTATTGAAGAAGGTAACTACGTTATCGCTCAGGCGAACACCAACCTGGACGAAGAAGGCCGTTTCGTAGACGACCTCGTAACTTGCCGTAGCAAAGGCGAATCAAGCTTGTTCAGCAACGACCAGGTTGACTACATGGACGTTTCCACCCAACAGGTGGTTTCCGTCGGTGCATCCCTGATCCCGTTCCTGGAACACGATGACGCCAACCGTGCATTGATGGGTGCGAACATGCAACGTCAGGCCGTTCCAACTCTGCGCGCTGATAAGCCGCTGGTTGGTACTGGTATGGAACGTGCTGTTGCCGTTGACTCCGGTGTTACTGCAGTTGCTAAACGTGGCGGTACTGTTCAGTACGTTGATGCTTCTCGTATCGTTATCAAAGTTAACGAAGACGAAATGCTGGCTGGTGAAGCTGGTATCGACATCTACAACCTGACCAAATACACCCGTTCTAACCAGAATACCTGTATCAACCAGATGCCTTGTGTGTCTCTGGGTGAGCCAGTTGAACGTGGCGACGTGTTGGCAGACGGTCCGTCTACTGACCTCGGTGAGCTGGCTCTTGGCCAGAACATGCGCGTAGCGTTCATGCCGTGGAACGGTTACAACTTCGAAGACTCCATCCTCGTATCCGAGCGTGTTGTTCAGGAAGATCGTTTCACAACTATTCACATCCAGGAACTGGCATGTGTGTCTCGTGACACCAAGCTGGGGCCAGAAGAGATCACCGCTGATATCCCTAACGTGGGTGAAGCAGCTCTCTCCAAACTGGATGAATCCGGTATCGTTTATATCGGTGCTGAAGTGACCGGTGGTGACATTCTGGTTGGTAAGGTAACGCCTAAAGGCGAAACCCAGCTGACTCCAGAAGAGAAACTGCTGCGTGCAATCTTCGGTGAGAAAGCGTCTGACGTTAAAGACTCTTCTCTGCGCGTACCAAACGGCGTTTCCGGTACCGTTATCGATGTGCAAGTCTTTACTCGCGATGGCGTGGAAAAAGACAAGCGCGCGCTGGAAATCGAAGAGATGCAACTGAAGCAGGCTAAGAAAGACCTGACTGAAGAACTGCAAATCTTTGAAGCTGGTCTGTTTGCACGTATCCATGCTGTGCTGGTTGCTGGCGGTGTTGAAGCTGAGAAGCTCGACAAATTGCCACGCGATCGCTGGTTGGAACTGGGTCTGACTGACGAAGAGAAGCAAAACCAGCTGGAACAGCTGGCAGAGCAGTACGACGAGCTGAAGCACGAGTTTGAGAAGAAACTTGAAGCTAAGCGCCGCAAAATCACTCAGGGCGATGACCTGGCACCTGGCGTGCTGAAAATCGTTAAAGTGTATCTGGCCGTTAAACGTCAGATTCAACCTGGTGACAAGATGGCAGGTCGTCACGGGAACAAAGGTGTTATCTCCAAGATCAACCCGATCGAAGATATGCCTTACGATGAAAACGGCACGCCGGTTGACATCGTACTGAACCCGCTGGGCGTACCATCTCGTATGAACATCGGTCAGATTCTGGAAACCCACTTGGGTATGGCTGCTAAAGGCATCGGCGAGAAAATCAACGCTATGCTGAAGAAGCAGGAAGAAGTTTCCAAGCTGCGTGAATTTATCCAGAAAGCATACGATTTGGGTTCAGATGTTCGTCAGAAAGTTGACCTGAACACCTTCACCGACGATGAAGTTCTGCGTCTGGCTGAGAACCTGAAAAAAGGTATGCCGATTGCTACTCCTGTCTTCGACGGTGCAAAAGAGTCGGAAATCAAAGAGCTGTTGAAACTGGGTGACCTGCCGACTTCCGGCCAGATCACACTGTTTGATGGCCGTAGCGGTGAGCAGTTTGAGCGTCCAGTAACCGTAGGTTACATGTACATGCTGAAACTGAACCACTTGGTTGATGACAAAATGCACGCGCGTTCTACCGGTTCTTACAGCCTGGTTACTCAGCAGCCGCTGGGTGGTAAGGCTCAGTTCGGTGGTCAGCGCTTCGGTGAGATGGAAGTGTGGGCGCTGGAAGCTTACGGTGCTGCTTATACCCTGCAGGAAATGCTGACTGTTAAGTCTGATGACGTTAATGGCCGTACCAAGATGTATAAAAACATCGTGGACGGTAACCATCAGATGGAACCAGGCATGCCGGAATCCTTCAACGTATTGTTGAAAGAAATCCGTTCGCTGGGTATCAACATCGAGCTGGAAGACGAGTAATCACTCGTATCTGCTGTACTGGTTACAGGATGTCCGGGTCACACCGGACGTCTCTGAGAAGTCTCACTCCGACGGGAGCTAATCCGTGAAAGACTTACTTAAGTTTCTGAAAGCGCAAACTAAGACCGAAGAGTTTGATGCGATCAAAATTGCTCTGGCATCGCCAGACATGATTCGTTCATGGTCGTTCGGCGAAGTTAAAAAGCCGGAAACCATTAACTACCGTACGTTCAAACCAGAACGTGACGGTCTGTTCTGTGCTCGTATTTTCGGGCCAGTAAAAGACTATGAGTGCTTGTGCGGTAAGTACAAGCGCCTGAAACACCGTGGTGTCATTTGTGAGAAGTGCGGCGTTGAAGTCACCCAAACTAAAGTGCGCCGTGAGCGCATGGGTCACATCGAACTGGCTTCCCCAACTGCACACATTTGGTTCCTGAAGTCTCTGCCGTCTCGTATCGGCTTGCTGCTGGATATGCCACTGCGTGATATCGAACGTGTTCTTTACTTCGAATCATATGTGGTAATCGAAGGCGGTATGACCAACCTCGAGCGTCGTCAGATCCTGACTGAAGAGCAGTATCTGGATGCGCTGGAAGAGTTCGGTGACGAATTCGATGCGAAGATGGGTGCGGAAGCTATTCAGGCCTTGTTGAAAAACATGGATCTGGAGCAAGAGTGTGAAACTCTGCGTGAAGAGCTGAACGAAACCAACTCCGAAACCAAACGTAAAAAGCTGACCAAGCGTATCAAACTGCTGGAAGCGTTCGTTCAATCTGGTAACAAACCAGAGTGGATGATCCTGACAGTTCTGCCGGTTCTGCCGCCAGATCTGCGTCCATTGGTACCGCTGGATGGTGGTCGTTTCGCAACCTCAGATCTGAACGATCTGTATCGTCGCGTTATCAACCGTAACAACCGTCTGAAACGTCTGCTGGATCTTGCTGCTCCTGACATCATCGTACGTAACGAAAAACGTATGCTGCAGGAAGCGGTAGATGCCCTGCTGGATAACGGCCGTCGCGGTCGTGCGATTACGGGTTCTAACAAACGTCCTCTGAAATCTTTGGCCGATATGATCAAAGGTAAGCAGGGTCGTTTCCGTCAGAACTTGTTGGGTAAACGTGTTGACTACTCCGGTCGTTCTGTAATCACCGTAGGTCCATACCTGCGTCTGCATCAGTGCGGTCTGCCTAAGAAAATGGCACTGGAGCTGTTCAAGCCGTTCATCTATGGCAAGCTGGAATTGCGTGGTCTTGCTACCACCATTAAAGCTGCGAAGAAAATGGTTGAGCGCGAAGAAGCTGTCGTTTGGGATATCCTGGACGAAGTTATCCGCGAACACCCGGTACTGCTGAACCGTGCACCAACTCTGCACCGTTTGGGTATCCAGGCATTTGAGCCAGTACTGATCGAAGGTAAAGCTATCCAGCTTCACCCGCTGGTTTGTGCGGCATATAACGCCGACTTCGATGGTGACCAGATGGCAGTACACGTTCCACTGACGCTTGAAGCTCAGTTGGAAGCGCGTGCGCTGATGATGTCTACCAACAACATCCTGTCACCTGCGAACGGCGAGCCAATCATCGTTCCTTCTCAGGACGTTGTATTGGGTCTGTACTACATGACCCGTGACTGTGTTAACGCCAAAGGCGAAGGCATGGTGCTGACTGGCCCTAAAGAAGCTGAGCGTATCTATCGCGCAGGTCTGGCCTCTCTGCATGCGCGTGTAAAAGTGCGTATCACTGAGTACGAAAAAGACGAAAACGAAGAGTTCGTTGCGAAAACCAGCTTAATCGACACCACCGTTGGTCGTGCGATTCTGTGGATGATCGTACCGAAAGGTCTGCCTTACTCCATCATCAACCAGGCGTTGGGTAAGAAAGCCATCTCCAAAATGCTGAACACTTGTTACCGCATTCTGGGTCTGAAACCGACAGTAATCTTTGCTGACCAAACAATGTACACCGGCTTTGCATATGCAGCGCGTTCAGGTGTTTCTGTTGGTATTGATGACATGGTCATCCCAGCGAAGAAAACTGAAATCATCTCTGAAGCGGAAGCTGAAGTTGCTGAGATTCAGGAACAGTTCCAGTCCGGTCTGGTTACAGCAGGCGAACGCTATAACAAAGTTATCGATATCTGGGCTGCGGCGAACGATCGTGTATCCAAAGCGATGATGGACAACCTGCAAACTGAATCCGTTATTAACCGTGACGGCGTCGAAGAGCAGCAAGTTTCCTTCAACAGCATTTACATGATGGCCGACTCCGGTGCTCGTGGTTCTGCGGCACAGATTCGTCAGTTGGCAGGTATGCGTGGTCTGATGGCTAAGCCAGATGGCTCCATCATCGAAACGCCAATCACCGCGAACTTCCGTGAAGGTCTGAACGTACTCCAGTACTTCATCTCCACGCACGGTGCTCGTAAAGGTCTGGCGGATACCGCACTGAAAACTGCGAACTCCGGTTATCTGACGCGTCGTCTGGTTGACGTTGCGCAGGATCTGGTTGTTACCGAAGACGATTGTGGCACCCTCGAAGGTATCACGATGACTCCGGTTATCGAAGGCGGCGACGTTAAAGAACCACTGCGCGATCGCGTATTGGGTCGTGTAACGGCTGAAGACGTACTGAAACCTGGTACTGCTGATATTCTGGTAACACGTAACACCCTGCTGAACGAGCAATGGTGTGACCTGTTAGAAGCTAACTCTGTTGATAGCGTGAAAGTACGTTCCGTTGTGGGTTGCGAAACTGACTTCGGCGTATGTGCTCACTGTTATGGTCGTGACCTGGCTCGTGGCCACATCATCAACAAAGGTGAAGCTATCGGGGTTATCGCGGCACAGTCCATCGGTGAACCAGGTACTCAGCTGACGATGCGTACGTTCCACATCGGTGGTGCGGCATCTCGTTCTGCTGCTGAATCCAGCATTCAGGTTAAGAACAAAGGTAGCATCAAGCTCAGCAACGCGAAGTCTGTTGTGAACTCTGCCGGTAAACTGGTAGTGACTTCTCGTAACACTGAACTGAAACTGATTGACGAATTCGGTCGTACTAAAGAGAGCTATAAAGTTCCTTACGGTGCGGTAATGGGCAAAGGTGATGGCGAGCAGGTTGCAGCGGGCGAAACCGTAGCAAACTGGGATCCGCACACCATGCCAGTCATCTCTGAAGTAAGTGGTTTCATCCGCTTTACTGACATGATCGACGGCCAGTCCATTACTCGTCAGACCGACGAACTGACAGGTCTGTCATCTCTGGTTGTTCTGGATTCTGCAGAACGTACCGCGGGTGGTAAAGACTTGCGTCCTGCTCTGAAAATTGTTGATGCTCAAGGCAATGACGTACTGATCCCTGGTACCGATATGCCAGCGCAGTACTTCCTGCCGGGTAAAGCAATTGTTCAGTTGGAAGACGGCATTCAGATCAGTGCGGGTGATGCCCTGGCGCGTATTCCTCAGGAATCCAGCGGTACCAAGGATATTACCGGTGGTCTGCCACGCGTAGCGGACTTGTTCGAAGCACGTCGTCCGAAAGAGCCAGCTATCCTTGCTGAAATCAGCGGGATCATCTCCTTCGGTAAAGAAACCAAAGGCAAGCGCCGTCTGGTAATCTCTCCACTCGATGGCAGCGATGCTTACGAAGAGATGATTCCTAAGTGGCGTCAGCTGAACGTGTTCGAAGGCGAAGTGGTAGAACGCGGTGACGTGGTTTCCGATGGTCCAGAATCTCCGCATGACATTCTGCGTCTGCGTGGCGTGTATGCTGTGACTCGTTACATCACCAACGAAGTGCAGGACGTTTACCGTCTGCAAGGCGTTAAGATTAACGATAAACACATCGAAGTCATCGTGCGTCAGATGTTGCGTAAAGCAACTATCGTTAGCGCTGGTGGTTCTGACTTCCTGGAAGGTGAGCAGGCTGAATACTCTCGCGTCAAGATCGCTAACCGCGAACTGGAAGCGAACGGCAAGATTAACGTGTCCTTCACACGTGATCTGCTGGGTATCACCAAAGCCTCTCTGGCAACCGAGTCCTTCATCTCCGCGGCATCGTTCCAGGAGACAACTCGTGTGCTTACCGAAGCAGCTGTTGCGGGTAAACGTGACGAACTGCGCGGCCTGAAAGAGAACGTAATCGTGGGTCGCTTGATCCCAGCTGGTACCGGTTATGCGTATCACCAGGATCGTATGCGCCGTCGTGCAGCGGGCGAAGCGCCTGTTGTACCTCAGGTTACTGCTGAAGATGCAACTGCCAGCCTGGCAGAGCTTCTGAATGCCGGTGGTCTGGGCGGCAACAACAACGATTAATCGTTAGAGTCGCTAAAAACAAAAACCGCTCGAAAGAGCGGTTTTTTTTCGTCTGAACCAATTGAAATATAACTAAAATAATTCAATTTTAGGAATGACGATTAATCAGTTAGCTAATGGCAGGCGGCGATACAATTCAATCATATCTTCGGCTAAATCCTGAATCACCATCGCATTCATCAGGTGATCCTGCGAATGTACGGTAATCAAGTTAACTGGAAGTTTACCGGTGCCTTCATCTAACCCGATAAGCTGGGTCTGAATTTTGTGCGCATGTTTTACAAACTCACGAGATTCTTCCATCGCTTGTTGAGCCGCTGCGAAATCACCTTTACGCGCCATTTGCAGCGCTGTCAGTGCCTGGCTGCGTGCGCTACCCGCATTGACCAACAATTCCATGATAATCGTTTCTAAATCTTCCACGTTTTACGACTCCATCATTTTCAAAGCTTTATCCAGAACGACATCACCTTTCATCATTCCGTAATCCATCATATCGATGACCGCAACAGTTTTACCCATTGGCTCTGCGATCGCCTGTAATTTGGCGTGCTCATATTTAACTTGCGGGCCTAACAGCACAATATCGGCGGTGTCGATATTGTCTTTGAATTCGGCAACCGGCACTGCCTTGATAGAGACTTCAATACCCTTCTTCTGAGCGGCGTCCTTCATGCGTTGGACCAAAATGCTAGTCGACATACCCGCTGCACAACACAAAACGATATTCTTCATAGATCTGCTCTCAGTGTCCGTTCGATACACTGATAATTATCCGTGACGCCTCGCTACAACAACCGCTTTACGATGATTGTGTGTGAGGTATCACAAAAGAAACTTATCAGGGCTGAAACCGGTTACATTTTTTAGTTTCCATAATCGCTTTGATTGTGTTGCTGCTCACAAAATCCGCATATTCCAGAGAAACACGTTTGCGCTCCATTGACACAAAACGGTGAACTACATAGTCTTCAGTCTAGTGGTATATACCACCAACACAAAAACCAGCACAGTGAGTGACAACATGAATAATTTCACTGCATTTATGGAAAGGAAAATATTGCCTCTGGCAATGAAGATTGAAGGGAATGATTATCTCTCGGCCATTAAAGATGGCTTTATTCGGATCATGCCATTTCTGATTATTGGTTCTTTCTTTTTGCTGATAGCTAATTTGCCTATTCCGGGATATAGCGAATTTATTATTCGAATTTTCGGTGAGCATTTTATTGGGCAATTAAACTATATTCTTGATGCCACTTACTCTGTGATGGCATTGCTGGTGGTGGTCAGTACCAGTATAAGCCTCGCAAAGCGCTGGCAGTTAAATGAAATATCCTGTGTGTTAATTTCACTGGTGGCTTTTTTAATTGTCACGCCGTTCAGAATGCCGCAAGAAAATGGCGGCGCAATTACGGATGTCATTCCGACCTTTGCGCTTGGTGCGCAGGGGCTATTCCTGTCTTTAATTGTCACGCTGGTGGCGGTTCGGCTCTACAGGTTGTTCAACCATCCACGGCTGATGATTTCAATGCCGGATAGCGTCCCGCCAGCGGTAGCCAATAGCTTCAGCTCGCTCATTCCGTCATTTTTGATTGTTGTTATCTTCTGGCTGCTTCGTCTGGTTTTTGAAATCACGCCGTTTGGTACGGCCCAGGAGATGATTTTCAAAGTGCTGCAAGCACCGATGATGCACCTTGGTAACACGCTACCGTCGCAGATGGTGGCGGAGTTTTTTGTCAGCTTCTTCTGGTTTTTCGGCCTGCATGGCGACTCTATCGTGACTGCCATCATGGGGCCAATCTGGCGTTCATTAACACTTGAAAACATGCAGGCAATGAAACAAGGCCTGCCGCCAGTAAACATCATTACCCAGCAGTTCCGCGATGTGTTCTTAATTTGCGGCGGGACGGGTTTTACTCTGGCTATGCTCCTGGTGATGTTGTTCCGCGCGAAGAGCAAACGCATGCGTGAAATCGCCAAACTTGCCTCTCCAGCCGCTATTTTTAATATTAATGAGCCAATTATATTTGGTGTTCCCATTGCACTAAACCCACTGTTGTTTATCCCATTCATCATCGTTCCGGTTGTACTTTGCGTAATAACCTATAGCGCTATGGCATTTGGCTGGCTGCCATTGACATCGGGTCTGGAAATTCCCTGGACCACACCTATTTTTATCAGTGGTTTTTTAATCTGCGGCTGGAAAGGCATGTTGTTCCAGGCCATTAACCTCGCTGTCGCGATGACAATTTATTATCCGTTCGTTATGACGCTGGATAAACAGTATCTGCGAGAAGAAAACGAGCTGGAAGAAAGTATCGTTAATCAGGATGAAATAACCCTGGAATATAAAGAAGGATTACGTAATGAATAATAAATTAAAGATAGTGACTATCGGTGGCGGCAGTTCATATACGCCAGAGATTATCGAAGGTTTTATCCAGCGCTATGCAGAAATGCCAATTAAAGAAATCTGGCTCGTGGACGTAGAGGCGGGGCGTGAAAAACTTGAGATCGTTGGCAATCTGGCCAAACGCATGGTTGAAGCAGCGGGCATTGATTGCCAGGTTCATCTAACGCTCGACAGGCGCGAAGCGCTCAAAGATGCCGACTTTGTCACTACCCAGTTGCGTGTTGGGCAACTCGATGCACGCATTAAAGACGAACGTATCCCTTTGTCACACGGGCTAATCGGCCAGGAAACAAATGGAGCGGGTGGCCTGGCAAAAGCCCTGCGCACCATTCCAGTGATTCTGGATATTTGTCGCGATATGGAGGAGTTATGCCCTGATGCCTGGCTGATTAACTTCACCAATCCAAGCGGCATCGTGACCGAAGCTGTTATCAAGCACAGCAAAATCAAATGCGTTGGTTTATGTAATCTTTCACAATCAATGCAGCGCATGGTGGCCGAAATTCTCGGCGTGGATAAATCTCGCTTCCTCCTGCAACTCGTTGGATTAAATCATTTTCTTTACGGCACCCATGTCTACATGGATGGTAAAGATGTCATGCCTGAGGTGCTGAAAAACCTCAAGTACGACAGCGAACATAAGCCAAAAAACATTCCCGATATTCCCTGGCTCCAGGAACAAATCCAGCATCTTGGCGTAATCCCTTGTCCGTACCATCAGTATTACTACGCCACCAGTGATGTGTTGGAAAAGCAGCTTCAGGAATTCGAAGAACATGGAACGCGCGGGGAAGTGGTGCAGGCGGTAGAGCATGAATTATTCGAACTCTATCGAAATCCACATTTGCATGAAAAACCAAAACAGCTAGAGCAGCGCGGTGGGGCCTATTACTCAGAAGCCGCCTGCGAGCTAATCAGCGCAATCTATAACGACAAAAACCTCCTGATGACGGTCAACGTACGCAACAACGGGGCGATTCGTTCACTCCCGGATAACGTCGCCATTGAAACGACCTGTGTTATTGGGCGATACGGCGCAATTCCGCTGAATAATGACCCGCTGCCTGCCACCGTTTCTGGGCTGGTTTCATTGATGAAATCATGGGAAGAGATGGCCGTGGAAGCCGCAGTGACAGGTGATTACGGTGCAGCTTTGCAGGCATTGACGCTGAACCCACTTGTGCCGTCAGGCAAGGTAGCAAAAGTCGTGCTTGATGAATTGCTTGAAGCGCACCGTGAATATCTACCGCAATTCTTTAAGGAATAAGGATTTTTCGGCTGCGCATTCTGAATAGGTCGCCACGGTTGTAGCTCCAGGAGTAGTTAAAAACCGTGCCGTCCTCAAGCCAGGTGCTTTCTTTAATGTGCAGCATGGGTGAGTTTACGGGAATTTCGAGCAGTGCCGCCATCACATCATCAAACAGGCTGGCCCCAACAACGGAGTCCGTGCCGCCGATTTTTTGCTGGCACTTATCTTCGATAAACGCATACAGAGAGTGGTTTTGCAGCACGTCGTCGTCAATGACATCGACAATCGCTAATGGAATGTAGCTGTCTTCGACTAACACCGGCACGCCATCAAACAGGCGAACACGGCGGATGGCGTGAACGGGTTCGGTAGCCGAAACACTAAATTGGTTTGCGAGGTAGTCCCCCGCAGGTTGCTGGACATGGTAAATCAGGCGGCTGGTGATAGTGACTTTACCACTCAATTCTTTTGTGACGCCCAGCGCGCTGCTTTCCCCGTCAGGGTTGAGTAGATAAACCGGCGGGGCAAAGGCTCGGTTTACATAAGTGCCTTTGCCAACCACTTTTTTGACCAGGCCTTCCTGCTCCATTTGAGCAATGGCTTTTTGCACCGTAGCACGCGTGACCTGGTAGGTTTCCGCCAGTTCGCGCTCAGAAGGGATCAGGGAGCCAACCGGGTACTTTTGGTTCTGAATATCGCTTTTCAGCGTATCGCGAATAAGGATGTACACCGGTTTCATGGTTCCCCCGATAGGGTTGTTAACGAATAAAAGTGCGAGTGTCGGCATGCTAAAGCAATTTTCCGGCGCGGCGCAAGTTCCATAAGAGGTGGAAAATAAACATGTTAAATCATAATGAAGCGTACTGGCAGCAAAAGGGCGCCCGTTTAACCGTTGAAGCCATCGTGGCTCAGCCGCGTTTATGGCAAGAAGGGCTGGAGCAAATAAAAGCTCAGCAGCCCGTTATTGAAGCGTTCTGGAACAAAGGCGATTCCCACACACGCATTCTCATCACCGGAGCGGGTTCCTCGTTGTTGGCCGCACAAGCGAGCGTGAATTGGTTACGTAGTGTCGTACCCAATCACATCGATGTGGTACCGGCAACGGATCTGGTGCTCATGCCTGAAAGCTTGCAAGAAAATACCGTATTGGTTTCCGTGAGTAGCTCGGGTAACACACCAGAGACAGTTAAGGTTGTGGAGCGTGCACTCGCCGCCAACCCGAAATTGCGCCATCTGGCGGTGACTAACAACGCCAGTAGCCGCCTTGCACAACTCGCACAGCAGCATACCGAAGGGCTGTTTATCCCGGTACCAGAAGGCACTTCAAACGGTAGTTTTGCCGCCACTTCTGAATTCACCGTTCCACTTTGGTACCTGATGTTGCTGGTGGCCCCGGCGGGTTGGGCGGAAGCCGAAAAAGTGCTTCCCGTTTTGCAGCGTGGCATGAACCACTTTTTGACTCACTATGCCGCTGATATCGAACAATGGGCGGCGCAGTCACGTAATAATGTTGTTGCTGTCGGCTCGTTATCTTTAAAAGCCATTGCCTGTGAAACCAGCCTCAAACTGCTGGAAATGGGCAACGGCAATGTGATGACGGCCTGGCATTCGATGCTGGAATTCCGCCATGGTCCGAAACTGATTATTAACCGTGATGCGACGATAATTGGTTATCTTGCCGCGCGTCCGGAAATCCACCGTTATGACATCGACATGATGACTGAGTTGACGCGTGAGCGTAGCGCAGGGGCGCAGGTTATCGCAATCGGCCATGATGAGTTGCCAGCCGGAAGCAAACTGGGAGATTGTTATTTCCATTTTGCCGCTCCGGAACTGGCGGATTACCATGAATCCTGGACTGCGTTAATTTATGTGGTGTTCGCGCAACTCGCCGGGCTTTATAGCGCAATTAAATTAGGCGTAACTCCCGATACGCCTTCTCGTGATGGTAAAGTTGCCAAGGTTGCTAAAGTGACCGTCTATTAGCATCTGAATGGGGCGGCAGTTACCGCCCCAAAAAACTGTCCCAATCCTTCCAGACAGGTTGCAAGCCCGAACGTGTTAGGGCAGCGGCGACTTCATTCGGTGTACGCCCGTCATGCGGTGCAAACTGTTCAAGCTCTGGATGATTATCGGCATAGCCTCCCGGCTGAGTTTTGGAAAAGGCGCTGACGTTATTAATCGCGAGCGGAATCATATGATCCCGGAACCAGGGGGATTCGCGCGTAGAAAGCGAAAGTTCTACGTCTGGCGACAGTAGACGAAAGGCGCATATCACCTGCACCAGTTGGCTTTCCGTCATGATTGATGCCGGTTCTACACCGCCCGTGCAGGGACGTATACGCGGAAACGAAATCGAATAACGGCTTTGCCAGTAGTTTTGTTGTAGCCACAGCAAATGCTCCGCCACCATAAAACAGTCAGTACGCCAGCTATCCGATAAACCAATCAACGCGCCAAGGCCGATTTTGTCTATCCCCGCGCGGCCCAGTCTGTCTGGTGTTTCCAGACGCCAGAAGAAATCCTGCTTGTTGCCGCGCAAATGATGCTGCGCGTAAACCGCCTGATGATAGGTTTCCTGATAAACCATCACGCCATCCAGCCCCAGCGTTTTGAGTTCGGCATATTCCTCTTCATCCAGCGGCTGCACTTCCATTTGCAGCGAGCTGAACTGGCGGCGAATGGCGGGGAGGTGTTGACGGAAATAATCCATGCCCACTTTGGTCTGGTGTTCGCCGGTCACCAACAGCAAATGCTCAAAACCCAGTTTGCGAATTGCCTCGCATTCCCGCTCAATTTCTTGTTCATCCAGTGTTTTACGTTTGAGCTTGTTACTCATCGAAAAACCACAGTATGTACAATCGTTGGCGCAGAGGTTTGAAAGGTAAAGCGGCACATAAAAACTCACCGTGTTGCCAAAACGCTGGCGAGTTAATTGCTGGGCTTGTTGCGCGAGGGATTCAAGATACTGACTGGCTGCGGGTGAAAGCAGTGCCATAAGATGTTCGCGGGTGATTTTTCTGGCGTTTAAAGCGTGTTCCACGTCGGCTGCGGTTTTGCTGTTGATGCGCAGCGTGATGTCATCCCAGTCCAGTTCACGCCAGCGGTCAGTGAAAGTATGCGCCATCACTCGCCCTCCTGGCTGAATTGCAGAAATTGCGTCAACGGGCTGGAGGCTTGCGCCCGCTGGTGGCGAACTCCCAAACCAGACTGAAACGCGATTGTTCCTGCTTCAACGGCGAGCCGGAAAGCGTGTGCCATCTGCACGGGATCGTGCGCCACGGCAATCGCGGTATTCACCAGTACTGCCGAAGCCCCCATTTCCAGTGCTTCGGCGGCATGGCTCGGTGCGCCGATTCCCGCATCAACAATGACGGGAACCCGCGCCTGG